>NZ_JBFUAW010000023.1:0-60968 GCF_056406095.1 Caulobacter sp. P1_D6 | reverse complement strand
GTAGTTGGGGGGTCTGGGGGGAAGAAGGGAGGGGGCGGGTGTCGCCGTGGTCACGTCCTGTCACGCGTGACTCGGCGTGACTCTCCGTGACTTTGGCCCTCTTCCTCGCCTGACGAAGCCTGTCCCCTTCCCGCTTGGCGGCACGGCGCGCGTCCTCTTGCGACGCATCCGCCTTCACGGCGGCCACGATCATCTCGGCACTGGCGCCGGCCTTGAGTAGCGCGTCGAGGACTTCGGGCTTTAGGCTCAAGCCGCGCCCTCCTGAAGCAGCGCGAACTGCTGGAGCACGGCGGCCTGCACGGCGGGCGAGACGGGACGAACGTTGTCCCACTGGAGCGGCTCGCGGTTCATCATCGCGACCAGCTTCATGCGGCTGTACATTTCGCCCTTGGGCTTGCCGACGCCCTTCTCTGTCTTGGCGTGCTGGTTCCATTCAAAGCCTGAGGCGTGACGCCGGAGGCCGTAAAGGACAGTGGTGTGGTCGCGGTTCACCCAGGCTCCGATTTGCGGCAGGCTGGGCGGCTGTCTGTTGATGACGATCTGTGCGACGATCCGGCTGTAGGCTTCGTAACGGGCCACGGCGAGACCTTTGCGATGGCTGTGGCCGGTCAACGCCTCGGTAGTTGTGCCATGCTCCTCCGCCACCCGATCCAGGATCTCCCGCACGCGCTGCGGCATGGCCGGGATGCTCATGCGCCGACCTCGGTGATGGAAACGTCCACGCCGGGCACGTCTGCGAACACCTTCGTCACAGTCAGGCTCACGACCTGGGCGTCATCGGCGAATGCGACGCCGTTGAGGCCGTCTAGGTTCTTGACGATGTTGTCGGCGTCAGGCCGGGCAGTCGGGCGGATTCGTCCCGCAAGCATGTCGGCGCGCCGGGGCTTGGTGGTGGCCTTCGCGATGCCGAAGCGGGCCACGATGACCACGGACACCGGCGCCGTCGTCGGACGGGCCCCGGCGAGCTTCGCGGCCCCGGCCCATGCGTTCTGGTTGGCCTTGGTCTTGGCGTCCTTGAAGAACGTCTTGCCGTTGGTGCGGGCGCGGCGCCAGGGCTGTGGCTTGCCAGGGACGGTGAAACTGATCATCGCGCCATCCTCCCGCACACCATCCCGGCTGCGCGTTCAGCCTTCAGGCGGTCGTGCGTGCGCTCACGGGCGGTGCGGATGTCGGCGGCGGCCTGGCTGAGAACCTTGGCGGCCTCGCGCGTGGAGATGCGCGGGCGAACCCACTTCAGGCGGAAGAGGTCGCGGATCATTGTCAGAGGCATGAGCGAACACCCATGATGATCGCCGTCCAAACGGCGAGGTTGATGATGCCGAGGCCGATACGGCGCCATGCCAGCCGCCTGCTGTCGGCGGTGCCGGGAGCGCAGGAGGAGGCGATCGGCGTCATGGGTCAGGCTCCTTCAGACGGCGACTGATCTTGGCTTCCCGACGCGCGACCCAACTGAACGCCGCGAAGAGCGCTCGCCGGGTAAGCGTCAGGCATTCCAGTGCGATGCCGAGCCCGAACCGCGCGCTCGCGCTCAAGCCGCGCCTGGATGGCGGCGGCCTCGGCCAAATGTTTCTCAAGCTGCGCCTCCCTGGCGGTGAGCGGGTCGGCGCCAACGACGGGCGTCATGACCGCTTCTATGAATTCCCACTGGAAAGCCTCGGCGAGCGCATCGAAGGTGGCGGGGCCGCACGACCCCTCCTTGGCGCTGCGGGCCGTCCGAACGTCGATGTTGGCCCTGATGGCCAGTTCCTTCTCGGTGAGCCCCAGGGGCGCGAGGAAGGAGCGGACCCGTTCGCCTAGATGCGGCAAAGGTCTGCGGTTTGTTCCAAAGCGTTGCACGGCTGTCCCTGTCATTTGTGACCTCGGGACGCGGCGGCTACTGGCAGGGACGACGGATCAAGATGGATTTCGAACCCGCCAGCGACGAGTTCATTGAGTGCCTGCGACACGCCCGCCTTGCGGGGGCCTGCAGGATTGTTGCGAGACGAGAGCCGGCAAGCTCTCGGGTACTTCTGGAAACTGCAGACGAACATTCCGAGAGGGCTGCAACCCTGCTCGGAGCCCTGAAGGGCGGCGCGTGCCAACAGGCTCGGCCGCCCTATCGGCGTAGATGATCGGCGCGCATCGACACGAGGGCTGTCAGCCGACGCGCGCCACCGATGCGCACGGGGGAGGCCCGCACCGGTATTCGATTGGAAATGATGAGCCCCCGGCGCCATGGTTACGCGGCCCGCGCCGTCTTGGCCTGCCGCCGCGCGACATTCGCCATGTCGGTCGGCATCAACTCGTCGAGGGTGATATGAACGCCGTGCTTGGCGGCCTGCTGGATCAGCGGCGCCCACTGGCGGGATGGCACTCGATTGCCGCAGCCGCGCGGCGGATCATAGACCCAGCGCTGAACGCCGGAACGGTCGAGGCCAAGCCAATCGGCGACGGCCTTATTGCCACCGCAGCGCTTGATGATTTCGGAAGCTGTTGCCATGGGAAGGGACTATGACGGAACCTCATAGTCAGGTCAACCGATCTATGAGCTCGGACTGTGACGCCTTGTCTATGGCGCTCTATCCGGCATTTCTGCAAACGCACCGCATGGAAGCATCATGGATCAAGGCGGAACTTGAGAAGCCCGGTCGGTCGCAGTCGGCGCTCGCAAGATTCCTGGAACTCGACCCGGCCTCGGTGAACCGGATTGCCAACGGCACAAGGCAAATCAAGGCGCAAGAGGCGGAGAAAATAAAAGCTTACCTGGCCGCAACCCAGAGGGGTGGCGTATTGTCGCATGGCACCCAGCCAGAGGCAGCGCGCATGATCCCTGTTATAGGGACTGTCGAGGCGGGAGCTTGGCGCGAAACCGCCAATGACTACATGGAAAATCTCGATATTCCGGTGGTAGATCACCGCGTATTTGATGGTGAAGTATTTGCCCTGCGGGTCGCAGGCCCGTCTATGAACCTCATGTACCCCGACGGAAGCTTTGTTGTAGTGCGGCCTTTTCAGGGCGGAGCGCTGCCCATTGGAAAGCGCGTCGTTGTTCGCCGCGTCCGCGACGGCCTTCATGAGATGACCGTGAAGGAATTGACCCAGCTACCCGGCGGCGAACTTGAGCTGTGGCCCAGGTCCAGCGATCCGCGCTTCCAGTCTCCCGTACCCTATGAAGCAGAAGACGCCACGGTCGAGATCGTGGGGCGCGTCATAGCCACTCTGGGCTTTGAAGAGTAAGCCTCTAGGGCCATTTCCTTAGTCGATAAGCCAAAACTGACATAGCGGGCGGGCCTTCGGGCGCCGCCCGTTCGTCGTTGTGCGATTTCCTCATTGACCGCGATATGAGGTTTTGTCATAGTCTCCTCACACCCGATGAGGACGACCCGTGCAACCCTCCATCCAAACCAAGCCCTGCCGCCTTTGCTCGGAGCCTTTCGAGCCCAAGGCGTTTCAGGTGCGGAAAAACCATTACACCTGCCGGGCCTGCCTGAACGTACTGGCCGCTGCCTATCGCGATCGCCGGGAGGCTCGCGGCCTGACGCGCCGATCAGGCGGCCCGACCAAGCCGAGCCAACACGGCGTCCGCATGTCTTCTGGGATGTCTCAAGCGGCGAAGACGCGAAACAAGGTCCGCTATCAGACCGACCCCGCCTTCCGCTTGAAGGTCAATGCGAGGTCGCGTTTGCGCACGGCGATTTGCAAGGGGCGGCTAGCTAAGCGGCCTTGCGAAGTCTGCGGCTCGATCGAGGTCGAGGCCCACCACGACGATTACAGCCAGCCCTACAACGTCCGCTGGCTCTGCCCCACCCATCACCGCGAACACCACAAGCGCCTCCGCGCGTCTGTGGCCGCTTAAGGGAGCCGCCACCGTGCGCACCGCAGCCCACCCCTCCGATCTAGAAGCCGCCGCGCAAGCGATGCTGGCTCCGGTCAAGACCGCCAGCCGCGCCTCGGCCCGTGAAGCCCTAGGCCGCAAGTGCCCGCGCTTCGTGCCGTCGTCCGAGCCGATCCTGCCGTTCCTCGACGCCACCGGTTACGCCCGCCGCATCGTGGAAGGCCTGCCCTCGTCGGTCGAGGTCATCGAGCATCCGCTGGCTGACGACGGCGTTTACTACGAGTTCCGCAAGGCTCGTGTCGCTCAAGCCAAGCGGGTGGCGGCATGAGCCGGTCCGGTTATCTCGACGACGGCGACTGCGATTTCGACAACTGGTCATCGATCCGGTGGCGCGGAGCGGTCACAAGCGCTCTTCGCGGCAAGCGGGGCCAGGCGTTCTTGCGCGAGGCCCTAGCAGCACTGGACGCGCTGCCCGCGCCCGAGCTTATCGCAAACGACTTGGCCTCCAAGGGGTCGTTTTGCACGCTAGGTGCCGTCGGACGAGCGCGCGGTGCCGACCTCGGTTTGGTTGACGTCGAAGACCACCAACGCGTCGCCGCCCTCTTCGGCGTCCCCCACGCCCTCGCCTGCGAGATCATGTGGGAGAACGATGAGGGTGCCGTTTACACGGAAACGCCCCGCGCCCGTTGGGAACGGATGCGTCGCTGGATCGTCGCCAACATCAAGAAGGATCACCCCGCCGCCCTCCAGTCGCAAGCCCCTCCCTCCCCCGTAGAACAGAAGGAGGGATAAGTCGTGAAGCGCACCCTTATCCTGAAGCTCGAAATCGAAGTCGAAGACATGTCGCCAGAAGAACTGGCCGATGCTGGCTATGGCGAGTTCGAATACGACGATGAGAGCGAAGATGAGGCTGACGGCTCCTTCGTCGAGGGGCTTGATCCTTACGAGATCGCCGAGCTCGTTCCCCACGCCATCAAACACCCAGACAGCGAGATTTTCGCTGGTAGCGGCATCTTCGCCAACCTCGGCGAGGTGCGAGTGAAGTCGGCTGACTGGGCCAAACCCCTTGAGGCTTCAACCCTCCAATCGAAGGGAGGCTAGGTTATGGCTGTCGAAACCGTTGAGTCCCTCGTCGCCGAGAACGCAGCCCTGACCAAGGCCCTGACCGGCCTGACGTGCGGCGGCTCGGAGTTCTTCGTCCGCAAGGGCGACCGCTACGTGGCCGACATCGACGCCTGCGTGGCGTGGGTCCGTCGCCGCGACAGCAACGCTCACGAGCGCTGGCGTTCGGTTGCGACCGATCTTCAGGACGCAAAAGCCCGGATCGCCGCCGCAGAAGCCTCCAACGCCGAGCATGATGAGCTTCTCGGTCTCCTGGCTCGCGTCCGTGTGATGTTCCGCCTGGACCTAGCCCCGATGCTGGTCTTCGGCCGCAGCTACAACCAAGCCGTCAAAGACGTGCACGACGCCGTCGAGGCCGCTCTCTCCCCCCTTGAGGCTTCGGTCTCAGTCGCTTTGAAGGGGGAGTGAGAGATGACCGTCGCCTGGACAGAACGGGCCGAGCGGGCCCGCCGCGACGCCAAGCACGAACGCGAGTTCGCCGAGCGCTTCCCGTTCAGAACCCACAACAGGAAGCAGGCGCTCTTCGCGGCCCGCCGGGCTGAAGCCGACGCCGAGCGCTTCGACGAGCGCGCCAGGCAAACCGCCATCACCGCTGCAACTCACCCAGCTCAAGCCCCTGTGGAGGAGGAATAGATGTCCGATTTTAACGTCTCCCAGGACCCGGGCCAGCAACCGTGCGGCTCGCGGGATGGTCTAGACGTCCCTGCGACGGCTGCGCTCGCCCCCATGGCGGCTCGCGAGTGGTATGCGCGGATCATCGAGCCTCGGCTGGCGGACAGCGCCTGGATCGACAGCTTCGGGGAGTTGCCCGGCCTGGGTGACGAGACTTGTCTTGAGTACGTCCGGAGGATCGCCCTCGCCAAGGCCGACGCCATCCTTGCCGACCAAGCCGAGCTAATCGCCCAGCGCGCGGCTCTGGTGGAGGCTGTGCAGGGCCTGGAATGGTCGTGCGAGCAGTTGGCCGCAACCCGCGACATGGCAACCTATGACGCCATGATCGCGGCTGGCCAAGCCGATGCCATGATCGCTCTCGACAACGCCCGGCGGACCGCCCGCGCCCTCCTCACCTCTATTCAGGCCGGAGGCGCGTCATGACCCGCGCCAACCCCTTCGCCCTGTCCGTCTGCGGCCACTACGTCGTGGAGCGACTTGAGGGCGAGCGCTTCCCGACCGTGATGCAGGTTGACGAAGCCCTGGCCCGTCAACAGCGCAACGAGATCGCGGCGGCGGCCTACGAGGCCGACTACGACCGCATGCATGTCGAGGGCCGCCTGTTTGACGCAGGCATCGCTCGGAGCTGCGCAGCCGTCGCGCTCACCATCGCTGCTGAGATCGCTGAGGCCCTGAACGGCGGCAGCAATCTTCGGAGGGCGGCCTAATGGCCTGCAAGGCTGACAGCTTCAAAACCGCTAATAGGCGCTCTCCGGTTGTGTCGGGAGCCGCCATCGGAAATGGCGGCCAGGGCGCGCACTACGTCTTGGCGAACGGGCTAGAGTTCACGCTGACCCGCGCGGAGTGCGAGCAAATCGGGATGCCCCGCTGGGCGACACCCCGCAAGCCCGCATCCAAGGCTCTTGGCCAAGATGGGGAGCGTGGGACGTGAGCACCGACGTCAAGAAGCGCGCAATCGCTCTGGTCGGTGTGATTGATGAGCGCGAACTGGCCCTACGGGTGATTGAGGCCATGGGCGGCTTCAAGCGTCCCGATGGCTACACCTACGAGCAGACCCGCGCGGTCACCCCGCCAGAGGTGCTGGAGGGTGCTCACCGGGTCGCGCGATCGGCCCTGGCCTACATCGCCGAATGCCTGGCGAACGGGGAGCGGCCTCAATGACCTCCGCCGAGATCGCCCGCGCCATCCGCCAGGCCTCGCTGGCCTTGCCGACCAATCACCCCGTGCAGGCCGCGCTCGACGCCGCACACGAGGTCCTTCTCTCAACGACTGCAGCCGTCCTCCAGATGGACGTCGTCAACAGCCTCGGCCCGCTCGCTGCAAGCGGCCCTGGCCGGGAGTCCGCCCGATGACCGACCTTCACACCGAACTTGCCGATCTGGCCCTCTCCCTCGCCAACGACGCCAAGGCCCTTCACGCCGCCAGCGCCAGTTTCGCGCCCCTCGCCAAGAAGGGTGACGCGGTCGAGATCGCCGCCGGTATGCCCGCCAAGCAACGCCGCTGGCGCGAGCTGATGCGTCAGGTGATCCGCCAGCAGGCCGACCAGAAGAAGGTCGAGGCCGCGCGCAACGCCCGCCTGGACGCCGAACGGCTGCGCCTGCTGCCGGCCGAAGACTTCATGGCCGCGTGAGCGAGGAAGATCAGACCGTGACCGCCCTCCTCTCCCTGGCAATCGACCTAGCCCCAACAGCAAAGGCTCTGACCGATTGGGGACGGGAGCACACGGCCCTGATCGACGCCCAGCCCGACGCCGTTTTCACCGCAATTCGCGCCCGCTTTGCCGATCGGCTGGCGGTGCTGAAGGAGACCAACCGATGAACGACCAAGTCACCCACTACCAAGGCTCGCGCGGCTCCATGGAGATCGCGACCATGCCGCACAGCTATCTGCTGAATGCCCACCGCAAGCTGGCCGACACCGACGACGGCTCGCGAGCCGCGGAAGTCGCCGCCATGGCCGCCCAGATCGCCATCAACAACGAGCAATACGCCGAAGCGGAAGCCGCCAAGGCCCAAGCGGAGCGCGTCGCATGAACGCCCTGGTCACCACGTCACCCAGCAACGCCGAGGTCTATCGCGCCTCGACGGACGCCGCCGGCCTTTGCCGCGAAATCGTCCTGAAGACCGCGCAACAGATCGGTGGACGCAAGTATGTCCGCGTCGAGGGCTGGCAGGCCATTGCCATCGCTCACGGCTGCACCGCGTCCGCCGACGAGGTCCACCGTGTCAACGACGAGGGCATGGGTGGGTTCAGCGCGGTCGGCATCATCCGCCGCATGTCGGACGGTGCGGAGATCGCCAGGGCCGAGGGCTTCATCGGCGACGACGAGGCTGTGTGGGCAAAGCGCCCCGTCTACGCTCGCCGCGCCATGGTGCAAACCCGAGCCATCAGCCGGGCTTGCCGATCTGCCTTCGCGCACGTGGTGGTGCTGATCGACGGCAACCTGTCCACAACGCCTGCCGAGGAGGTTCCGGAGGGCGGCTTCGACGACACGCCCAGCCAGCCCCGCAACATCACCCCCCGTCAGCCGCGCGAGCCTAAGCAGCCGGAGCGCCCGGCAATCCAGGTGACGGCAGAGTCCGCCATCATCATGTGCGAGACTGTCGAGGCTTGCGACGAATGGAAGGCCAAGAACACGGCTCTTCTCGACAGCATCCAGGAAGACGACGTCTACAACGCCATCGTCCGCTGCTGGAAGAACCGCCGGGCCTCACTTCTGCCGATGCACCCCAACGCCAAACCGGCCCGTGAAATGGCCGCCGAGGAGGCGTTCGCATGACCGCCCTCGCCCTGGACGAACGCCACGCGATCGGCGCCAACAATCCGCCGGAGGAGTCCAAGCCGGAGGTTTCGCCGTTCGACGCCCACAAGGCGAACATTGAGGACCTGTTCCTGGAGGCCAAGAACTGGATCGACGGCGCGGCCATCGAGACCCAGGAGCAGGCCGACAAGGTCCAAGAACTGCTGCGCAAGATGCAGGAGGCCGAGACCGCCGCCGACGCATCGCGCGCCCTGGAGAAGAAACCGCACGACGACGCCGCCAACGCTGTCCAGGCCAAGTACGCGCCCCTGATCGCCGACACCAAGGCGATGAAGGGCAAGACCAAGCTGGCCATTCCGGCGCTCAAGGCGGTGTCGGCCAAGTGGCTGGCCGCCCTTGAGACCAAGCGCCTAGCCGAGGTCGAGCGCCTTCGTGTCGAGGCCGAGGAAGCCGCCAACGCCGCCCGCGCGCTCGTCGAGGAGGCCCGCGAGACCGGCGACCTGGGCGCCGCGGAAGTTGCCGAGGACGCCATCCGTGAAGCCTCGCGCCTGGACCGTGTCGCCACGCGCACCGAGAACGCCCGCCCGCAATCCACCGGCTATGGCCGCGCGCTGAGCCTGCGCGACCGCTGGGTTATCAAGGGCTTCGTGCCGGTCGGCGAAGGTGATGACGCCATCAAGGGTGAAACCGCCCTGCTGCGCCACTACTACACGACCAACTTCCCGGCGATGGTTGAGGCGGCGCTAGTGCTGGCTCGCCAAGACATCCAAGCTGGCAAGCGCACTCTGCCCGGCCTCGTCATCGTCAACGAACCGACGGCGGCCTGACCATGATCCGCATCCCCGACGATCACGTCCAGCACTCCTTTGACCTTCTCAAGTCCGGCGCCCACGCCACGGCTCGCGCTGGGTACGAGTTCGCCGAGAAGCAACTGAAGGTCACGCTGGCGCGCGCCGAGTTGCGCGCCGAGGGCAAGACCGTCGGCGAGCGAGCCGCCGCCGCTCTCACCTCGCCCGAGTACGAGCGGGCCCTGGCCGACTACAAGCTGGTCGCCGAGAACTACTACCGCGAGCGCGACCGCCGTGAAGCCGCCGTGGCCGTCATCGACGCCTGGCGGACCCAGCAGAGTGATATGCGCGCGATGGGGAGGGTCGGATGACCTACCGCAACCCCGCCCTACTCAGCCTGGCCTCCAAGGCTCCCCACTGCATGCTCTGCGGCGCCCACAACGAGGGCCAGGTCGTCAGCGCCCACAGCAATCAGCAGCGCGACGGCAAGGGCGCAAGCCTCAAGGCCAGCGACGCCGCGATCGGTTTCGTCTGCTGGACCTGCCATGGCCGGATCGACCAGGGCAACGAGTCCCGCGAGATCCGCACCGAACTCTGGGAACGCGCGCACCGGGCGACCATGCGCTGGCTGATCGAAACCGGCCATCTGTTGGTTAGCGCGGTCCCGACGCCGCAGCCTGTCCTCGCCACCAAGCCCTCGCGGAAGATCGCCAAGGGCCGGCCGATCCACGGTCGCGACTTCGACAAGCCCGCTGTGCCGCGGAAGATCGCCCAGCGCGCCGACCCGTGGCCCAAGCGCTCGTTCTCCTCCCGTTCGAAGGTGGGTGTCTAATGGAAACCCTCCACCACTCCGGCCCCCTGACCATCACCATCCGCCTATCTGAATCCGACAAAGGCTGGAGGTATGGCCTGGACACCCGCACCAGAGACGGCTGCGGGATCAGCTCCGGGCGCGCAACGTCACGCCCGCACCTGACCAGGGCCTCGGCCATAGCGAGCGCGGTGAACTGGATCCGGATGGAGCACGGCCTGGTCATCCCCAGCGCCGACGCGTGGCTCGACGGGCTGGAGCCGGCGCAGGCGGACATGTTCGGGAGGGTGGCGTGAGCGCGCTCCGGGTCCTCGACCTGTTCAGCGGGATTGGCGGGTTCAGCCTCGGCCTGGAGGCCGCCGGCCTGGTCACGGTCGCCTTCTGCGAGGTCTCGACCGTCTGCCGCCACCTGCTCGCCCACCACTGGCCCGAGGTCCAACAGTATGACGACGTCCAAACCCTCACCGCCGAGCGACTGGCCTCAGATGGAATTGCTGTCGACGTCGTCTGCGGTGGCTTCCCCTGCCAAGACCTCAGCTATGCGGGCGCCGGGGCTGGGCTTGCGGGCGCTCGCTCGGGCCTCTTCTGGGAAATCGTCAGACTCGTTCGCGAGCTTATCGGAGCCGGCCGGCGACCCCGCTACCTCGTTCTGGAGAACGTCGCAGCGCTCCTTGGTCGAGGACTTGGAGAGGTTCTCGGGGCCCTGGCCTCGCTCGGGTATGATCTCTGGTGGGATTGCATTCCAGCTTTCGCCGTTGGCGCCCCTCACCGGCGCGACCGAGTGTGGATTGTTGCCTACCCCAGAGGCGAGCAACACCAAGGCTTCGGCGATGCGTTCCGGCGTGCGGTCGCCACGGAACTTTCTCGCGCCGCTGCCGAGCAAGGCGTTCCAGCTTGGAATGGTGGCGAAGCCGACGCATTCGATACCGACGCCGACGGCTTCGGACCACATCGAGCGGAAATCCACCTCGTCGGAAACACTGAACTTCGAGACGAACAAGAGCGTCTCGCTAGATCGCTGGGTCAAGATGTGGCCGACGCCGCACGGGTTCAGCGCGGACGGTCGAAGCAATGGACCAAGCGGCAACGAGTTGGGTCGGGCAGTAAACCGCTCACTTTGGCCGACACCGTCAGCGACGGACGGAAACAAGTGGTCGCAGCAATCTCTAGCCGAGCGGAAAGCCAAGAACCAACAGGTTCGGCTGCCGACCGCCGTATCTCCAGAGGGCGGTCAGGGTGGCTCGCTGAACCCGACGTGGGTCGAGTGGCTCATGGGGTTCCCGCTCGGGTGGACCGCCTGCATGGCCTCGGCAACGCGGTCGTCCCGCAAGTCCCGGAAGTCCTCGGCCGCGCCCTCGTGACGGCTGAGGCCGAGATGCTGCGAGCCGCCGCATGACCCCCTCGATCGAGGCTCCGCGCCTGGTGACCGGCTGTGCCGGCGAAAGGTCAGCGCGTGCTGCCCCCAAGGACCCCGCCATGACTGACCAACCCCTAGACCTCCCCACCCTGGAGAGCGCTGCGAAGGCGGCAATCGAGAAGTATCTCGAACAGCTCGACCTTTCGCGCGGTCTCGACAAGGAAGACATCCACGGCCTGCACATTGGCGACGAGCGCGAAGCCATGCTCAAGGCCAGCCACATCCGCGCCATCCTCTCCCGCCTCCAAGCGGCAGAGACCGAGGTGGACGACCTCAAGGGCGAGGTTCGCGACGACAACGCGGCGATCTCCATGCTGGCCAATGAGCGCCGGGATGCCCTGGCCCGCGCCACCACTGCCGAAGCCCTCGTTGGGGAGTTGGTGACGGCGTTGGAGCGTATCGAGCGCTGGTTCGGTGAGTTCCCAGCGACAGGGAAATACTGGCTCAACGACGAGGGCGCGGCCGGGATGGAGATGTCCTACGCCGCTTGCTACGGGTCCAACGGAGAGCGCGACTTCATGCGCGAACTCGCCCGCGTAGCCCTCTCCAAGGCTCGTCCTGATACCTCAAACCCCAAGGAAATCGTCATGAACACCGAACTCGCGGAAGCCTGCGTCCTGCTCAACGAACTGGGCGTTCCGTCCAACCGCGACGGCAGCGGCGACCCCGGCGATCTCGCCATGACGACCGCTGAACGCATCCGCTGGCTCGTCGCTCGTCCTGATACCGGGTCGAGGGAGGGCTGAGGGATGGCGACACCTTTCCCTTGCGCTGGAATGACCAGCTTCCGCGTCACTCGCGCCAACCACTGCGACGACGTCCTGACGGCTGTCGGAGCCTACGCGCACGTCGCGCGAGATGGATCGCTTCGGGTCCGCTCCGAAGACGGAACGCCCCTTGGTCGGTATCTGGCGGGCGACTGGACGTCTGTTTCGCCCTTAACCACCCTCTCGGTCGAGTTCGTCGCGCCAACCGAGGACAGGCCCTGCACCTGCCACCCAAGCGAGGCTCCTGTGCCGTGCGCCAAGCGATACGCTCTGAGCGAATGTCTCGCCGCCCCAACCCAACCCCCTACCGGGTCGGCTCTAGAGGGGGAAGGGTGATGGCTAATCACCTGCAATGCGACAACTGCGGCGGCGAGGTTGATTTCTTCGACCCGCAAGTTCGCGACCATCAAGACCAGACCGGCGAGCTGTTCTGCGAAAAATGCATCGAAGAAGGCGACGAGGCCGAGCGCGCTTACGAACGCCAAGACCACGAGGAGCCCTCTAATGGCCAAGCCTGAGAACGAACGGGAAGAGATCGCGCGGATTATCGATCACCGGTTGGCGGATAGCGCCTGGATCGACAGCTTTGGGGAACTCCCCGGCCTGGGTGACGAGACCTGCTTTGAGTATGTCAGGCGGATTGCCCTAGCCGAGGCCGACGCCATCCTTGCCAGGCAGACAGGAGAGCAAGACCAGGGTTCCTCTGGTGGGCTTGGCCGGTCGGGCAGCGGCTCGCGGGATGAACCTGCCGTGGATGCGACGGCTGCGCTCGCGACACGCCTGAAGCTGTGCGCCGACCGCATGAACCTCGTTTTGTCGGGGTCCTGGGACGAAGAGCAGGACTGCGATTGGGAGGCCAAGACCGGCAATCAGCGCCTTGACCGCCTGGACGATCTGTTGGGCGACTTGTTCGACATCGCTCGCGCGCCCGCATCGACAACGCCTGACACCGGCACTGAGAAAGTCGCCGCACAGGTAGAGGGTGAAGGTTCCCGGGAGGCCCCAACTTCCCGTTCGCAGACAGGAGAGCCTGAGCCTGTGGCGCTCCACGATCTGGCGGACGTGTTCGAGCGGCCGTTCACCGATCCCGATGACCCGCGTTTGCAATGCGCAAGGGTGCTGACCCACGCCGAAGCCGAGGCGATCCTTGAGTGTCGTGGCGACCTCGTTGCGGCACTATCCGTCCCGGCTGAAGCTCAGGCGCGGGTAGAGGAATGGACCTACCCGGAGCCGGAGCGCACGACGGCCGTGATCGCCGAGGCCTACGCCTACCTGAGTACGGTTCGCTCGGTAGACGGCGTCATGCCGGAGCCCGCGCTTCTGGTTCAGCGGCTCCAATCGCGGTTGGAGCGGATCGACAAATCCATCAAGCGCGCCGCCCTCCTATCCCCATCAACCCCCAAGCTCGCACGGGTGGAGTGGCTGGACTACACCGAGAGCCAAGTCATGGAATGGCTCGCCGACAAGTCGCGGCGGTACATGGGGCCGAACAACCGCTTCGGCCACGCGCTCACCGCCCTCACCGCCGCCCTTCACCCTACAGCCCCTGCCAAAGCTGGGAGCGAGTAGATGGTCGACGAGGAAAAGTGTGCCGAGTACGGCCTCGACCCGAAGGCCGTCGCGTCCATCGCGAACCGCATTTCCCGCGCGGCCAAGGAAGCCAAGCGTCTCGGCCTGACCATCTTCGGCGGCGCAGGTTCAGGGTCGTTGCGCTACGGCGGCACGGACCTTGGCGGCCACCATACCGAGGTCGCCACCCTGGACGGCTCGTTCGATGGAGGCGACGGTGGCGATAGCTGGTAGCGCGGGGAAGCTGACTAAGGCGACCATCCGCGACCTTCGCCAAGCGGCCGATAACCGTCTCGGGGTGCTGACGCCTCACCCATCTTGGGGAGGCCTTCAGCGCGCCTCGTGGCACGCCCGCATGAGCCGACATGTCGCCGATGGGATGTTCTCGTCCTACGTCCATGGCGGATACGAGATCACCGACGCAGGCCGCGCGGCCCTCGCCCAGCAGGAGGCGGAGACATGAGCGCCGAACAACTCGCCGACCTTCGCCACCTCGCGCAGATCTACCGCGCCCGCTCGGCCAGGCCGCTAACGCCGGATTGGTCGGCTGAACGCAAGCGGATGGACGCGCGCCACGCCGACACCCTTGAAGCGGCCATGGTCGCCCTCGCCCCCACCAAGGAGACCTGACCCCATGCTGAGCGAGAAGAACCGGGCCTTGGTCGAGCGTTTCGCCCAATCCTCCAGCACTACAGTAAGCGGCCTCTACGCGATCACCGACGCGGAGTTGGACATGCTGATGAACGCCGCCCGCCAGGACGAAGCCAAGGCCGCGAGCGTGGAGGTGATCCGAGACGGTGATGCTGTGTGCACGACGTGCCGCTGGAAGGGGGCGCATTCGCCACGCTGTCCGCTGAACGACGAAGCCTGGCCGATGATCGAAGTTCCGGCCCACCAAGACCCCAGAGAGCGGATAGCGGCGCTGGAGGCGAAGGCTGGTCTTTTCGACGCCATCATGGCCAACGTTCCTGACGCCTACAAAATCGACGGCCACCGCGTTTTGACAGGGCCAGAGGCCACGAAAAGGCCGATCGATGACGGGGCCGGTCACGACGCCGCGTGGACGATTACGTCAGCCCGAGACGCCTATCGAGCCCTCACCAAGTCCCAGCAGGAGGCGTGAGATGGGGGCTAGCATCCTCACGCGCGTCGGTGCTCGACCTCGTCCGGAGGACTGGGCCGACGACGATCCCATGCGGCTGGAAGAGGCCGCGGCGATCCTCGGCCAGGTGCTCCCGGTCACGCTGCCCATGCTACGCACGGAAATCCGCAAGGGCCGCCTGACGCCCGCCCAGGTCGCCGGCAAGTTCTTCGTCACCCCTGCCCAGGTTCGGGCGCTGTTTAGGCCCGCCACATGTCCCGCAAAGCCAAGGGCGCCCGCCTTTATCTCCGACAGGGCCGAGCCGACAGCCGCAGCGGCAAACAGCTCCCCGACGTCTGGGTCATCCGCGACGGCTCTACCGAGCGATCCACCGGTTTCCCTGGAGACCGCCTGCAGGACGCTGAGCGAGCGCTCGCGGACTACATCAACGCCAAGGCCGCGCAGGACCGGGCGATTGCCGCTTCGAACCCTTCCGACCCTGCGTGCGTAGACCTGGAGGACGTGCTGCGGGTCTACGCCATGGAGCGGGCGCCGGAGCTGTTCAGCGAGGCCAAGACCATGGCTGGGTTCATCCGCAAGCTGGGTGAGTGGTGGACCGGCAAGAAGATCGCCGATGTGCGCCGATCGACCTGCAAGGAATACATCGCCTGGCGCACGGCGCAACGGATCGGATCCGCTCGACTCGACGACAACCAGCGCATGGTCTCGGACCAGACCGCGCGGCGCGAGCTGGAGGTTCTATCGGCGGCTATTGGCTACTGGCACGGCGAGCATACCCTGACGGCGCGGCCGGAGGTGTGGCTGCCGCCGAAGCCCGAGAGCCAGCGAGACGCCCTCACGCGCCACCAGGCCGCCCGACTCCTCAAGGCCGCCATGGGTTTCAAGCGTCAGGCTGACGGCCCATGGCTGGCGCCGCACAAGACTACGCGCACCAATCGCCTACACCTTCGCCGGTTCCTGCTGATCGGCTTCTACACCGGGACGCGGTCGAAGGTGATCACGTCGCTGCTCTGGACCGAGTCGGCGGACCAGGCCTGGGTCGATCTCGACAAGGGGATGATCTACCGCAAGGGAAAGGCCGAAAAGGAGCGCGCCAACAAGCGCCGCCCTGTGGTCCGCATCCCTGCCCGGCTGCTGGCCCATATGCGCCGCTGGCGGGCCCTGGACCTGCGGCTCGAAAAGGCCATCCAGGACGCTGAGCGCGAGGACCGCGCCCGCCGTGGTGACAAGGCACCCTACGAGGAATTCCGAATCACGACCGTGATGCACTTCGCCGGCAATCCGATCGCAGGGCGGCCTAGGACTGGCTTTGCCGGGTGCGTGGCGGACGCTGGCTTGCCTGGCGTGATCACGCCTCACTGGCTGCGCCACACCGCCGCGACGTGGCTGATGGAGGGCGGGGCCGATAGTTGGGAAGCCGCCGCCTATCTTGGCATGAGCCCGAAGATGCTGGAGGACAACTATGGCCACCATCGGCCGGACTACCAAGCCAACGCACGCCGGGCTTCTGGCGGCCGGAGGCGAGAGGAATAACTGGGTTTCTGGGTAGCAATCTGGGTAGTAACAGTTGCCAGATTCCAGAAAACCCTTATGGTATATGGTGGGCGGTGAGGGGATCGAACCCCCGACCCTCTCGGTGTAAACGAGACGCTCTACCGCTGAGCTAACCGCCCCCAGGCCCTTTCGGGCAAGTCTGTTCGAGGCGGACGAAGCCAAGACGGACGAGGATGTGGGAGATACCCCGTCCGCCCGGAAAAGTCCTGCATAGAAAAGGCGGGACGCCTCGTGGCGGCCCGCCCTCGAAATCCGTTTACTGGATCAGCCGTTCAGCGTGGTCTTCAGACCTTCGCCGACCTGGAACCGGGCGGTCTTGGACGCCGGACGGTTCACGGTCTCGCCGGTGCGCGGGTTGCGCGCGGTGCCCGCGGCGCGAGCGACGGCCTTGAAGGTGCCAAAGCCGACCAGACGTACGTCCTCGCCCGATTTCAGCGAGCTGGTGACGGCGTCGATGAAAGCCTCGAGAGCGTCCTTAGCCTGGTTCTTGTTGATGCCCGCCTTTTCGGCGATCGCCGTGACGAGTTCGGCCTTTGTGGTCATGTTCTTCTCCCAGCATGAAAGCGGCGGCGCTGGCTACAGCTCACGCCGCTTCGCTCGACCGGGAGTATGCGGGGTTAAGACGGCTCGTCAAACGAAGGCGGCGCGGAAAATCTCCGCGCCGCCTAAGTTATCCACGATAAGTTACTGCTAGTGGGTCAGAACAGCGTCGCTGTCGCCGTCTTCAACCTTCGCAGTTGCAGCAATCGGCTCATCCTCTTCACTCCACTCGACGGGCGTCAGCGGGCCCGTGAGGGCGTGCTTGAGCACTTCGTCGACCGTCGAGACGGGGATGATTTCCAGACCGTCCTTCACGCTTTGCGGGACGTCGGCCAGATCCTTCTCGTTCTCCTGAGGGATCAGAACCGTCTTCACGCCGGAGCGCAGGGCGGCTAGCAACTTCTCCTTCAGGCCGCCGATCGCGGTGACCCGGCCACGCAGGGTGATCTCGCCGGTCATGGCGATTTCCTTGCGGATCGGGATGCCGGTCAGCACCGAGACCATAGCCACGGCCATGGCGGCGCCGGCCGACGGGCCGTCCTTGGGGGTCGCGCCGTCCGGCACGTGGATGTGCACGTCGGTCTTCTCGAACACCGGCGGCTTGACGCCGAAGTGCAGGGCCCGCGAGCGGACGTAGGACTGGGCCGCCGAGATCGACTCCTTCATCACTTCCTTGAGGTTGCCGGTGACCGTCATGCGGCCCTTGCCCGGCATCTTCACGGCTTCGATGGTCAGGATGTCGCCGCCGAACTCGGTCCAGGCCAGACCGGTGACGATGCCGACCTGGTCGATCTCGTCGGTCTCGCCGTAGCGGTACTTCTGGACGCCCGCGTACTTGGCCAGGCGCTCGTCGTCGATCGTGATCGAGGCGACTTTTTCACGGGCCAGATCGCGGACGGTCTTGCGGGCCAGGGCGCCCAGTTCCCGCTCCAGCGACCGCACGCCGGCTTCCCGGGTGTAGTAGCGGATCAGGTCGCGGATCGCCTTTTCGGGCACCACGAACTCGGTCGTCTTCAGGCCGTGGTCCTTCATCAGCTTGGGCAGCACGTGGCGCTTGGCGATCTCCAGCTTCTCGTCCTCGGTGTAGCCGGGGATGCGGATGATCTCCATGCGGTCCAGCAGCGGCTGGGGCATGTTGAGGCTGTTGGCCGTGGTGACGAACATCACCTGGCTCAGGTCGTAGTCGACTTCCAGATAGTGGTCGCCGAAGGTCGAGTTCTGGGCCGGGTCCAGCACTTCCAGCAGGGCCGAGGACGGGTCGCCGCGATAGTCGCTGCCCATCTTGTCGATCTCGTCCAGCAGGACGAAGGCGTTGGTGGTCTTCGCCTTCTTCATGGTCTGGATGATCTTGCCGGGCATCGAGCCGATATAGGTCCGACGGTGACCGCGGATCTCGGCCTCGTCGCGCACGCCGCCCAGCGAGATGCGGGCGAATTCGCGACCGGTCGCCTTGGCCAGCGAGCGGCCCAGCGAAGTCTTGCCGACGCCCGGAGGGCCGACCAGGCACAGGATCGGGCCCTTCAGGGAGCCGGTGCGCGCCTGCACGGCCAGGTACTCAAGGATGCGCTCCTTGACCTTCTCCAGGCCGTAGTGGTCCTCCTCGAGGATGCCTTCAGCCTCGACCAGGTCGATCTTCTTGGTCTTGGCCTTGCCCCACGGGATCGACAGCATCCAGTCCAGATAGTTCCGGACCACGGTGCTCTCGGCCGACATCGGGCTCATGTTGCGCAGCTTCTTCAGTTCGCCCTCGGCCTTGGCCCGGGCTTCCTTGGAAAGCTTGGTCTTCTTGATGCGCTTTTCGAGCTCGATCAGTTCGTCGCGCTGATCGTCGGGGTCGCCCAGCTCGCGCTGGATCGCCTTCATCTGCTCGTTCAGATAGTACTCGCGCTGGGTCTTCTCCATCTGGCGCTTCACGCGCGAGCGGATCTTCTTCTCGACCTGCAGCACCGAGATCTCGCCCTCCATCAGGGCGAAGACCTTCTCCAGGCGCTTCACGACGTCGAAGATTTCCAGCAGGTGCTGCTTGTCGCCGATCTTGACCGACAGGTGGGCCGAGATGCTGTCGGCCAGCTTGCCGGGCTCGGCGATCTGCGGGATCGAGGCCAGGGCCTCGGGCGGCACCTTCTTGTTCAGTTTGACGTAGTTCTCGAACTGCTCGACGACGGCGCGCGACAGCGCCTCGGCCTCGGGGCCGACGCCCTGGTCCTCGTTCACCTCGCCGACCTGGGCCTCGTAATAGGCCTCCTGGTCGGTGAAGCGCACGACGGCCGCGCGGCCCTTGCCCTCGACCAGCACCTTCACGGTGCCGTCGGGCAGCTTCAGCAGTTGCAGGACGGTGGCCAGCACGCCGACATCGTAGATGTCGGTCGGCGCCGGATCGTCGTCGGCCGAGTTCTTCTGGGTGACCAGAAGGATCTCCTTGCCGCCGCGCATCACCTCTTCGAGGGCGCGAACGGACTTGTCACGCCCGACGAACAACGGGACCACCATATGCGGGAACACAACGATATCCCGCAGGGGCAGCACAGGAAGCGTACGAATCTCAGACATGATGCTTTCTACTCCTGGCCGGCGCGTTGCACTCGCGCTCGGCCACGCGGGCCGCCGTCACCCAGACGATGCGCCTGAGTCGTGCGACCCGTCCGCTCGGGACTGAGCGGATGTTCGTTATTTATGTGGACCTTTTGCAACACGGTTCAAGCGCACTCGCCTGGTAGCGGCGACGGGTCGCGGCCGAGTGGCCAAGGTGCAATGTCCATGCCCCCTGCCCGGCTCCACCATGCACGATCCTTGCTGGCGCGCGGTCGGCGACGCCTAAGTCCTGCCGCGACCGAGGTTTCCACGGGCGGCGTTCGCGCCCAGCGTCACAACAGGATCCGGGCCGGTGTGATGAAAAGGGCGCGCCCGGCCAAGCCGGACGCGCCCAATTTCACAAGCCTAGCCGAAGAGGTTTAGGCCGAAGCGGCCCCGCCCTTCTTCTCGGCGTAGATCAGCAGCGGCTGGGCCCGGCCTTCGACGACCTCGGCGTTGACCACCACTTCCTCGACGCCCTCGTAGTTGGGCAGTTCGAACATGGTCTCCAGCAGGATGCCTTCCATGATCGAACGCAGGCCGCGCGCGCCGGTCTTGCGGGCGATGGCCTTCTTGGCGACGCCGTGCAGGGCGTCGTCGGTGAAGGTCAGGCCGATGTTCTCCATCTCGAACAGGCGCTGGTACTGTTTGACGAAGGCGTTCTTCGGCTCGGTCAGGATCTTCACCAGGGCGGCCTCGTCGAGGTCCTCCAGGGTGGCGATCACCGGCAGGCGGCCGATGAATTCCGGGATCAGGCCGAAGCGCTGCAGGTCGTCGGGCTCGACGCCGCGCAGGATCTCGCCCGTGCGACGCTCTTCCGGATCCGCCACCTTGGCGCCGAAGCCGATCGACTTGCCCTGGCCGCGCGCCGAGATGATGCGCTCCAGGCCCGCGAAGGCCCCGCCGCAGATGAACAGGATGTTCGTGGTGTCGACCTGCAGGAACTCCTGCTGCGGATGCTTGCGCCCGCCTTGCGGCGGCACGGAGGCGACGGTGCCTTCCATGATCTTCAGCAGGGCCTGCTGCACGCCTTCGCCCGACACGTCGCGGGTGATCGACGGGTTGTCGGACTTGCGGCTGATCTTGTCGATTTCGTCGATATAGACGATGCCGCGCTGGGCGCGCTCGACGTTGTAGTCGGCGGCTTGCAGCAGCTTGAGCACGATGTTCTCGACGTCTTCGCCCACATAACCGGCTTCGGTCAGGGTGGTGGCGTCGGCCATCGTGAACGGCACGTCGATGATTCGGGCCAGCGTCTGGGCCAGCAGGGTCTTACCCGTGCCGGTCGGACCGACCAGCAGGATGTTCGACTTGGCCAGCTCGACGTCGTTGTTCTTCGAGGCGTGGTTCAGGCGCTTGTAGTGATTGTGCACCGCGACCGCGAGCACCTTCTTGGCGTGATTTTGCCCAATCACGTAATCGTCCAGGACTTCGCAGATCTCGCGCGGCGTGGGCACGCCGTCCTTGGACTTCACGAAGGCGATCTTGTGCTCTTCACGGATGATATCCATGCAGAGTTCGACGCATTCATCGCAGATGAACACCGTCGGGCCGGCGATGAGCTTGCGCACCTCATGCTGGCTCTTTCCGCAGAAAGAACAGTAGAGGGTGCTCTTGGTGTCGCCGCTCGCGGCTTTCGTCATGGTCGCTTCTCACGCTAGGGCGGTCCAGGCCGAAGCCGAAACCACCGACTCCTTAGCGCCTATCCCGCCACCGAGGCAGCAGGATATCCGCCGGGAGTTGTCTAATCCTTGACATTCCCCGATCCGGACGCACGGCACAAGCCTTGGAGCCGATTTACAGCCCCCAAGTTCGTGGATGATGCGTACGGTTTCATGGAATTCTTCTCTAAGATGGCGTTCCAGACCCTCAACGCAAGCCGATGGTCGTTCGCTCCGTCGGGCGGCCCGGCGCGGGCGCCTCGAAATCCGCGAAGAGCTTAGCGGTAAAAGCGGAATCGTGATGCAAGACGGGCTCGGTTGCGGGGCGCGCGAGCGCGGAGACGAATGGCGAAACGTTCACTGATGGCCCGTTCCTCCCTGATGGCCAAGGGCCTGTCGGCTTCGACGCCGATGACGGGAGACCTGCACGAGGGCCCGCCCCTGGTCGCCTTCGATTTCGACGGCACCCTGACGGTTCGCGACAGCTTCACGGCCTTCCTGAAATGGCGGGTCAGCCCCGCGCGGCATTTCATGGGCATGGTGCGCCTGTTCCCCGCCGCCGTGGCCTATGTGTTCGATCGCAACCGCGGCAAGATCAAGGCGGCGGCCGTCCGCGAATTCCTGCGCGGCGTGCCCCTGGAGCAGCTGGAGCGCGAGGCCCGCGCCTTCGCCCAGTCCGAAGCCCCCAAGCTCTTCCGCCCCGACGCCCTGGCCGTCTGGCGGCGCTGGCGGGCCAAGGGCGCCAAGCTGGTGATCGTCACCGCCTCGCCCGACGTGGTGGTCGCGCCGTTCGCCCGCGGCCTGGGCGCCGACCTGTTGATCGGCTCGAAGCTGATGATCAGCGCCGACGACAAGGTGCTGGGCCCCCTGCTGGGCGCCAACTGCCGGGGCGCCGAGAAGGTGACCCGCCTGAAGGAAGTCTTCGGCGACGATTTGTCGCTGGCCGCCGCCTACGGCGACACCTCCGGCGACCGCGAGATGCTGGCCATCGCCCAGGAGAAGGGCTACCGCATCTTCCGGGGCAAGCCGGGCTGATCAGGCCGATGGCTCGAGACCCGGATAGGCCTGGGTGATCGCCCGCACGGCCTGAGCCTCGCGGTCCGCCCAATCGGCCCCCGAAACCGTCACGTAGCGAACGCCGCGCTTGCGCAGTTCGGCCTCGCAGGCCTCGAAGAAGCGACGGCGGTCGGCCTCTCGCGGAAAGTATCGCGAGCCGTCGTCGGCCCAAGGAACGCTCACGTCGCACAGCAGATAGAGGTCGGCATGGTCGTCGAAGGTTTCGAACCATGGGTCCAGACCGGTTTCCAGCATCGTGGCCCAAACGGCTGACAAGACCGGATCGGTGTCCTCGATCAGGATCCGCCGGGTCTGGCGCTTGGCCGCCGCCACGGCCGCCAGGTGCCCCTGGACGATCCGCTGGATGTCGAGCGCCTGGACGCTGGCGCCGAACGCCTCGGTGTAGATGCGGCCGTATTCTGGGACCACCACCGCGCCGAAGCGCTCGCCGAGCCGCCTCGCCAGGGTGCTCTTGCCGGTCGATTCCGGACCGAACAGACAGACCCGCCTGACGAAATAGGGCCGCACGGGCTGGGGCAGGAAGTCCCATTGGGCGAACGGATCGGCGCGCACCGCCGTGCCCGACACCGGTCTTGCCAGGCGGGCGCCGTCCACCGGCACGAAGCGCGCGCCAACCTCGGCGGCGAGGCGATGACCGTAGTCCTCCGACGCGAAAACCACGTCGACCTCGCCGGCGTAGCGCCGCACCACGTCGCGCCAGATGTCCCAGAACTCGGGATGGTCGGCCGGCTCCTGCGGCAGGTCCTCCTCGCACCACAGCACCCGGCAATCCGGAAACAGCTCCTTCATCCAGGTCCAGCGCAACGCGCCCGGGATGGGGTCGTCCGGCAGCGAGCAGACGAGGATGGTCAGCCGCTCGCAATAGGCGCGGGCGAAATCCGCCAGGAACACATGCCCCTGGTGCGGCGGCATGAACTTGCCCAGCAGGAAGCCCCGGGCGGGCTTGGCCAGGAAGCTCATCCGGCGCTCGCCGCGACGAGCGCCTGGCCCGATCTCGCGCGTCGCCAGGTCCAGGCGCCGTAGAAGACATTGACGAACAGCAGGCCGTAGAGCGCGGTCGTCCACCACAGCGCCTGGCCGGCATAGACGTAGATCGACAGCAGGTTGACCGCGCCCCACACCGCCCAGTGCTTGATCTGCTTCCGGTCCAGCAGGAACTGGGCCAGGACGCTGAGCGTGAAGATCGCCATGTCCAGATAGGGCGAGCTGGCGTTGGTCAGCCGCGCCAGCAGCCAGGAGATCGAGACGCTGGGGACGGCGGCGGCCAGCAGGACCAGCCCTACCCGCCCCCAGGACCAATCGCCGATCGGCGGCTCCCGGCCGCGATCTCCCCGCGTCCAGAACCACCAGCCATAGACCTGGATGGCGGTGAAATAGATCTGCAGTCCGGCGCTGGCGTAGAGCTTGGCGCTCCAGAACACCCAGAAGAACAGCGCTGTGGCGACCAGGCCGACCGGATAGAGCGCCTTCTTCAGGTGCACGGTAAGGAACACGCTCACCAAGGTCAGTATCGTCGCGCCGATCTCGAGCCAGCTCACCGGCGCCCCCGCTTCGGAAAGCCTGGAACCTACTCAAGCCAAAGCCTCGCCGCCAGCGCGTTGCGCTCGGCTAGCGCGGCTTCTGGCCGCTCTCGGCTTCGATCCGCGCCACGGTCTGGGCGTGCGACTTGCACATGTAGAAGCCCGGCTTGATCTTGCCGTAGCCCTTGGCGTTGGCGGCGTAGATCTTCCCGCCGGCTGTGGCCCGCCAGACGATCGGCTCCGACCGGCAATAGGCCTTGGCGGCCTTCAGCGTCGAAAAGGTCCGGGGCGCGAGCGTGGTCGGCAGGTTCTGGTAGGCCGAAGGGTTGGCGCACACCGACGGGTCGCACTGCGCGTGAGCCGCGATCGGCGTGGACAGCGCCGCGACGAAACTGGACACGGCGATCGCCGCGTGCCGGCTGGACCTGAAGGCCATGACTTGCATCCCCCGAGCGCGCAGTTCGCACGCGACCAAGCCAGAATACAAACCAAAGTTCTCCGAAATGAAAAAGCCGCCGACCTCGCGGCCGACGGCTTTTCCAGTTTCTCTCGAGCTAGAGGCGCTTAGGCCTTCTCGTCCGAGGCGTCGTCGCGGCTTTCGTTGATGTGGTCGATCAGACCCCAGGCCTTGGCTTCCTCGGCGCTCATGAAGTGGTCGCGGTCGAGGGTCTTTTCGACTTCCTCATAGGTGCGGCCGGTGTGCTTGACGTAGATCTCGTTCAAGCGGCGCTTGGTCTTGATGATGTCCTCGGCGTGGCGCTCGATGTCCGAGGCCTGGCCGCGGAAGCCGCCCGACGGCTGGTGGACCATGATGCGGGCGTTCGGCAGCGCGATGCGCTGACCGGGGGCGCCGGCTTGCAGCAGCAGCGAGCCCATCGAGGCCGCCATGCCCATGCACACCGTCGAGACCGGGCTCTTGATGTATTGCATGGTGTCGTAGATCGCCAGGCCGGCCGTCACCACGCCGCCCGGCGAGTTGATGTACATGGCGATTTCCTTCTTGGGGTTCTCGGACTCCAGGAAGAGCAGCTGGGCGCAGATCAGGCTGGCCATCCCGTCTTCGACGGGGCCGGTCAGGAAGATGATCCGCTCTTTCAACAGACGGGAGAAGATGTCGAACGCCCGCTCGCCGCGGCTGGTCTGTTCGACCACCATCGGCACGAGGTTCATCGCCGTCGCCATCGGATCATACATAGGGATCGCCCTTTTCATTGTGTCTGGGCGGCGCGAGCGAATCAGCCCCCGCGCGCCGTCGCCAACGCATATCGCGTGGCGCTTAACAGGTTGCAAGGAGCCGGGCCGAAGCGCGAGCCATGAAAAAGGGCGCGACCCTCGCGGACCGCGCCCTGATTTTGTTCGAGGAAGCCGGCCTTAGCCGCCGTAGCCTTCCGGAAGATCGTCTTCTTCCATCAGCTCTTCCTTAGAGACTTCCTTTTCCTCGATCTTGGCCTTGCCGAAGATCAGGTCGACGACCTTGTCTTCGTAGATCGGGGCGCGCAGGGCGGCCTGCAGGTCGGCGCGCTGGCGGTACATGTCGAACACCTGCTGGGCTTGCGCGCCGTACTGGCGGGCTTCGCGCATCATGGCGTCGGCCAGTTCCTGCTCGGTCACGGCCACGTCGTTCTTGCGGCCGATCTCGGCGAGCACCAGACCCAGGCGCACGCGGCGCTCGGCGATCTTCTTGTACTCGTCCTTCAGCTGGTCTTCGGTCTTGCCTTCGTCCTCGGGCGGCAGGCCGCCTTGGGTCTTGTCGGCCTGGACCTGTTGCCAGATGCCGGCGAACTCGGCGTCGACCATGCGCGGCGGCAGAGCGAAGTCGTGCTTGCTGTCCAGGATGTCCAGCAGGGCGCGCTTCAGCTTGAAGCGCGAGCTGTTGCTGTAGCGGCCTTCCAGGTTCGACTTCAGCAGGTCCTTCAGGGCGGCCAGGTCGGTCAGACCCAGGCGCTTGGCCAGCTCGTCGTCGGGCTCGGCGTCGACCGGGGCGCGCACTTCCTTGACGGTGGTGGCGAACTCGGCGTCCTTGCCGGCCAGGCTGGCGGCTTGGTAGTCGGCCGGGAACGCGACCTTCACGGTCACTTCGTCGCCCGGCTTGGCGCCGACCAGCTGGGCTTCGAAGCCCGGGATGAACTGGCCCGAACCCAGGGTCAGCTCGGCGTCGGTGGCGGTGCCGCCGTCGAAGGCCACGCCGTCGATGGTGCCGACGAAGTCGATCAGGAGTTGGTCCCCGTCCTTGGCCTTCAGGGACTTGCCCGTGCGCGGCTCATAGGTGCGGGCCTGCTTGGCCAGGTCGGCCAGGGCTTCGCCGACTTCGGCGTCCGAGACCTTGTAGACCGGCTTGATCAGCTCGATCGACGCGGGGTCGATCGGCTCGAAGTCCGGCATCACTTCCACGGCCAGTTCGAAGGCCAGGTCCTCGCCGCCGGCGAGCACCTTGTCCATGTCGGACGACGGCTTCAGGTCCGGCTGGCCGGCGGGGCGCAGCTTGTTGTCTTCCAGCACCTTCTGAGCGCCTTCGTTCAGCGTCGCCTCGATGACTTCGCCCATCAGGGCCTTGCCGTAGAGGCGGCGAACGTGCGCGGTCGGCACCTTGCCAGGGCGGAAGCCCTTGACGTTCATCTGGGGCGCGACCTCGGCGATCCGGGCTTCGAGACGCGTGGCGAGTTCACTCGCGGGCACCGTCACGCCATAAACGCGGCTGAGGCCTTCGCCCGACTTTTCAACGATCTGCATCGACATTCTTAGCTTCTCGGCTCTTCGGGCGTTCGCGCCCGTCGTCCGCCCCAGGGGTCAAAACATCAAAGCCGCCCACGTCACCGGGGCGGCGAAAGAGCGCCCTTATGTCACGCGTTTGGCGACCATCCAAGGGCATTGGCGCCCTCATGGGACGAAAGTCCCGATGAAGACGTGCGCCCCGCCGGGCGAGAGCCCGGCGAAGTGGTGCGGATGAGAGGACTCGAACCTCCACGCCTCTCGGCGCTAGAACCTAAATCTAGTGCGTCTACCAGTTTCGCCACATCCGCACGATGCGCGGACAGCGGGTTAGACACGCCCGGCCGGCTTGGCAAGTCGCCAGGCGATCCAGGCAGGTTTGCCGGGGGACCAACGCCCCGCTCGCGGCATGCGATTATTTCTTTCAACCCCAGGGAACAACTTCCCGCGCGGCCGGTTATGCAGATGTCCGCGGTTGTTCAACAACGCCCCGGATTTACACCGGCCCAGGCCATGCCCCCCCGACTGACGCCTGGGCCGGTGTTTCCCCTCCTGAAATCGACACGGAACAATCTGGCCTCGGACGGGTTTGCGTCTGAGTTCCGTTGCGTGAGCGTGCACCATGGAAACCATCGAAGTCGTCGAAGGCGATAAGGGCTGGACGGTCAGGCACCGCGCCCGGGTCCTGTTCATCGACACCGTCGAGGAACGAACCTTCCAGACGGCGCTGGCCATCAGCCACACCCTGTTCGACGAGGGCGTCCCGACCCAGGTCGTTCTGATCCGTCAAAGCAACTAGGCGCGGTCGCGCCACAGCTTTCCCAACACCGCCGGCGCAAGGTCCGGCAGATCCTCGGCGATCAGGCCCGGTCCATGGGCCGCCCCCGCTTCCGCGTGGATCCAGGCCGCCGCGCACGCCGCCTCGAAACTTTCCATGCCCTGGGCGATCAGGCCGGCGATGAACCCGGCCAGCACGTCGCCCGCGCCGGCCGTCGCCAGCCAGGGCGCGCCGTTCAGGCTGACCGCCGCCCGTCCGTCGGGCGAAGCGACCACCGTGTCCGACCCCTTCAGCAGCACCACCGCCCCCGCCCGTCGCGCGGCTTCCCGCGCCGCCGTGATCCGTTCGGGCGAAGCGGTCAGCAAGCCGGGGAAGATCCGCTCGAACTCGCCGGGATGCGGGGTCAGCACGTCGTCGCGGTCGAGCGCCGAAAACAGCGCGCCCGGATCTTCGGCGAAGCTGGTCAGGGCGTCGGCGTCGACCACAAGGGCCGCGCCGTTGCGAGCCAGGGCGAAGACATGACGCATCGTCGCCTCCCCCACCCCCGCCGCCGGTCCGATCACCACCGCGTCCGCCGTCGCCGCGCGGGTCTGCAGGTCGTACTCGCTTTCGAACGGCGCCAGCATCACCGCCTCCAGGTGGGCGGCGTTGACGGCCAGGGCGTTGGGCGGCGAGAGCACCGTCACCACGCCCGCGCCGATCCGCAACGCTCCCCGCGCCGCCAGCCGGACCGCCCCGGTGTTCCAGGCTTCACCGCTGACCGCCATCATCCGCCCCCGGGCGTGCTTGTGGGCGTCGACCGCCGGCCAGGGGAACCGCTGGGCCCACAGGCCGGGATCGTTCTCGAACAGACGCCCCTGCCCGGTCTCCTGCAAGCCGATGTCGGCGACCACCACCTCGCCGCAGGCCGCCCGCCCCTGGGCCAGCACGTGAGCGGGCTTGCGGCGATGGAAGGTGACCGTCAGCTCCGCCTTCAAGGCCCGCTCGCCGAGCGGCCGTCCTGTGTCGCCGACAATCCCGCTGGGCACGTCGACGGCGACGATCCGCGCCGCGCCCGGCATGACCCGCGCCAGGCGATCGGCCTCGCCTTCCAAGGGTCGCGACAGGCCCGCGCCGAACAGGCAGTCGATATAGAGCGACGCCGAGCCGGGCTGTGAAACCAGCGGTCCGGTCTCGCCCCTCCAGCGCCCGGCCGCCCACTGCGCCGCCTGGCTGACAGGCGGGGCCAGCGCCTCGACCCGCACGGGCCAGCCGCGACGCTTCAAATGCCGAGCGATGACATAGCCGTCGCCGCCGTTGTCGCCGGGACCGCACCAGACCACCATGGAACAACGCGCATAGCGTTCGCGAATGACGTCGGCCACGGCCTGGCCTGCCCGCTCCATCAGGATGGTGGTGGGAGCTCCCGCCTCGGCGGCCGCGCGGTCCGCCGCGGTCATCTCGGCGACGGTCATGATCTCGCGCGGCACGGCGGCTCCTCTTCTCTACAGGACCTGAGTGGAGGCCTCGCGTCCTTTGTCGACCAGGATCAGGTCGCCGTCGACCAGATCGAACACCGTCACCGAGACATGGTCGGGCCGGAACGCCGCCACCGCCTCGCCGCCCGTCGCCACCGACACCGTCGCGTTCAGGGCCACGAAATGGCTGAACACCGCCGCGCCAGGATGCGAGGCCACGCCCTCGGCGACCTGCCGAGTCCAGGCCGCGTAGTCGAGATCGCCCCGTATGTCGCTCCACCGTCCCTGGAAGGCCGCGCGCAACCAGCCGGGGCGCGCCTCGGCGTGGAGGGTTGCCGGCGTCGGGATCTCGCCGACCCGGGAATCGATCTCCACGCTCACGCCCAGGGCGTCGGCCAGCGGCTGAGCGGTCTCCCGGCAGCGCCGCAGGGGCGAGCTCACCACCCGGGACGGGCGCTCGTTCTCGGGCAAGGCCAGCAGAACGCCCGCCACGGCCCGCGCCTGTTCGGCGCCGACCTCGTCCAGCCCAGGATCCTGATCCGCGTCGCCCCAGGTCGAGGCAGGTCGGCCGTGACGGATCATGTGAATACGGCTCATCGACTTTCCCATCCCCGCAAGATCTTCCCAGCGTCGCCCGCGACGCCGGGTTTCGTTCTAACGCTTCCGGCGTCAGACCGGGCGCGCTTCGCCATCGGAACGTGCGAATGCGCAAAAACAAACCTCGACCTTATCGCCTCGCCCACTGCGGATTCCGCCGCAATCTTCAGCAGTTTTCGAATCGACGGCGCATTTTTGGCCATCCCGCCGAAACACCGCCAACGCGATCCAGTCGCGGAGGATGCGCCTTGCGTCCAGTTCTTCGCCGACAAAACCGCCGTTTTGGCGATCCATGGTCGACAATCGATGTCCACGGGACGGTTTGGCCGACCAAACACGCGCTGATCAGTTTTGATGCTTTACGTGCACAAATAATCATCAATGAGCGAAACTCGACGGAACTCGCCCCATAAAGCGCTTCACCGCGCTTGTGAGCCGACAGGCCGGCGTGCTCCGTGCCGCTCTGTCAGCGGCGCCCGCGCCGTTTGGGCGTGAAAGAAGTCTGATGAAAAAGATCGAAGCCGTCATCAAGCCGTTCAAGCTGGATGAGGTCAAAGAGGCGCTCCAGGACATGGGCGTGCAGGGCATGACCGTGCTGGAAGCCAAGGGCTATGGCCGCCAGAAGGGCCATACCGAGCTCTATCGCGGCGCCGAGTACGTCGTCGACTTTCTCCCCAAGATCAAAGTCGAAGTCGTGGTCGAAGACAGCCAGTTGGAACCCGCGCTCGAAGCCATCACCAACGCCGCCCGCACGGGCCGCATAGGCGACGGCAAGATTTTCGTGTCCGAGATCACGGAAGTCGTCCGCATCCGCACCGGAGAAACCGGCCCGTCCGCCGTCTAGGCCGCGCCGAAAACCGCTTAACGCTCAAAGGGGATAACGATGAGCACCGCCAAGCAAATCCTGGATCTGATCAAGGAAAAGGACGTCAAGTACGTCGACGTTCGTTTCACCGACGTGCGCGGCAAGCTGCAGCACGTCACCTTCGACATCGATCTGGTCGATGACGACTTCCTCAACGACGGCACTATGTTCGACGGCTCGTCGATCTCGGGCTGGAAGGCCATCAACGAGTCGGACATGAAGCTGCGTCCGGACCTGACGACCGCGATCATCGATCCGTTCTACCAGCAGACCACCCTGGCGCTGTTCTGCGACGTGGTGAACCCCGACACGGGCACCCCCTACAACCGCGACCCGCGCTCGATCGCCAAGAACGCCCTGGCCTACGTCAAGTCGTCGGGCATCGGCGACACCGTGTTCTTCGGCCCGGAAGCCGAGTTCTTCATCTTCGACGACGTTCGCTGGAACACCTCGTCGAACAACACCGGCTACTCGTTCGACTCCGTCGAACTGCCGGGCAACTCGGCCAAGGAATATCCGGAAGGCAACATGGGCCACCGCCCGGGTCCGAAGGGCGGCTACTTCCCGGTCAACCCGATCGACTCGGCTCAGGACCTGCGCGGCGAAATGCTGGCCGTCATGGGCGAGCTGGGCATGAAGCCGGAAAAGCACCACCACGAAGTGGCGCCCGCCCAGCACGAACTCGGCCTGAAGTTCGACACCATGGTCGTGATGGCCGACCGCATGCAGCTCTACAAGTACGTGATCCACAACGTGGCCCACGCCTACGGCAAGTCGGCCACCTTCATGGCCAAGCCGATGTTCGGCGACAACGGCTCGGGCATGCACGTGCACCAGTCGATCTGGCAGGACGGCAAGCCGCTGTTCGCCGGCGACAAGTACGCCGGCCTGTCGGACATGTGCCTGTGGTACATCGGCGGCATCATCAAGCACGCCAAGGCGATCAACGCGTTCTCGAACTCCACGACGAACTCGTACAAGCGCCTGGTGCCGGGCTACGAAGCCCCGGTGAAGCTGGCCTACTCGTCACGTAACCGCTCGGCCTCGATCCGCATCCCGCACGTCGACTCGCCGAAGGCCAAGCGCATCGAGGCTCGCTTCCCCGACCCGATGGGCAACCCGTACCTGACCTTCGTGGCCCTGCTGATGGCCGGCCTGGACGGCATCAACAACAAGATCGATCCGGGCGCGGCCGCCGACAAGAACCTGTACGACCTGCCGCCCCGCGAGCAGAAGAAGATCCCGGAAGTCTGCGGCTCGCTCCGCGAGGCTCTCGAGAACCTCGACAAGGACCGCGCCTTCCTGAAGGCCGGCGGTGTCATGGATGACGACTTCATCGACAGCTACATCGAGCTGAAGATGGAAGAGGTCATGCGCTTGACCCTGCACCCGCACCCGGTCGAATTCGACATGTACTACAAGTGCTAAGCTTAACCGCTTAGGACGAAGGACGAGGCCCGCGGAGCGATCCGCGGGCCTTTTTCTTTAGGCTTTGGCCAGACCCACGCCCCCGACCGGCGCCGTCTCGAAGCGGTGGCCGAAGCCGGCGATAATCGGGCGGGCCTTGGCGATGGCGGCCTGGACGGACGGCAGTTTCAGCGAGCCGGCGTGGCTGTCCTTGTCGGTCCAGACCTCGGTGATCCACAGGGCGTCGGCGTCGGCCGAGTCCTTGGCGACGATGTAGCTGAGGCAACCGGGCATGCCCTCGGTGCTCTCCGAAAGGATGGCGACCAGTTCGTCCCGCTTACCGGGCGCGGCCTTCATCTGGCCGATCAGTCCGTACATTCCCTTGTCCATTGGGGTCTTCTCCTCCTTGGCCTGGGTCAGCGACGGCGCGGCGACGGCCGCCAGGGCCAGCCCGCCCGCCAACAGCGCGCGCCGTTCGATATCGTCGATTGGATGCGTCATGGTTCCTCCCCCTCGCCAGTCTCGGCGAGCATGGACCGGATCGTGTCAGCATCCAGCGAAGCCAGCGCCGCGCCAAGCCCCAGCAGGTGCAGGGCGTTGAAGCACGGAGGCCGCCCGGCGGGGCGGACGATCCGCACCCGATCAATCCAGCAGGCAGAGCGGACCAGGTCGAGCGGCGCGATGATCGCCCCGCGCCCAGCGGCGCAGCTTTCCATCGCCTCCTCGATCTCGCCGGCGTGGTCCAGCCGCCGCAAGGCCTCCGGCTGGGCGCCGAACACCGTCTCGAACCAGTGCCCGAACACGAACTCGTATTCGTCGTAGGTGGCGAAGGCGGTGCGCGAGAGGGCGGCCAGGTCCTGCGGGACCTCCATCCCGACGGGGGCGGCCAGCACCAGTTCCTCGCGAGCGATCGGCGTCGACTGCACCGGCGCGGCGACGACCGGCCGGTAGGTGACGCCCAGGTCGACGGCCCCGGTCGACACGGCCTGCAGCACCGTCTCGTGCGAGCCGAACAGCAGCTCGATCGGGCGATCCGCCGGCAGTCCCGCATAGAGCCGAGGCGCCAGGCGATAGCGTCCGAAGGCCGAGACCACGGCCAGGCGCAGCGGCCGCAGGGCCGGGTCGGCGCGACTCAGCCGCTCGCGGGTGCGCTCCACCTCGTCCAAAGCCCGGCCGACGGCTTCGAACAGGGCCTGGCCGGCGGCGGTCAGGCGCAGGCCTCGCCCCACCCGCTCGAACAGCGGCCGGCCGATCTCGCGCTCGAAGGCCTTAAGGTCGTGATGGATGGCCGGCGGCGACTTGCCCAGGCGCGGGCTGGCCGCGGCGATGCCGCCCGCCGCCGCCACCGCGTGGAACATCGCCGCCCGCCGCAGATCGACATGTCGCATCGTTTCGCAATCCAGAACGGAGGGCCTATCCGTTCGAAATATTGCCGAACCGCGTTCGGCGCTAGGTCTGGTTTTTCTTCGAAGGAGGCGCCGATGACCTGGAGACACCTGACGCTGGCGGCGGCCCTGGCGGTCGGTCTGGCCGGCGGCCCAGCCCATGCCCAGACTGAACAGGCAGCCTTCCTGTTCACCTATGACGTCGATCGCGGCAAGGAGACCGCCTTCGAGGCCGGCTACGCCGCGCACCTGCAATGGCACGCCGCCCACGCCGACACCCTGCCCTGGTTCGGCTGGTACGTGACCAGCGGCCCGCGCACCGGCCTGTTCGTCGATGGGACGTTCGGGATCCCGTTCGCGGCGATGGACGCTCGCCCAGACCCCGCCGGCGACGGCGCCGACATGGAGGCCCGCGTCCTGCCCTACGCCAAGGCCCGCGCCTATTCGGCCCATGTGCTGTGGCCCGAGCCCAGCACGGTCCGCAGCCTGGAGACCCGTCAGCCCAGCCCGGCGCTCGACGTCTACAGCCTTCGCGTTTCGCCCGGCGACGTCGCGGCCTTCGAGACCGCCCTGCTCGCCTCGGCCAAAGCCGGCAAAGGCGGTCTGGCCTGGACCTGGTACCGCCTGACGGGCGGCGGCGAGCTTGGGAGCTACATGGTGCTGGTCCCGCGCCGGGCCTGGGCCGACCTGGCCGGCCGCCCCGCCGACCTTGCGGGCCTGATGGCGGCGGCTTATGGCGCGAACCCGGACCAGGCCCGCGCGGCGGCCCTGGTCAAAAGCGCCGAAGTCGAGACCTGGTCCTATCAGCCCAAGCTCAGCCGCCTGCCCTAGGCCTTGCACTCGCCCTGGGTCGCGACGCTGGCCCCCGCCGCGGCGGCGGTGCAGGCGCTGGCGTAGGTCTTGCCGTCGCAGCCGCAGACCGGGGCGTAGATCATCGTGCACATCTGCGGCGCCTTGCGGCAGGTCCCAGCGACATCGGCCACATGACACTGACCAGCCGGCGTCTGGCAGACCAGGCCCGAGGCGCACTGGAAGCCCGCGAACCCGCCGCACATGCCGCCCTCGGCCACCGGGGTGCGGGCGCTGGTCGGCGGCGGCGCTGCTGGTCCGGACGGCGCGGCGGCGGTGCAGCTCAGCAGCGTCAACGAAGCCAGGAGGATCGTCAGGGGGCGCCAGGTCATCGACGGTCTCCACGTTCAGGGGCAGGTGCGGCCCGCATCCTGGCATGCACCGCCCGAGGCGGGCAAATCCGCCGCCGGTCCAGCTTTCCACCCCTTTTCTTCCCGAGCCGCGCGGCCCATACGGGGCGCTCCCGCCGAATCGACGCATGTTCCCGTAATGTCCGCTAAAGACGATCCCAACTTCTCGCTGTTCGGCGACGACGCCCTGTCGCCGCCGCCCGCTTCGCCGTTCCCCGCCCGCGAGCCGCATCCCGAGCCCGCGCCGCGTCCGGCCGCCCCGCCGCCTCCGACGGCCGCGCCCAGCGCGCCGCCGCCCTCGTCCGGCGGCTACGACGCCAGCTCGATCGAGGTGCTCGAGGGCCTCGAACCCGTCCGCATGCGTCCCGGCATGTACATCGGCGGCACCGACGAGCGGGCCCTGCACCACCTGTTCGCCGAAGTGCTGGACAATTCGATGGACGAAGCCGTGGCCGGCTTCGCCAAGACCATCGAGGTCAAGCTCGACGCCGACGGCTATCTGTCGGTGCGCGACGACGGTCGCGGCATGCCCGTCGACGAGCACCCCAAGCACCCGGGCAAGTCGGCCCTGGAAGTGATCATGACCGTCCTGCACGCGGGCGGTAAGTTCAGCGGCAAGGCCTACGAGACCTCGGGCGGCCTGCACGGGGTCGGCGCCAGCGTCGTCAACGCCCTGTCCGAACTGGTCGAGGTCACCGTCTGGCGCGACGGCTTCGAGCACCGCCAGAGCTTCGCCCGCGGCAAGCCGCTGGGCCCGGTCGAGCAGATCCAGCCGTCCAAGAAGAAGGGCACCCAGGTGCGCTTCAAGCCCGACGACCAGATCTTCGGCGAGGGCTGCGGCTTCAAGCCGGCGCGCCTGTACCGGATGGCCCGCTCCAAGGCCTATCTGTTCCGCGGCGTGCAGATCAAATGGTCCTGCGATCCGTCGCGAATCCACGACCAGACCCCGCCCGAGGCCACCTTCCACTTCCCCAACGGCCTGGCCGACTTCCTGGCCGAGCGCACCAAGGGGCTGGAGCTGGTCACGCCCGACAGCTTCTCGGGCCGCATCGAGCGCCAGGGCGAGGCCGGCGCCGTCGAGTGGGCCATCGCCTGGACCCCGCGCGGCTTCGGCGAGCACGACGGCTTCATGCAGTCCTACTGCAACACCGTGCCGACCCCCGAGGGCGGCACTCACGAAAGCGGCCTGCGCGCCGCCCTGACCCGGGGCCTCAAGGCCTATGCGGAACTGAAGAACGAGAAGCGCGCGGCGATCATCACCGCCGACGACGTCATCGCCCAGGCCGGCGCCCTGATCTCGGTGTTCATCAAGAACCCGGAATTCCAGGGCCAGACCAAGGAAAAGCTATCGTCGAGCGAGGCCCAGCGTTTCGTCGAGAACGCCCTGCGCGACCCGTTCGACCACTGGCTGACCGGCAGCCCCAAGGCCGCCCAGGCCCTGCTGGAGTTCGTGATCGAGCGGGCCGAGGAACGCCTCAAGCGCCGCAAGGACAAGGAAGTCCAGCGCGCCTCGGCGACCCGCAAGCTGCGCCTGCCGGGCAAGCTGGCCGACTGCGCGGCCGGGGCCGTGGACGGCGCGGAACTGTTCATCGTCGAAGGCGACTCGGCCGGCGGCTCGGCCAAGCAGGCCCGCAACCGCAAGAACCAGGCGATCCTGCCCCTGCGCGGCAAGATCCTCAACGTCGCCTCGGCCACGGGCGAGAAGTTCAGCGCCAACAAGGAACTGTCGGACCTGATGCTGGCCCTCGGGGCCCAGGGCGGCAATCGGTACAAGGAAGAGGATCTGCGCTACGAGCGGATCATCATCATGACCGACGCCGACGTCGACGGCGCCCACATCGCCAGCCTGCTGATCACCTTCTTCTACCGCACCATGCCGGACCTGATCCGCCAGGGTCACCTGTTCCTGGCCCTGCCGCCGCTGTACCGCCTCAGCCACGGCGGCAAGAGCGCCTATGCCCGCGACGACGAGCACAAAGACGAGCTGCTGGCCACGATGTTCAAGGGCAAGAAGCCCGAGATCGGCCGCTTCAAGGGCCTGGGCGAGATGATGGCCTCCCAGTTGAAGGAGACCACCATGGACCCGTCGGTGCGCACCCTGGCCAAGATCACCCTTCCCCGATCCGAGGAAGCCGTCGAGGCCCTGGTCGAGACCCTGATGGGGCGCAAGCCCGAGCTGCGCTTCCGGTTCATCCAGGAGAACGCCGAGTTCGCGGCGGACGACCTGGATCTGTAGGGTTCTTTTCCGAGAGGTCGTCGCGGCGATCACTTGCCCCCTACGGACCGCTTCGCGGTCGTCTTCCCCCACAGGGGGAAGAGGAGATCGTGCGGGGGTCCTCCGCCCCCTATGGGGGCGGGCAGACCGCGAAGCGGTCAGGTGGGGGCAAGTGGGGGTGATCCCACGTCAAAGGCCATGAAGCGCCCAGACACTCTTGAATCCACCCTCCCCCTCCGGGAGAGGGTGAAAGACGGCCTGCCCCCTCCAGCTCACGGCAGGTTGACTCTGAAGTTTACTCGCGTAATTTTCTCTTATTATTACGAATGTAAATCAACGGAGAAACCGATGCGCCTGAACCTCAAGATCACCGCCCTGACCGCCCTGCCCCTGCTCCTCGCCAGCCCCGCCCTGGCCTCGGCGGGAGCCGCCGCTCCTGCCCGCCACCTCAGCATCGGCGACATCTTCGGCGACGCCGCGGCGCCGGTGCAGTTCGTCATCCTGCTCCTGCTGGCCACCATCGTCGCCGCGCCGGTCCTGCTGGCCTTCGGTCGCGCGTCGAAGCTGGGCGTGCTGGCCAAAGGCGTGCCGTTGCTGGCGGTCGCCGCCTGCCTGTTCACCCTGCTGGCCGGGGCGGTAGGGATCGCCAACAGCCCGGTCGTCCCGTCCCTGACTGTGCTGGCCCCGGGCCTGGCCGAAAGCCTGCTGCTGCTGATCCTGGGCGCCCTGGCCACCTTCTCGGCCGTGGTCTGCCGCGAACTGGCCAAGCCGCGCGGCCTCGCCTGAGGATCCGTCGGGGACGCGTACTCACGGCAAGGCCCAGGCCGTCCTGGCGAGCGCCTCGGAGTGAGTACGCGTCCCCCTCGTTCGCACCGCGCCCCGCGCGACCATTTCGCCGCACCGCAGCATTCTTTCCCCGGCACCCTTGCTTTCCAGACGGTTTTAGCCTCCTTAGGCCGCCCATCAGACCGTGTTTCACCGCGCCTCATCGGCATCCCGGCGAAAAAGGTCTATTCTCTGAAGATATTGACCAAGAACACGGTCCGTTTGGGGGTCGTATTTGGTCGTGGTGCGGGCCGCGTGCGTTTGTGTGTGCGCCGTCCGCTTGAAACGAACTGGACCCGCATGCCCTTCCCCGCCTCCCACCCCGCTCTTGAGCGGGCTCTTGCCGCTCAAGGTTACCTCGAGCCCACCCCCGTCCAGGCCGCCGTGCTGGAAGCCGACGCCGAAGGCCGCGACCTGCTGGTCAGCGCCCAGACCGGCTCGGGCAAGACCGTCGCTTTCGGTCTCGCAGCCGCCCCCACCCTGATCGGCGACGCCGAGAAGCTGGGCAAGGCCGGCGCCCCGATGTGCCTGGTGATCGCCCCGACCCGCGAACTGGCCATCCAGGTCAATCGCGAGCTGACCTGGCTCTACGCCGAGGCCGGCGCCGTGGTCGTCAACTGCGTGGGCGGCATGGACGCCCGTCGCGAGCAGCGCGCCCTGAACTTCGGCGCCCACATCGTGGTCGGCACCCCGGGCCGCCTGCGCGACCACATCGAGCGCGGCCACCTGGACCTGTCGGAGCTGAAGGTCGCCGTCCTCGACGAGGCCGACGAGATGCTCGACATGGGCTTCCGCGAGGACCTGGAATTCATCCTCGACGCCGCCCCGGCCGAACGCCGCACCCTGCTGTTCTCGGCCACCCTGGCCCGCGAGATCGTGCAGTTGGCCAAGAGCTACCAGAACGACGCCCTGCGCATCGACACCCTGGGCCGCAACGAGCCGCACCGCGACATCGAATATCGCGCCGTCCGCGTCGCGCCCAACGAGACCGAGCACGCGATCGTCAACCTTCTGCGCTATTTCGAAAGCCCCGGCGCCCTGGTGTTCTGCAACACCCGCGAAAGCGTCCGCGCCCTGCACAGCAAGCTGCGCGAGCGCGGCTTCGCCGTGGTCGGCCTGTCGGGCGAGCTGAGCCAACGTGAACGCGCCGACGCCCTGCAGGCGCTGCGCGACGGCCACGCCCGCGTCTGCGTCGCCACCGACGTCGCCGCCCGCGGCCTGGACCTGCCCGACCTGGGCCTGGTCATCCACGCCGAGCTGCCGGTCAACAAGGCCACCCTGCTGCACCGTTCGGGCCGCACCGGCCGGGCCGGCAAGAAGGGCGTCAGCGCCCTGGTCGTCCCCTACACCCGTCGTCGCAAGGCCGAGCAGTTGCTGATGGCCGCCGGCGTCGAAGGCAATTGGGGCGGCGCCCCGACCGCCGACGAGATCCGCATCAAGGACACCGAGCGCCTGCTCGACGATCCGATCTTCAACGAGGCCGTGGTCGAGGAAGACACCGCCCTGGCCGAGGCCATGCTGGCCAAGCGCACGCCGCTGGAGATCGCCGCCGCCCTGATCCGCACCCGCCGCGCCAAGCTGCCGGCCCCGGAAGAGATCTACGACGACCCGCGCCACGGCGCTGACCCAGGCCCGCGCGTGCGCGGGGAGCGTTCCAATGACGCCGGCGACCGCTTCGCCGACCGAGGTCAGCGCGACTTCGGCGCCCGCGACTTCGGCGACCGCCCCGAGCGCGAGCCGCGCGCCGACATGAGCAATTCGGCCTGGTTCCGCCTCAACACCGGCCGTCGCAACAACGCCGACCCCAAGTGGCTGATCCCGCTGATCTGCCGCCTGGGCCACATCACCAAGAAGGACATCGGCTCGATCCGGATCTTCGACTACGACACCAAGTTCGAGATCTCGGCCGAGGCGGAAGTGAAGTTCGGGGCGGCGGTCCAGGCCACCGTGCGCGACGACGTGACCATCACCCCGACCACGGCCCCGGCCGCCCGGGACGCCTCGGGTCCGCGCAAAGAATATGCGCCCCGTCCGCCGCGTGACGACAACGACGCCCCGCGCCGCGAGTTCACCCCGCGTCCGCCCCGCGACAACGACCGTGGTCCCCGCGCCAACGCCCCGGGCTCGCGCGACAGCAGCCCGCGTCCGTCCAGCTACGGCGCCGACGGCGTCAGCAACGCCAAGCCCTATGCCCGCGGCGAAGAGCCCAAGCGCGACTACAAGCCGCGCGACCGCGACGAGGGCCCGAAGCGCGACTTCAAGCCGCGCCCGGCCCGCGACGACGCCCCGCGCGACTTCAAGCCCCGCGCCCCGCGTGACGAGGCTCCCAAGGCCTATTCGCCGCTGAACGAAGGCCCGGCCCCGCGCCGCGCGCCGCGTGAAGCTCGCGAGAGCGTGCCCTACGATCCGGAAGCCAAGCCGGCCAAGGCGCCTTATGTCGCCCGTCCTCGCGACGGCGCGCCGGGCGGCAAGCCCTATGCCGGCAAGAGCGATGGCCCCGCCAAGCCGTTCAAGGGCCCCAAGCCCTTCAAGGCCAAGGGTTCGTTCGGTGACAAGCCGGCGTTCGGCGCCAAGCCCGCCTTCGGCAAGAAGCCGGCCGGCAAGGCGCCGTTCAAGAAGAAGTAGTTTGACGTGGAGGGGGTGATCACTTGCCCCCTCCGCGCCTTCGGCGCTCCTCCCCCAAAGGGGGAAGAGGCGCGCCGTGCGAAAATCCTCCGCCCCCTATGGGGGCGGACAGACCGCGAAGCGGTCAGGTGGGGGCAAGTCCGCCGGTTCTAAACCGCCTGCCCCGCGCACCACCCAGACGCCCAGGCCCACTGGAAGTTATACCCGCCTAGCCAGCCGGTGACGTCCACCACCTCGCCGATGAAGTACAGCCCCGGCGCCGCCTTGGCCTCCATGGTCCGCGAGTCCAGGCCATCGGTGTCGACCCCGCCCAAGGTCACTTCCGCCGTCCGGTAGCCTTCCGAGCCCACCGGCTTGAAGGTCCAGGCGTTGACCGTGGCGGCCACGCCGCGCAGCAGCACGTCCGAGCAGTCGGCCATGTTGCCGTAGGCCCCGGCGTCCTCGGCGATCAGCTGAGCCAGGCGCTTGGGCAGCATCTCGCCCAGCACGGTCGACAGCGCCCGCTTCGGCGTGGCGGTCCGCGCGGTGCGCAGAACCTGGAAGACGTCGACGCCCGGCGCCATGTTCACGCTGATCTCGCCGCCCTCGCGCCAATAGGACGAGATCTGCAGGATCGACGGACCCGACAGGCCGCGATGGGTGAACAGCATCGCCTCGGCGAACTTCGTCTTGCCGCTGGAGACCACCGCGTCCAGGGCCACGCCCGACAGCGGGGCCAGGCGCTCCAGGGTCTTCACCTCGAAGGTCAGGGGCACCAGGGCCGGACGGGTCTCGACGATGGCCAGGCCGAACTGCTGGGCGATCTCGTAGCCCAGGCCCGTGGCCCCCATCTTGGGGATCGACTTGCCCCCGGTGGCGACCACGACCGAGCGGCAGGACACCGGGCCGTGGGCGAAGCTGACACGCCAGCCGCCCTCTTGTTTAGTGTCGTCCTTGGCCACGCCCTTGACCTCGGTCTCCAGGCGCAGCTTGACGCCGACCTTGTCCATCTCGGTCAGCAGCATCTCGATGACCTGCTTGGCCGAGCCGTCGCAGAACAGCTGGCCCAGGGTCTTCTCGTGGAAGGCGATGCCGTACTTCTGGACCAGGGCGATGAAGTCGGCCGGTCGATAGCGGCGCAGGGCCGAGACGCAGAACTTCGGATTGGCCGACAGGAAGTTGGCCGGCGCCGTGTTGACGTTGGTGAAGTTGCAGCGCCCGCCGCCGCTGATGCGGATCTTCTCGCCGGGAGCCTTGGCGTGGTCGACGATCAGCACCGAGCGGCCGCGCTTTCCCGCCTCGATGGCGCACATCATGCCGGCCGCGCCGGCGCCCAGCACCACGACGTCGAAGTCTTCCAAGGCTCAAGCCCTCTCTATTGAGGGGCGTATCGACAGGAGGGCGGCCGGGAAGTCAATGCGGCGACGATCACCCCGCCGTCGGCTCGTTCAGCACGAACACCCCGATGCCGATCAGCAGCAGGACCAGACCGCACCAGATCGACACCGCGAGCCACCGCGTCCTGGCCAGGCGGCGAGCCATGGCCTAGCCGGCCCGGCGCATCGGCGCGGAGCTCGACGCCGCGTGGCCGCCGCTGACCTGGAAGCGGCTCATCATCTGAACCAGGCCGCCGATCTCGGTCTTGAGCGAATGGCTGACGGCCGTCGCTTGCTCGATCATGGCGGCGTTCTGTTGCACGCCCTGATCCATCTGGTTGACGGCGGCGTTGACCTCGTTGAGGCCCGTGGCCTGCTCGCCGGCCGATGCGGCCAGCTCCTTCACCAGGGCGTCGATCTCGCCCACCTTGAACACGATGCCTTCCAGGGCCTCGCCGGTCTGGCCGACCAGCTTGACGCCCTGGCCGACCTGGCCGGCCGAGGTCGAGATCAGCGTCTTGATCTCTTTCGCCGCTTCGGCGGAGCGTTGAGCCAGGGCCCGCACTTCCTGCGCCACGACCGCGAAGCCGCGTCCGGCGTCGCCAGCACGGGCCGCTTCGACCCCGGCGTTCAGCGCCAGCAGGTTGGTCTGGAAGGCGATCTCGTCGATCACCCCGATGATCTGGCCGATCTGCTGCGAGGACTGCTCGATGCCGGTCATAGCCGCGACGGCGCCGCGCACGACCTCGCCCGAACGCTCGGCGTCCTCGCGGGTCGAGCCGACCACGCGGGCGGCGTCGTTGGCCCCCTGCGAGGCGCGGCGGACGGTGGCGGTGATCTCGTCCAGGGCGGCGGCGGTCTCTTCGAGGCTGGCGGCCTGCTGCTCGCTGCGGCGGGCGGTGTTGTCGGCGGCGGCGGTGATCTCGTCGGAGCTGCGGCCGATCCCGCCGACGGCGGCCAGGACCTGGCCCATGGCCTGGTCGAGGTGATCCATGGCGCCGTTGAAGTCTGTGCGCAGTTGGCCGTAGCCCTGCGGGAACTGGTCGACGAGGCGAACGGTCAGGTCGCCTTCCGACAGGCGGGCCAGGCCCTGGGCGATCCGCTCCATGACGAAGGCCTGATCCTGGGCCGCGCCCTGGCTGGCCGCCTCGTTGCGCAGGCGCTCGGCCTCGCTGGAGGCGCTGATCCGTTGCTGCTCGGCCTCGGAGGTGCGCAGCGCCACGGCGTTGTCCTTGAACACCTGGACGGCGCGAGCCATCAGCCCGACCTCGTCCTTGCGGCCCGTGGCGGCGACGGTCACGTCCAGCTCGCCCAGGGCCAGGGTGGTCATGGTCTTGGACAGCGAGGCCACCGGACGCGAGATCTTGGTCGCGCCGATCCACAGCGCGAAGCCCATGCCGCCGATCGCGGCGACCAGGCCCAGCAGCATGGTGGTCAGGGCGCCCTGATTGGCCTTCTTGTTGGCGCCGGCCACCAGGGCGTCGGTTTCGACATGGTAGCCGTCGCCCCAGGCCTTGGCGTCCTTGGACAGGCTCTCGATCGCCGGATCGAGCGCGGAGAGCCGTGCGATGGCACCGGTGTCATCATTGGCCAGGCCGAGGTCGGCGGCGGCGCGGCCGTCGGCGTAGAGGGCGTCGATGCGCTGGCGGAAACCGTCAGCGGTCGGGCCGATGGCCGGGTCGGCCTTGACCATCTTGTCCAGGCTGTCCTTGCCCTCGGCATAGACCTTGTCGAGTTCCTTGGAGGCCGACTGGGCCGCTTCCGAGGTCCCTTCGTAGGTCACCGCGCGGTGGGCGGCGTGGCCCATCATGCTCAGGCGACGGCTGAAGCGGGCGGACTGGACCTCGGCCGGCGAGCGATGCTCGACCAGGATGCGCGTGGCGTCCTGCAGGCTCTTTTCCTGCCAGACCCCCATGCCCGTGCAGCCGAGAACGGCGACGGCCAGGATTGCGGCGGGCAACAGGACCTTGGTCGAGATCTTAAGGTCGTCGAGACCCATGGCTTCCCCCGTCGGGCCTTGAACGCTGAAAACAAGCGCGGCCAGTGTCGTGATTTGGGGGAATTCTCCGCCTGACCGCGTGAAAGACGGGTTAACGCGGGGGAAACAGCCAGGGCAGGCCGGCCTTGGCGGAAGGGTCGTAGATCGTGGCGTGATGCTGGTCGGGCATGGGGTCGTAGCGCCAGACCAACCCCTTGTGCGGCATGGCTTTCAGCGCCGCGACGACCCGGTCCACGCCCGCCTGCATCGTCGTGCCTTCGTCGCCGATCGACAGGTAAAGCCGGCGCCCGCCGAACTTCCCCTTGGCCAGCAAGGAAGACGCCTCGCGCGACAGGCTCTGGTCGTCCCACCACAGGCTGGGGCTGGCGGCCAGATAGGCGTCGAAGGCCTGGGGCTCGCGCAGGAAGGTCTCGACCACGAATAGACCGGCCAGGGACTCGCCGATCAAGCCGTTGCGGCCGCTGGTGCGGTAGCGGCCCTCCACCCACGGCTGGAGTTCGTCGACCAGGAAGCGGCGATACGCCGCGGAGCCGCCCGACTGCGGCAGCAGCTTGAGGTCGTCGGCGAAGGTCGCCGGATGGGTCAGGTCGTGCTTGCGGTCGACGCCCTCGATCCCGACGACGATCATCGGCGCCAGGGTCCCGGCGGCGGCCAGTTGGGCGACGAAGTCGGTGATCTTGGGGAAGTCCTCCTGAACCGTGCCGCCGTCGAGCAGGTACAGCACCGAAAACCGCTGTTTCGACGCCGCATAGCCCGGCGGCAGGGCGATATTGACCCGGCGCTGGCCGCCCAACACGCGGCTGTCGACCATGAAGGTCCCGTCCGGCGTGACGGCGCGAGACACGGAAGGAACCAGGGCGGCGGCGCCGGCGGCGGCGAGGAATCGTCTGCGATGCATGCCCAAGGCTTAGCCATGAAACGGCGATCGCCAAGGGCCGTTCGCAGAAAGCGCCCCCGCGCGCTTGACGTCAGCGCCTGGGGGGTTAGGAACCCTGCCCTCCTCCCGCCCAGGCGCTCCCATGACGTCCGTTCCCCAAGCGACGATCGGCATCGATTTCGGCACGACCAACACCGTGGTCTCGATGACCCGCGGCGACGGTCCCGCCACGCTGGTGAAGTTCCCGACGGCCGACGGCGACATCTTCGCGTTCCGCTCGGCCCTAAGCTTCCACGCGATCATGGGCGTGGGCGGCCGCGCCAACGAACTGGTGACCGAGGCCGGACCCTGGGCGATCGAGGCCTATGTCGAGGATCCCCTGGAGACCCGCTTCATCCAGTCGTTCAAGACCTTCGCCGCCAGCGCCGCCTTCACCGAGACCAAGATCCTCAACAAGCGCTACCTGTTCGAGGACCTGCTGTCGGACTTCCTGCTGAAGCTGAAGAGCCACGGCGGCGCGGCCATGGAGACCCTCCCGACGCGGGTGATCGTCGGCCGGCCCGTGACCTTCGCCGGCGGCAATCCCAACGAGGCCCTGGCCTTGGCGCGCTACGAAGCCGGCTTCAAGCGCCTGGGCTTCACCGACATCCGCTACGCCTACGAGCCGGTCGGGGCGGCGTTCTTCTTCGCCCGACAGCTGAAGCAGGACGCCACCGTGCTGGTCGCCGACTTCGGCGGCGGCACCAGCGACTTCTCGATCGTGCGGTTCGAGCGCGCCCCTTCCGAAAACGGCGACGGCAAGCTGCGCTCCACCGCCCTGGCCCGGTCGGGCGTGGGCCTGGCCGGCGACGCCTTCGACTACCGGATCATCGACCAGCTGGTCTCGCCGGAGCTGGGCAAGGGCAGCCTCTACCGCGCCTTCGACAACCGCCTGCCGATCCCCCAGCGCTACTACACCGCCTTCGCCCGCTGGGATCAGCTGGCCCTGCTGCGGGCCTCGAAGGACATGCGCGACATCCGCGCCCTGGAGCGCACGGCCATGGAGCCGGAGAAGATCCGTCGGCTGATCGAGGTGCTGGACGACAACCACGGCTACGCCCTCTACCGCGCGGTCTCGGCGCTGAAGGAGGCGCTGTCGAGCCAGGACGAGGCGACGTTCCGCTTCGAGGCCGGCTCGGTGCTGATCGAGAAGACCGTCAAGCGCACCGACTTCGAGGGCTGGATCGCCCCGGAGCTGAAGGCCATCGAGACCGCCGTCGACCAGGCGCTGGAGCGCTCGGGCCTGGGTCCCGAGGGTGTCGACCGAGTGTTCCTGACCGGCGGGAGCTCGTTCGTTCCGGCCGTGCGCGAGATCTTCGTGCGCCGCTTCGGGACCGGCAAGATCGAGAGCGGCGGCGAGTTCGAATCCATCGCCTCGGGCCTGGCCCTGATCGGCCGCGAAGACGACCTGGACCTTTGGAGCGAGCGGGCCGTTCCGGCCGCCTGACAGCCAGGTTTTGAAATATTGCGAGCCCGCAACAAATGTTTCCGGTCCCACCCCGCCGGCGACGTCTAGCTCTGTAGTGGAGCTTGGAAGTCCGCGGTTCGCCCGCGCCCGACGCGCCATCACGTCGAGGTCGGGGGACCTTCCAAATGGGCGACAACGCGCGCACGATCGCGATCGTGCTGCATGACCTGCCGTTGGGCGGTTCGGAACGGATCGCGGTGCGGTTGGCCAACCGCTGGGCGGCGCTGGGACGACGGGTTGTCCTGTTCTGCGGGACGCGTGAAGGGCCGCTGGCCGACCTGATCCAGGCCGACGTCCAGGTGGTCGAGGCCGATCCGCCCATTCCGCGCGGACGCGGCTCGCGCAAGGCCCTCGGCCGGGCCACGGCGGCCTTCGTGGCGCAGCGTAGGCCCGACATCCTGTTCGTGCCCGGCAACTATCACTGGCCGATCCTGCCGGCCGTGGACGCCCTGCCCGCCGACCAGCGGCCCGGCGTCGTCGCCCAGATCGGCACGCCGCTCTACCGGCACGGCCGCAGCGCCCTGGCCCAGATCCCGTACAATCTGAAGACCCGCCGGCAGCTGCGCCGCATCGACCGGGCGATCTCGCTGTCCGACAGCATGACCGACGACGCCAACCGCGCCCTGGGCCGCCGCGTCACCCAGTGCATCCGCCTGCCGGCCCTGGACGACGACGATCACGCCTTCGTCCCGCCGGCCGAGGGCAAGGTCATCCTGGCGGCCGGCCGGCTGGTCAAGGAGAAGGGCTTCGACGTCGCCCTGCGCGCCTTCGCCCGGCTGGACGACAAGGACGCCAGCCTGGTGATCGTCGGCGAAGGCGAGCGGCGGGCCGAGCTGGAGGCCCTGGCCGTCGAACTGGGCGTGGCCGAGCGCGTGCGTCTGCCCGGCTATGTCCCCGACATCCGGCCGTGGCTGGAGACCGCCCGGGCCTTCCTGCTGACCTCGTTCTACGAGGGCTATGCGGCGGTGATCGTCGAAGCGCTGGGGGCCGGACGGCCCGTGGTCAGCACCGATTGCACGCCGGCCGCGCGGGAGTTGCTGGGTGTTCCCTTCAATGGCCGCGTGGCCCCGATCGGCTGCGCCGAGGGTCTGGCCGAGAGCCTGCGCCAGGTGCTGGAAGCCCCCGCGCCCGATCCTCGCGCCCTGGCCCGCTCGGTCGACGCCTACCGGCTCGGGCCGATCGCCGAGACCTATCTGGACGTGTTCGACGCCGTGGTCGCCAAGCGAACCAGCGCGGCGAAGACTAAGCGGTTCGCGCCGTTCCCGGGACGCGCTTTCGCCATTCCCGGCGCACGTCCAGGGCCAGCGAGCGCGGCGAGACTTCGAAGCGCTTGGCGTCGATCAGCGTGACCGGCCCCGCGGCCGACAGGGTGTGCAGCCCGTCGGTCAAGCGGCCGAAGCTGGGCGGCGCCGTGATCGGTTCGTCAGCTTCGGCTTCAAAGCGGTCCGGCGTCAGGGTGGTGACCCGCAGCGCGCGGATCGCGCCGCCATAGGTCTTCCGGCAGTCCTGCATCGGCAGCACGATCGCGCCGTCGACCACGACGGGCGTGCCGCCCGGCCGTGAGCTGGAGGGATCGAAGCGCACCGGATTGCCGGCGTGCGGCGTCCAGGGGCCGGTGATCCTGTCCGCCCAGGCCACGTGCAGGGCGCTGACCTTGTCGGTCTTGGTCGTGGCCGGGGTGTAGAACAGCCACCACCGCCCGTCGTGGAGCACCGGCGTGGCGTCGATGGCCACCTGGTCCAGTTCGATCGTCTGCACCGGCGTCCACTTCGTCGGGAAGTGCTCGGCGCGGTACAGGGTCAGCCGCCCCGACTTGTGCGCCTCGGGCAGCATGTAGGCCTGGCCGTCCTCTTCGATGATGAAGGGGTAGGACAGGTGCCAGGGCTCCTTGAGCGCGGGCTCGCGGCTCAGCAAGTTCAGGTCGGCGTCGAAGGTCAGCACCTCGATGGCGCCCACCCGGTCGCGATAATCGTAGATCTCGGCGAACACGTAGAGCCGGCCGTCGCGCCAGACGCCCATCGGGTCGGCCAGGAAGCACAGCGGCCCCGGGTCCGGGATCCAGGTCACCGGATGCCGAGCCAGGGCGCCGGGCTCCAGCAGGTCCGCCATCGGCGCGCGGACCAGACCGATGCGCCACATGTCCTTCACCACGCCCACGCCTAGCGCACCTTGTCGGAGAACTTGGCCAAGGCCGCGCGGGCGCAGGCGTCGGCGGTCTCGTGGGTGGTGTCCGCCACGGCCAGGCCGCCCACCAGCTTGCCGTCGATGTGCAGGGGCAGAGACCCGGCGTGCGGGTTCAGGCGCTCGGGTTCGGCCTTGATCAGGGCGGCGAAGGCCGGGTCGGTCTTCTCGCGCGGCTCCATCTCGCTGCCGGGCGCGTCGAACTGGACGGCGGTGGCGGCCTTGCGCGGCGCGGCGACCGGCGGCTTGGGGCTGCCGGGCGCGCGCAGCACGACCAGCGGATTGCCCTTGTCGTCGACCACGGCGACGCTGATCGGCGCGCCCTTGGCCGCGCAGGCGTCGACGGCGGCGCGGGCCAGGTCGATGGACAGCGGCAGGTCGAGCGCGGGCGGCTCGGCGGCGAAGGCGTCGATCGGGGCCACCGTCATCAGGCCGGCCAGGGTCACCGCCAGCGCCGTCACGGCCGCCTTCACCGGGCGAACCACGGCCACCAGCCAGCCGCCGCCCCATGGGGTGTTGACCACCGCCTCGTCGAGAATCTGGCCCAGGGCCTTGAGCCGATGCCACAGCCGCAGGGGCTTGAGCGCCAGCCACATGGTCAGGCCCACCCCGCCGTCGGGCTTCAGGTTCGGCGCGTAGTGGGCGACCAGGTCCTCGACCTCGCCCAGATGCTCGATGCATTCGGAGAACACGACCACGTCGAAGGTCTCGTCGCTGCGGAACGTCCGTCCGTCGCCGAGCAGCAGGTCCACCTGCCCCGACGCGCGCTCGGCCGCCAGGCGCCGCAGGCCCTGCTCAACGGCGGGGGCCGAGAAGTCGACGCCGACATAGCGGGCGGGCGCGTGGGCGCGGAAGGCCTCGAACAGCACGCCCTCCCCGGCCCCGATCTCGAGCACCCGGGGATTGGGCCAGCGGTCGGCGATCATGGCGGCCAGCAGGCGATGGTGGTGGCGCTGGTCCGAGCGGGCCAGGCGGTCATAGACGCCCTCGCGATACTCGCGGTCCCACGTCTCGACGGAAGCCGGGACGATCGGCTTGTGGCGCTTGCGCATGAACAGCTCGCCGACCCAGGGCCGATCCAGCGAGACCAGTTCGACAAACCGCCGCCAACGCAGATAGGCCATGCATTCCCCCGGATATCCTCGATACCCGGATAGGCGCCCCGCCCCTAAGTGTCCAGCATCTCTAGGCTGTCATCGCCGGACGGACGAGGTCCGCCCGGCGATCGACATAATCAACCCTTGTTGGCCAGCGCCGCCTGAGCCGCCGCCAGGCGGGCGATCGGCACGCGGTAGGGCGAGCAGGACACGTAGTCCAGGCCCACCGTCTCGCAGAAGCTGATCGAGGCGGGGTCGCCGCCGTGCTCGCCGCAGATGCCCAGCTTGACGTCCGGACGGGCCGCGCGGCCGCGCTCGGCGGCGATGCGGATCAGGTCGCCGACGCCTTCCTGGTCGAGGCTGACGAAGGGGTCCTTGTCGAAGATGCCCTTGTCGATATAGGCGCCCAGGAACTTGCCGGCGTCGTCGCGGCTGATGCCGAACGTCGTCTGGGTCAGGTCGTTGGTGCCGAAGCTGAAGAACTCGGCGTTGGCGGCCAGGTCGCCGGCCCGCAGGGCGGCGCGCGGCAGCTCGATCATGGTTCCGACCGTGTACTGAAGATCAACGCCCTGCTCTTCCAGCACGGCCTTGGCGGTGCGGTCGGTCAGGTCGCGCAGGTACTTCATCTCCTCGCCCTTGGCGACCAGCGGGTGCATGATCTCGGGGATCGGCGCGGCCTTGCCGGACTTGGCGATGTCGCAGGCGGCCTCGACGATGGCCCGGACCTGCATCTCGTAGATCTCGGGATAAGACACGCCCAGGCGGCAACCGCGGTGGCCGAGCATGGGGTTGGTCTCGTGCAGTTCCTTGGCCCGCTGCATCAGCTTCTGGGCGTCCAGGCCGGTGGCCTTGGCCACGGCCACGACGTCTTCTTCCGTATGCGGCAGGAATTCGTGCAGCGGCGGGTCGAGCAGGCGGATGGTGACCGGCAGGCCTTCCATGATCGTGAACAGCTCGACGAAGTCGGCCTTCTGGAAGGGCGCGATCTTGGCCAGGGCCGTGCGGCGACCGGCTTCGTCGTCGGCCAGGATCATCTCGCGCACGGCGGCGATCCGGGTGTCGTCGAAGAACATGTGCTCGGTGCGGCACAGGCCGATGCCTTCCGCGCCGAACTGGCGGGCGGTCTTGGCGTCCAGCGGGGTCTCGGCGTTGGCGCGGACCTTCATGCGGCGCGCCGCGTCGGCCCACTCCATCAGGGTGGCGAAGTCGCCGGTCAGCTCGGGCTCGATCATCTTGGGCGAGCCGACCAGGATCTCCCCGGTCGAACCGTCGATGGTGATGATCTCGCCGGCCTTGTAGTCGCGGCCGCGAACCCGGAAGAGCGATTCCTTCGGGAAGATCGACACGTCGCCGGCGCCGCTGACGCAGGCCCGGCCCATGCCGCGCGCCACGACGGCCGCGTGGCTGGTCATGCCGCCGCGGGCGGTGATGATGCCCCGCGCGGCATGCATGCCGTGGATGTCTTCCGGAGAGGTCTCTTCGCGCACCAGGATCACAGACTCGCCGGCGGCGGCGGCCTTTTCGGCGGCGTCGCTGTCGAAGACGATCTTGCCGGTGGCCGCGCCGGGCGACGCCGGCAGGCCCTTGGCGATCAGTTCGCGATGGGCGGTCGGATCGATGGTCGGGTGCAGCAACTGGTCAAGCGAAGCGGGCTCGACGCGGCCGATGGCTTCCTCGCGGCTGATCACGCCCTCGGCGGCCATGTCGACGGCGATCTTCAGGGCGGCCTTGGCCGTGCGCTTACCGCTGCGGGTCTGCAGCATGTAGAGCTTGCCCTGCTCGACCGTGAACTCGATGTCCTGCATGTCGCGGTAGTGGCGCTCCAGCGTCTCGACTACGGTCTTGAACTGCTGGAAGACCTCCGGCATCGCCTCTTCCATCGAGGGGGCGGTGTCGCCCATCTCCTCGCGGGCGGCCTTGGTCAGGGACTGCGGCGTGCGGATGCCCGCCACCACGTCCTCGCCCTGGGCGTTGATCAGGAACTCGCCGTAAAGGCGGCCGTCGCCGTTCGACGGGTTGCGGGTGAAGGCCACGCCGGTCGCCGAGGTCTCGCCCATGTTGCCGAACACCATCGACTGGATGTTGACGGCGGTGCCCCAGGCCTCGGGGATGTCGTGCATGCGGCGATAGAACTTGGCCCGGTCGTTCATCCAGCTGGCGAACACCGCGCCGATCGCGCCCCACAGCTGCTCTTGAGCATCTTGCGGGAAGGGCTTGCCTAGGGCGTCGCGCACGGCGGCCTTGTAGTCCTTGATCACCGCGGCCCAGTCGTCGGCGGTCAGGGCCGTGTCGACGGTGACGTCCAGGCGATCCTTGTGGTCGTCCAGGATCTCCTCGAACATGTGGTGCTCCAGGTCGAGCACGACGTTCGAGTACATCTGGATGAAGCGGCGATAGCTGTCATAGGCGAAGCGGCGGTCGCCGGAGAGGATCGCCAGGCCTTCGACGGTCTCGTCGTTGAGGCCCAGGTTCAGGACGGTGTCCATCATGCCCGGCATCGAGGCCCGGGCGCCCGAGCGCACCGAAACCAGCAGCGGGTTCTTCACGTCGCCGAAGCTCTTGCCGGTCAGTTGCTCCACCGTGGCCAGGCCGGCGTTGAGCTGATCGGTCAGCTCGGCCGGGTACTGCTTGCCGTTGGCGTAGTAGTGGACGCAGGCCTCGGTGGTCACCGTGAAGCCCGGCGGCACCGGCAGGCCCAGGGACGACATCTCGGCGAGATTGGCCCCCTTGCCCCCCAGCAAGTTCTTCATCTTGGCGTCGCCGTCGGCGCCGCCTCCCCCGAACGAATAGACCCACTGCGTCTTGGTCAGCGTATCAACCGGCATTTCTGGTTCACCCTGCGATAAGTGAAAAAGCCGGCAGCCCTCTATTGGAGCTGTCCTGGCCTGGGACAACGAGCGTTAACGCCCATCCCGCACTGCAATATCCGGGGGTTCAGTAGCACCTTGTCAAAGAAGCCGTCCACCGGCGGTTTGCGGTTCGCAGTCTAAAGCGAAATTTCGGCAAATTCTTCCAATGACAACGTTGTCCTGATCGAGATTTGCGCGAATACCGATATGGCGAAGATCAACCCGAGTCTCGAGATCGGACGTTCGCGAACGTCGAAGCCAGTCTCGACGGCCGATCTAGAACAGACTGACGGTCATCCGCAGGGCCATCACGACCACCGTCCGCGCATCCTGGTCGCCGCCGGCCCGGCGGATCACCTGCAGGTCGGGCTGCAGGGCGACGCGGGGCGCGACCTTGTCCGAATAGGTGATCTCGACGCTGGATTCGGCGTCGGCCGGCGACAGCCCCTCGTCGAAGGTGTTGGCGCGCTGCTTGGACGACAGGACGCCCTGCTCCACCCCGATCGAGAACGCGCTGTCGGGACGCGAGGCGAAGACCCGCTCGACCAGAACGCCGGCCTGCCAGCCCGAACTGAAGGGCGTGGTGTCGCCGTCCGAGAAGCCCAGGCGGGCGAAGCCGCGCACCGACCGCCCCGCCTCGCCGCCGTCGACGAACGGATATTCGGCCAGCACGTAGCCGCCCCGCGCCTTGCTGAGCGCCGGATCGCCGTTGGCGTCCAGGGCGCGCAGGTCCGGCTGGCGCTCGGTGTAGAACCAGCCGCCGGCCGCCAGGCGCCAGTTGTCGCCGAACCCGGCCTCGGCGATCATCAGGGCGCCGTTGTCGAAATCGGTCGACGGCCCGTCCGGATCGCCCACCGTGCCGGCATGGGCGTTGAGCGCCGCGGCCTGGAGATAGGCGCCCTGCCCGCCCTCGATCCGGGCGCGAACCGCCAGGGCGGTGGATGGGAAGATCGACGGGCCGTTGGGGCCGGTCGAGGCGAACTCCGAGCCGATGCCGAACGGCGGCGCCAGCAACAGGCCCGAGGCCTCGGTGGAATAGAACTCGCTGTTGAGGTCGTAGAGCCCCGCCAGAACCGAGCCGCGATCGCCGGCGAAGCGGGACTGGACCCAGAGCTCGTACAGGCGGGCCCGGGGTCGTCCGACCTCGATGTTGTCGACGCCCTGCAGGGTGCCGGCCAGGTCGTTGGGCGCGCCGCCGCTGTTGTTGAGCAGGTAGCCGTGCACGGTGGCCCCGCGCCAGCCGACCAGCTTTTCCAGGTCGCCCTCGACGATCACGTCGAGATTGTCCAGGGCGCGGCCGGCGTGGGCGGTCCCGCCCCGCACCGTGCCGGCGACGTCGGCCGTATAGGTGACCTCGTGGGTCCAGGCGCCTTGCCCGGCTTCGGTTTGGGCCAGCGCGGCCGGTCCCGTGGCGACGCCAATTGCGAACGCCGCGCAGGAACAGATTGATCTAATCGAAGTCATGGTCTTGCCCCGTCAACATCGGGACAAATACCGGCGCGGCTTGAAGCACCCCTTAAAGTTCTCGAGGCGCGGCCTTTTGCCTCACTTGGGCGTTTTACAGCCCTGAGCACGGACAGCGAAGGCGTCGTTAACCCCATTGCACGAAGGTGAGCGCACCAAAACGGGACGCAGGGGCCGGCAATGCTTCGGACGATCAACCACAAGGTGATGGGCGCGGGCGCGGCCGTCATGGTGCTGTGCACGGCCAGCGCGGGCGCGGGCCTGTGGTCGACCACGCGGCTGGACGGCGCGCTGCGCGACGCCAACGTCTCGGCCGCCGTGCTGCGCAACCACATGGAAGCCGACATGATGCACGACGCCCTGCGCGCCGACGTGCTGTCCAGCCAGTTGGCCGGCGACGCCGGGTCGGGCATCGCGATCGACGACGTCCGCAAGGACCTAACCACCCACGTGGGCAACTTCCGCGAGGCGATCACCGCCAACGACGCGCTGGCCACCGATCCGGCCAGCCGCGCCGCCCTGGCCGAGCTCAAGGCGCCGCTCGACACCTATATCAAGTCCGCCGGCCAGATGGTCGACCTGGCCGCGAGCGACCACGCCCAGGCCGTCGCCGCCATGCCCGGCTTCATGAAGCAGTTCACGACGCTGGAAGGCGCGATGAGCAACGCGTCGGACCGGATCGAGACCGCATCGACCGCCGCCGCCGCCCGCGCCAAGAGCGTGGCCCTGTTTTCCGAGATCCTGATGACCGCCGCCGTGGTGGCGGGCGTGATCTTCGCCGGCATCCTGATCATGATCTCGCGCGCCGCCATCGTGCGGCCCGTGCTGAACCTGGCCGGCGACATGCGCCGCCTGGCGGCCGGCCAGAACGACATCACCGTCTCGGGGGCCGGTCGCGCCGACGAGATCGGCGAGATGGCCAAGAGCGTCGAGGTGTTCCGCCAGTCGGGCATCGAGCGCGCCCGGCTCGAAGCCGAGGCCGCTGGCTTCCAGCAGGAGCTGGACCGCAAGCTGCGCGACATGGAAGCCGCCTTCGAAGTGGCCGGCCGCGAACAGAAGGCCGTCGTCGACGTGATGGCCAAGGGCCTGGCCAGCCTGGCCGGCGGTGACCTGTCCACCCGCATCGCCGCCCAGGTGGCCAGCGACTACATCGCCCTGAAGAACGACTTCAACGCCGCCGCCGCAGGGCTGGAAGACGCCATCCGCACGATCTCCGCTGTCGCCGGCCAAATTGGTTCGGGCACCCAGGAAATCGCCTCGGCCTCCAACGACCTGTCGCGCCGCACCGAGCAGCAGGCGGCAAGCCTGGAGGAGACCGCCGCCGCCCTGGACGAGATCGCCGCCACCGTGCGCCAGACCGCCGACGGCGCCACCCGCGCCACCGCCGAGGTGGCCTCGGCCCGGACCGACGCCGAGCGCTCGGGCCAGGTGGTCGGCCAGGCCGTCTCGGCCATGGGCGCCATCGAGGACTCCTCGCGCCAGATCACCCAGATCATCGGCGTGATCGACGAGATCGCCTTCCAGACCAATCTGCTGGCCCTCAATGCGGGCGTGGAAGCCGCCCGGGCCGGCGACGCGGGGCGCGGCTTCGCCGTCGTGGCCCAGGAAGTCCGGGCCCTGGCCCAACGCTCGGCCGAGGCGGCCAAGGAGATCAAGACCCTGATCTCGACCTCCTCGCAGCAGGTCGACGCGGGCGTGAACCTGGTCGGCCAGACCGGCGAGGCGCTGAACCGCATCGTCGGCCGGGTGGCCGCGATCGACGACCTGGTCCGCCAGATCAGCTCGTCCAGCCAGGAGCAGGCTTCGGGCCTGGCCGAGGTCAACACCGCCGTCAACCACATGGACCAGGTGGTGCAGCAGAACGCCGCCATGGTCGAACAGGCCACCGCCGCCACCCATTCCCTGAAGGGCGAGACGGCCCAGCTGGTCTCGCTGGTCGGCCGCTTCAAGATCGGCGGCGAGGAACAGCCGGCCCTGCGCCGGGCGGGCTGAAGCGTCGCTGCGGCCAAGAGCCGCGCCGACCGCCGCGCCGCCCGAGAATGGGGTAGGATTGTGGCATGGCGTGGCTAAATCCCTCCTCCGTGACGCGCGGCCTGAGGTCCCTGCACTGGATCGTGGGCGCGACGATCGTCCTGGTGGCCGTCTCGGTCCTGGGCAGCATCGCGCTGATGCTGTTCGCCGCCCGCTCGCTGGACCGCATGGAGAGCCAGGACGAGCGTGCGCTGGTCCAGCGGACGATCCAGCGCGACCTCAGCCGCATGGCCCGCGAACTGACCTCGGCGACGGTCTGGGACGACGCCGCCAAGGCCATGGGCCCACCGCTCGACCCGGCCTGGGCCGACGTCAATTTCGGCGAATATTATCACGAGTACTTCCAGCACGACCTGACCTACGTGGTTCGTGACGGCCAGGTGGTCTACGGCTCGCTGGCCGGGGCGCGGGTGTCCGCCGGCGCCCTCGGCGCCTTGCCGCAGGACGCCGCGCCGCTGGTCGCCCGGGTCGCCGCCCAGGCGCGGGCCGCGCACCGCGACAAGCGCTTCAGCCTGGAGGGCTCGACCACCGGCGAAGGCCTGGTGCGGTCCGGCGACGAAATCTACCTGGTGGTGGCCGCCGACGCGATCGCCGAAACCGCCCAGCTCGCCGCGCTCCAGCAACGGACCCCGCCCTCGGTGGTGGTCACCGCGCGCCGGGTCAGTACGGCCTATACCCGCGGCCTGCAGAAAGATTTGGGGATCGAGGGCCTGGCCTTGATCGCCGAAAGCCGGTCCAGCGATTCCAGCGTGCCGCTGCACGATATCCAAGGTCGGCCCGTCGGCGCGCTCAGCTGGCCGGCGCGCGATCCAGGCATGTCGCTCCTCCGGGCCGGCGCGCCCTGGATCGCCCTGGTCTTCACCGCGCTGCTCGCCGCCGCCCTGGTCCTGTTCCTGCGCGTCACCGACACTCTGACCAAGCTCGCCGCCAGCCGCCAGGCCCTGATCGCGGCCAAGGAGGAGGCCGAGGCGGCCAACGCCGCCAAGACCCAGTTCCTGGCCAATATGAGCCACGAGATCCGCACGCCGCTGAACGGCGTGCTGGGCATGACGCAGGTCATGCAGGCGGACCAACTTCCGGACCGCCAGCGTGGCCGCCTCGACGTGATCCACCATTCCGGCCAGGCGCTGCTGGCCCTGCTGAACGACATCCTGGACATGGCGCGGCTGGAGCGCGGCGGGGTCCGCCTGCGGGCCGAGCCCTTCGACCTGCCGGTCCTGGTGGACTCGACCTGCGCCCTGTTCTCGGGCGCGGCCGCCAACAAGGGCATCGACCTGACCTGCGGCGTGGCGCCCGGCTGCGAGGGGGTCTGGATCGGCGATCCGATCCGCCTGCGCCAGGTGCTGGGCAACCTGGTGGCCAACGCCGTGAAGTTCACCCGCCAGGGCTCGGTGCGGATCGAGGTGACGCCGTCGAAGACCGGCCTGCGGTTCGAGGTGCGCGACACCGGCGTCGGCATCGCGCCGGAGCATCGCCCGCAGCTGTTCAAGATCTTCTCGCAGGTCGACAGCTCCCTGACCCGCGCCCACGAGGGTTCGGGCCTGGGCCTGGCGATCAGCCGCGACGTCGTCGCCCTGATGGGCGGCTCGATCGGCGTCGACAGCGCCCCCGACGCGGGCTCGACCTTCTATTTCGACGTCCCCCTGCGCCGCGCCCGCCCTGATCGGCCGACGCTGCGGGTGGTCAACGCCTAAGACAGGGATGGACTGCCCCTAGGGCAGTTCCGTAGCCTTGAACTCACCGGTCGTCCGCAGGACGAGAACAAGAACCGGGGAGGAAACCATGGCGCCAGCAACGACCCGTCCGGGGACGAGCGCGGCCGCTCGCGAGCCCGTTCGCACGACCCCCGCAATCACCAAGAATGGCGCGCCCTTGGACGCCGTGGTGGTCGGGGCCGGCTTCGGCGGGCTCTACATGGTCCACCGGCTGCGCGAGGCCGGACTGAGCGTCCAGGGGATCGAGGCGGCCGGCGACGTCGGCGGCACCTGGTGGTGGAACCGCTATCCCGGCGCCCGCTGCGACATCCCCAGCCTGCTTTATTCCTACACCTTCTCCGACGACCTGCAGGCCGAATGGCGCTGGAGCGAGAAGTACGCCACCCAGCCCGAGATCCTGGCCTACGCCCAGCACGTGGCCGACCGCTTCGACCTTCGCCCCGCCTTCCTGTTCGAGACCCGCGTGACCTCGGCGGTCTTCGACGAGGCCGCCAGCCTCTGGCGGGTGACGACCGACCGGGGCGACGAGATCGCCGCCCGGTTCTGCGTGATGGCCACCGGCTGCCTGTCGGCTCCGCGCGACTTCGACCTGCCGGGCGCGGAAACCTTCGAGGGCGAGACCTACGTCACGGGCCTGTGGCCGCACCAGCCGATCGACTTCAGCGGCAAGCGGGTGGCGGTGATCGGCGCCGGCTCGTCGGCGGTGCAGTCGACGCCGCTGATCGCCGAGCAGGCCGACCGGGTCCATGTCTTCCAGCGCACGCCCAACTACAGCCTGCCGGCCCTGAACGCCCCGCTGACCGACGAGGAGGTGGCCGGGTTCCGCGCCAACTTCCCGGCCTATGTGGAGTTGCTGCGCAGCGGCCAGCCGCCCCTGCCCATCCCGCCCGCCGACTATGTGCCGTCCGACGAGGAGCTGAACGCCCTGGTCGCCCAGCTGTGGAACGGCTGGGGCCTGATCTCGGCCGTGCAGATCCCCAACATCGTGCGCGACGAGCGCTGCAACCAGGCGGCCGGCGACTTCGTCCGCGCCAGGATCGCGCAGACCGTCAAGGACCCGGCCGTGGCGGAGAAGCTGACGCCGCGCAGCTTTCCGATCATGACCAAGCGGGCCTGCGTCGACACCGGCTGGTACGAGACCTTCAACCGCGACAACGTCGAGCTGGTCGACCTGCGCGAAACGCCGATCACGGCGATCATCCCCACGGGCGTGCGCACCACCGAGCGGGACTATCCGGTCGACGTGATCGTCAGCGCCATGGGCTTCGACGCCATGACCGGCGCCCTGTTGCGCATGGACATCCGCGGCCGCGACGGCCTGAGCCTGAAGGACGCCTGGGCCGAAGGCCCCAAGACCTATCTGGGCCTGGCGGTGGCGGGCTTCCCCAACCTGTTCACCGTCACCGGTCCCGGCAGCCCGTCGGTGCTGACCAACGTGCTGACCGCCTGCGAGCAGCACGTCGACTGGATCATGGACGCCATCGCCCACGTGCGGAGCACCAACGCCGCGACGCTGGAAGCCACGGCCGACGCCCAGGAGGACTGGGTCGCCCACGTCAACGACGAAGCCGACAAGACCCTCTTTCCCCGCGCGGCCTCCTGGTACATGGGCGCCAACATCCCCGGAAAGCCCCGGGTGTTCATGCCCTATGTCGGCGAGGGCTATAAGCTGCGCTGCGACGCCGTGGCCGCGCGGGGCTACACGGGGTTCGCCCTGAAATCCTGATCGGCGACCAGGCCGGACATATTGTCGCAGAACGACGATTTTCTCAGTCTGGAAAGACACTTGGGTCCTAGCTGACCATCCATATTCGTGCACGAGCCGCCCACGATGATCGACGATCCGGCCGCGCCCTCGGCCCTCCACACCCTGATGCGCGAAGCCTTCGACACGGCTTCCGAGGGCCTGGCCGTGTTCGACGCGGCGGATCGGTGCGTGGCCTGGAACCAACGCTACGCCGAGCTCTGGTCGCGATGGGGCGTCCAGGTCGTCGAGGGCATGACGTTCGAGGCCCTGCTTCGGGCCGGGCTGGCCGCCGGTCGCTATCCGGACGCGGGCGCCCGCCCGGAGGCCTGGCTGGCCGAGCAGATCCATCGCCGCGCGACCCTGGAGCAGATGCGCGACGAGCGCGTGGAGCACGGCGAGCGCCTGCGCTTCGCCACGCGCCGCACGCCGTCGGGCGGGCGGATCACCAGTTGCATCAGCCTCGAGCCCGCCGGTTCGTCGGAACGCTCGACGCCGCCCCAGACCTTTCTGGACACCGTGATCGAGAACGTCCCGGCCATGCTGTTCGTCAAGGACGGCGCGACCGGCAAGTTCCTGCTCGTCAACCGGACCGCCGAAGAGGTTCTGGGCGTGCCCCGCGAGGCGCTGCTGGGCCGCTCGGACCACGATTTCTTTCCCGCCGACCAGGCCGACTTCTTCGTCGCCAAGGACCGGGAGGTGATCGAGAGCGGCGAACTGCGGACGATCCCCGAGGAGCCGCTCGACACCCCGCACAACGGCCGGCGCTGGCTGCAGACCCGCAAGATCGCCATTTCCGGCGAGGACGGGCGCCGCCATCTGCTGGCGATCTGCGAAGACATCACCGAGCGCAAGCTGAGCGCGGCCGCCCTGGACGCGGCCCTACACCGGGCCGAGGCGGCCAGCGTCGCCAAGAGCGAGTTCCTGGCCAATATGAGCCACGAGATCCGCACGCCGCTGAACGGGGTGATCGGCATGGCCGAGGTGCTGAACCGCACCCCCCTCACCCCGCGCCAGCGCGAGATGATGTCGGTGATCCTCGGCTCGGGCCGGACCCTGAACCTGTTGCTCAGCGACATCCTCGACCTGTCGAAGATCGAGGCCGGCGCGCTGGAGCTGGTCGAGGAGCCGATGAACCTGCGCGAGGCGGTGACGGCCGCCGCGGCGGTGTTCGAGGCGGTGGCCCGCGACAAGGACCTCGGTTTCCAGTTGGACTTCGCCGACGGCTTCCACGACCAGGTGGTGGGCGACGCCCTGCGCATCCGCCAGATCGTCGCGAACCTGACCAGCAACGCCGTCAAGTTCACCAGCGCCGGCCGCGTCCACGTCCACGCCGCGACCGCCGCCGCGCCCGGCGGCGGCGTGGCGCTGAGCGTCTCGGTGCAGGACAGCGGCGAAGGCTTCGATCCGGCCAGCAGCGACCAGTTGTTCGAGCGCTTCCAGCAGGCCGACGGCTCGGTGACCCGCCAGGCCGGCGGCTCGGGCCTGGGCCTGCCGATCGCCCGGCGCCTGGCGCGGCTGATGGACGGCGACATCGCCTGCGCGGCCCGACCCGGACACGGCGCCACCTTCACCTTCCAGGCGATCCTGGGCGCATGCGAAGGCGACGGACCCTGCCCGTGCAAGGCGAAGCCGGAACCGGCCGCGGCCCAGCCGGAGATCGAGCGTCGCCTGCGGATCCTGCTGGCCGAGGATCATCCGACCAACCAGCAGGTCGTCGACCTGATGCTGGGCGACGCCGCGGACCTGACCATCGCCCCCGACGGCCAGGCGGCCCTGGCCGCCTTCGCCGCCCAGCCGTTCGACCTGATCCTGATGGACACCCAGATGCCGGTGATGGACGGCCTGGCCGCGACGGCCGCCATCCGCGCCCGCGAGCGCGACCAGGGCCTGGCGCGCACGCCGATCATCTCCCTGACCGCCAACGCCATGCCCCACCAGGTCCAGGCCTGCCTGGCGGCCGGCGCCGACCTGCACCTGGCCAAGCCCATCAGCATCCACGGCCTGTTCGGAGCGATCAACGCGGCGCTGGAGCTGGGCTAGAGCGCGCGTCCTCCGCCCCCTGKGGGGGCGGACAGGCGGCGAAGCCGCCAGGTGGGGGCAAGTGTTAGCGGGCACGGCGCTGCAAGCTCACGCCTTCGGCTGTGAGAGGGAATGGAAAGGGTCGCGGAGCGCCGGACATCGTCCGGAGGTCTTTGAATGAATACCGTTTCGACGAAGCCGATCGCTCCGCGCCATCGTTATCCGCCAGCATCCGGTGGGCAGCCCTGTTGAGGCTTAGCCGGACCCGGTCTCGATCCCTTTCGGGAGAAACCGGCCGCCGAGGGCGCGGGCCAATGGG
>NZ_JBFUAW010000022.1:0-113454 GCF_056406095.1 Caulobacter sp. P1_D6 | reverse complement strand
ACGCGCTTTGTCCCCGTTCGACGCCGACGGCGGGCGGGCTCCCCAACGATGGGAGTCCCCGGACACGCTGAAGTAACCCCCTCCAGCCCAGTCCCGCTCGATCGCCCCCCGCCGCCGCATCGGTCGCTGGCCATGCGCCCTTTCCATGCAACGAGGTGAGTCAAGGATACGGGCACCGCGAAAGGGTGAGGACCAAATCGGGTCGAGAAAGTTCAGAGCGTTGAAATCGCTGGGCTTCATCCGCTGGACGCCGAGCATGGACGCCTCTTGTCCCCTCTCTCCAAGAGAGAGGGCGAGAAGGAGGCGCCAATCAATCGGGCGCTTGTTTCGACGCCCACGCTCTGTCAGCCGCATGGTGGTTTCTGATGAAGTAAGTAAGAATTTCCTTCACGACTGAAGCCTGGGGTGCACGGCTGCAATCTTCGCGGCTTGCGCGAGGCGTTGCGGTCATCGTCGTCAGTCGTCGGGAGGGCTCGCATATCAAAGATATTTGAACTGTCCGTGGGCAGCTCAGCTGTTGTCTCGGGGTTATCGTGAAAATCCCGCCGCGATGTGGTGTCCTGATGAAAGCGCCAATCCGAGAACTTGATCCGATTACAGCGGTAACTAGACTGTATTGACGGCTTTTGACCGCGATAACTCGATTGCGAACTGCTGAAAACTTCGACATCGTCCTGTCATCGAGCGTCCCTAGGCTGGATCAAGATCGCGGCCGTGCTGAAAGCGCCTAGAACACTCGGCCCGACCCACTCTCAAGCTTAGCGGCGACCGCCCAGAATAAGACCCCCTTCGGAGGAAACGCATGACCACCCTGACCGTGGGCGATCTCGCCCTGATCGGCTACAGCGCCGACACCGCCGGCAAGTCGTTCTCGTTCGTCCTGCTGCAGGCGGTCGACGCGGGCACGGTGATCAGCTTCACCGACAACGGCTGGTTCGCGGCGGGCGGGTTCCGGGGCGGCGAGGGGACCTTCACCTACACCGCCCCGGCCGGCGGCGCGGCGGCGGGGACGGTCATCACGGTCACGGGCCTGACCGGCTCGTTCAATCCGTCGACTTCGGGCGACCAGATCATCGCCTATCAAGGCGCGGCCGCCAGCGCGACGCCGCTGTTCGCCCTGGACTTCGCCGACGGCAACGCGACCTACGCCGGCGACGCGACCAACTCCAACACCTCGGCGATCCCCACCGGCCTGTCGGCGGGCGGCACCGCCCTGGCGTTCTCGCTCGACAACGGCGCCTATGTGGGGACGACCACGGGGACCAAGGCCGAGATCCTGTCGGCCATCGGCAATTCGGCCAACTGGTCGCTCGATGACGGCAACCCGGTGGCCTACAAGACCGGCTTCACGGTCACCGACGGCGGCGTGCCCAGCGCCAACGTTTCGATCAGCGACGTGACCCTGACCGAGGGCGATTCCGGCGACCAGGTGATGACCTTCACGGTCACCCGCACCAACACCACCGGCGCCTTCACCGTCGACTACGCCACCGCCAACGGCTCGGCCCTGGCGGGCGGCGACTATGACGAGACCCACGGGACCCTGACCTTCACGGCCGGCGGCCCCGCCAGCCAGACCGTCTCGGTGACGATCCACGGCGACGCGACGCCCGAGCCGAACGAGGCCTTCGCCGTCAACCTGTCGAACCTGGTGGTGACCAGCGGCGCGGCCGCCCTGGTCGACGCGGCGGGGCAGGGTTCGATCGTCAACGACGACTTCGCCCCGGTGGCGATCTACGACATCCAGGGCGCGGGCCACATCTCGGCCTATGACGGCCAGACGGTGTCGACCCAGGGCGTGGTGACGGCCATCGACACCAGCGGCTCGCGCGGCTTCTGGATCCAGGACGTGACGGGCGACGGAAACGACGCCACCTCGGACGCGGTCTTCGTGTTCACCAACGCCATCCCCACCGTCCATGTCGGCGACCTGGTGAAGGTGGCCGGCACGGTCGACGAATATAACGGCGGCGTCGCCACCAACCTGACGATCACCGAGATCACCGCCCCGACCATCAGCGTGATCGGCACGGGCGCGGTGGCCTCGACGGTGCTGGGCGCCGGCGGCCGGGCCATCCCCAACACCGTGATCGACGACGACAGCCTGTCGAGCTTCGATCCGGCCCACGACGGGGTCGACTTCTACGAGTCGATCGAGGGCATGGTGGTCACCATCCACAACGCCCAGGCGGTGGACGCCACGACCACGGGCCAGACCTGGGTGGTGGCCGACGGCGGGGCCGGCGCCACCGGCCTGAACGACCGCGGCGGGGTGACCATCTCGGACGGCGACTTCAATCCCGAGCGCATCCTGGTCTATGCCGACACCGGCGTGAACCCGGACTTCAACGCCGGCTACGTGCTGGGCGACCAGTTGGGCGACGTCACCGGCGTGGTCAGCTATTTCGGCGGCAAGTACGAGGTGATCCCGCTCTCCGTCGAGAACATGGTCAGCGGCGGCCCCCTGCCGCAGGAAACCACCTCCCTGACCGGCGACGCCAGCCACCTGAAGATCGGCGCCTACAACCTCGAAAACATCTCGCCGCAGGATCCGGACGCCAAGTTCCAGGCCCTGGCCGACGACATCGCCCACAATCTGGGCGCGCCCGACATCATCGGCGTCGAGGAGATCCAGGACGCCGACGGGTCGGGCAACGGCACGAACTACAGCGGGGCCGACACCCTGAACAAGCTGGTGGCGGCCATCGAGGCGGCCGGCGGCCCGCGCTACAGCTGGGTCGAGATCGCCCCGACCGCCAACAACACCACGGGCGGCGAGAGCAACGGCAACATCCGCAGCGCCTTCCTCTACCGCGCCGACCGGGTGGACTATGTCGAGGGCTCGGCCCGGCTGGTCCAGGACACCACCGGCCCCGCCAACGCCTTCAACAACAGCCGCAATCCGCTGGCCGCCGACTTCATCTTCCACGGCGAGACGGTCACCGCCATCGACGTGCACAACTATTCGCGCGGCGGCAGCGATCCGCTGTTCGGCGCCAACCAGCCCGCCGCCAACAGCGGCGACGACCGCCGGGTGGACCAGACCACGGCGGTGCGCGATTACGTCGCCGGCCTGCTGGCCGCCAATCCCGACGCCCACGTGGCGGTGATGGGCGACTTCAACGGCTTCCAGTTCGAGCAGACCCTGACCCTGCTCGAGGCCAACGGCGCCCTCTACAACCTGGTCCGCACCCTGGCGCCCGAGGACCAGTACTCGTACCTCTTCGAGGGCAACACCCAGCAGATCGACCACCTGCTGGTCTCGCAAAGCCTCAAGGGCGGGGCGGTGTTCGACAACGTCCACCTCAACACCGGCCAGGCGGCGATCGACCAGCCCACCGACCACGACGCGGTGCTGGCCCTGCTGTCGATCAACACCGCGCCGGTGGCGACGCTGGACGGTGTGTTCACGGTCTCCGAGGACGCGATCCTGACCGTCGACGCCGCGCACGGCGTGCTGGCTAACGACAGCGACGTGAACAGCGACGCCCTGACGGCGGTGCTGGACCACGGCCCGACCTACGGCACGCTGGTGCTCAACGCCGACGGCTCGTTCGTCTACACGGCCAACGCCAACTACAATGGCACCGACGCCTTCACCTACACCGCGCATGACGCCTATGGCGGCGTGTCGGGCGTGGTGACGGTCCAACTGGGCGTCGAGGCGGTCAACGACGCGCCGGTCGGCGCGGCCGACGCGGCCTCGGTCGCCGAGGACGCCTCGATCCTGGTCAACGTGCTGGCCAACGACCACGACATCGACCTGGACGTCCTGAGCATCGCGGCCCTGTCGGGGACCAAGTCGGCCCTGGGCGCCTCGATCAGCATCGAGAACGGCCAGGTGCGCTACGTGGCCGACGCCGACAGCTTCGATCAGCTGGCCGCCGGCAAGTCGGTGATCGACAGCTTCACCTACACCGCCTCGGACGGCCATGGCGGCTTTTCGGCCCCGATCACGGTCAGCATCACGGTGGGCGAGGCGGGCGACAACCGCAGCCTGTCCGGCAGCTTGCTGAAGGCCAACAGCTTCACCGACGTCGGCGAGAAGGACACCACCTACACCGGCGGCCTGTTCAACGACGTGATCAACGGCGGCGGCGGATCCGACCACCTCTACGGCGGCGCGGGCGTCGACCGCATCAACGGCGGGACCGGCCGCGACACGCTGGACGGCGGTCTGGGCAACGACTTCCTGACCGGCGGGGCGGGGGCGGACGACTTCGTGTTCAACCTGCTGTCGGGGACCGACCACATCACCGACTTCAACCCGGGCGAGGACCACATCGTCACCCCGCTGCGCGGCCAGTTGGGCGGCCTGTTCGACAGCCATGGACCGGCCAAGGCTCTGGGCATCCTCGACGACCTGATCGATCAACTGCTGAAGCCGACCTTCAAGGACGTCGACACCAACGGCGACCGCCATGCCGACGCCGTGCAGATCAGCGCCGTCGGCATGGGTTCGGTGATCCTCGACAACTGGACGATCACGTCCCTGACCCAGCAGGGCTACCTCGATCCGCAGCACCACGTGGTCGGCGACTGGCTGCTGTAGGCTTGTAGAACCTCCCCCACAGGGGGAGGGCTTAGGATAGGATCAGTGCATCGTCCCGGTCGGGGTGTTGGCCTCGACCGCGACGGTCGCTAGCACGGCCTTGCGCTCGTCGAGCACCTCGACCAGCAAGGCGCCTTCCTCTGCGAACTCGTCGGCGTTGTCGCGCAGCCACTCGCCGGCGATCCGCGCGGCTTCCACCTTTGCGGCGTCGAGGTCGTCGAACACCTCGCCCTCGTCATCGGTCAGGACGTGGCCGTCGCTGAGCTGGAAGAAGTAGCGCACGGCTTCCGCTCAGACCTTGTCGCGACGCGACGCCAGCGCCTGTTCCACCGCGTCCGCCGATACGCCAACGTCGGTCACGGCGTTGCGCAATTGGTCGGCGTTGACGCCGAACTTCTCGGTCCAATAGGCCACTTCGTGCGGTTCGTTGACGTTGATCCGCGCGCGATCCTGGGGTCCGCGATCTTGCAGGTTGTCAGCCATGGGATTCCTCCTTGCAGTAAGGAATCCCGTCAGGGCGTCGTCAGTTCCCTGCCCCTACTTCGCTCCCTCCCGCCGGGCCGCGTCCCGTTCGGCGCGTTCCTTGAGCTCCTCGTCGAGGGTGGCGGTGTCCCAGGCGCCGGCGGCGTCGCCGGGGCGCAAACGAGCAAGGTCGGCGTTGAGCAGCTTGTCCATGGTCTGGGCCGCGTCGCGCGAGGCCAGGATGTAGGCCTCCTCCTGGCCCCAGACGGGACGCAGGTCCTCGAACGACTTGCGGTCGTGACGACGGAAGATCGCGCCGGCCCGATGGGCGCGGTGGGCGCGGTAGCCCAGCTTCTGCAGGGCGGTGGTGCCCAGGGCCAGGGCCGCCTCGAAGGTCTCGCGCTCGACCGCGTCGGCGCCGTTGGCCAGCAGGTCGTAGGCGTGACGGCGGTCCCAGGCCCGGGCCAGGATCACCAGGTCGGGGAAGGCCTTGCGGGCGGTCTCGACCAGCTCGACGGTCTTCTCGCGATCGTCCAGGGCGACGATCAGCATCCGGGCCCGCTCGATGCCGGCGGCGCGCAGCAGGTCCATCCGCGTGGCGTCTCCGTAGTGCACCCGGCGGCCGAAGCGGCGCAGCAGGTCGATCTGCTCGATATCGCTGTCCAGCACGGTCGAGCGGAAGCCGTTAGCGGTCAGCAGGCGGCCGGTGATCTGACCGAACCGGCCGAAGCCGGCGATGATGATGTCCGGCTCGCCGTCGTCGAAGGCCCCGGTGTCGGGGACCTGCTTGGGGATGGCCGCGTCCATCATCTGGGCGATGCGCTCGTAGAGGATCATCGCCACCGGGGTCAGGGCCATGGAGACGGCGACGGCGGCGGTCAGCAGGGCCGCCAGGGTCGCGCCGATCACGCCCGCCCCGACCGTGAAGCTGAGCAGCACGAAGGCGAACTCCCCGCCCTGGGCCAGGGCGGTGGCGACGGCGGCCGCGCCCCGGGCCGGGGCCCCGAACAGCCGCGCCAGGCCGAACACGACCAGGAACTTCAGGACCATCAGGCCCAGCACCAGGCCGATCAGCACCAGCGGCTGGCTGGCGACCAGCCGCAGGTCGATGCCGGCCCCGACGGTGATGAAGAACAGGCCCAGCAACAGGCCCCGGAACGGCTCGATGTCGGACTCCAGCTCGCGGCGGAACTCGCTCTCGGCCAGGACGACGCCCGCCAGGAAGGCCCCCAGGGCGGGCGACAGGCCGACGGTCTGCATGATGCTGGCCACGCCGACGACGATCAGCAGGGCCGCGGCGGTGAAGATCTCGCGCAGCCGGGCCTCGGCGATGAAGCGGAAGATCGGCCGCACCAGGTAGCGGCCGCCGCCGACCACGGCGCCGACGGCGACGAACACCGCGATCCCCTGGGCCCACGGCGGCAGGTGGGCGACCAGGCTCCCGGCGCCGTGGCCGGCGGCTTCGGCGTGGATCGGCGGGGCGATGGTCGCCAGGGTCGGCAGCAGGGCGAACATCGGGATCACCGCCAGGTCCTGCAGCAGCAGGATCCCGAAGGCGGCCCGTCCGACCGGCCCATGCCTCAGGCCCTTCTCGTCCAGGGTCTGCAGCACGATGGCGGTGGACGACATGGCCAGCACCATCCCGACGGCCAGGGCCGTCTGCCAGGGCAGGCCCAGCAGCATCGAGACGCCGGCGATGGCGACCGTTGTGCCCACGACCTGGGAGCCGCCGAAACCGAAGATCGCCTTGCGCATGTCCCACAGGGTCGAGGGCTGGACCTCCAGCCCGATCAGGAACAGCAGGATGACCACGCCGAACTCGGCGAACTTCATCACGTCGCCCTGCTCGCCGACCAGCGACAGGGCGAACGGCCCGATCACCACGCCGGCGATCAGGTAGCCCAGCACCGAGCCCAGGCCCAGCCGCTTGGCGATCGGGACGGAGATGACGGCGGCGCCGAGATAGACCAGGGCTTGCAGCAGGAACGGCATGGATCAGGCCCCCAGTTCGGCGTCGGCGGGCGCGGTCAGCAGCGAGGCGACGCGGGCGCGGTAGCGCTGGGCCTCGGCCTTGAGCTCGTCGTCGTCCTTGATCGCCGCGCCGTGCACCACGAAGGGCGTCTCCCAGACCATGCCGCACAGATAGGCGGTCTGCTCCAGCGGGCGCAGATATTCGTCCAGGGTGAAGCGGTTGTAGCCGTGGGCGTGATAGGCCTTGGCCGCCCCGCCGGTGGTGCAGGCGGCGAACAGCCGCTTGCCGGCCAGGGCGTTGCCGTCCAGGCCGTAGGCGAAGCCGTGCAGCCAGACCAGGTCGAACCACTCCTTCAGCAGGGCGGGCGTCGAGTACCAGTAGAGCGGGAACTGCACGGCGATCACGTCGTGCGCCACCAGCCGTTCCTGCTCGGCCTCGATGTCGATCGCGAAGTCCGGATAGGTCTCGTAGAGGTCGTGGAAGGTGACCCCTTCGACGCCCTTGGCCGCCTTGGCCAGGGCGCGGTTGGCGCGAGACCGTTCAAGCGCCGGGTGCGCCAGGGTCAACAGCACGCCCGAGGTGGCGGGCGTCGCGAGCCCAATGCTAGCTTCCCCAGGGTTAGCCTGATCCGTCACGCCGAAACTCCACGCATCGAAATTTTATTCATCAAGGGTTGAATTTCTCCGTCCGGCGGCTCAGAGCAGTCGCCGAACGTCGCTCCGGGAGGAACCATGGTCGACAAGGTGAAGTCCACAGCCGCCGAAGCGCTGGCGGGTCTTTTATTCGATGGCATGACCATCATGGCCGGAGGCTTCGGCCTGTGCGGCATTCCCGAGAACCTGATCGCGGCGATCCGCGAAACGGGCGTCAAGGACCTCACGGTGGTCTCCAACAATTGCGGCGTCGACGGCTTCGGCCTGGGGATCCTGCTGGAGAACCGCCAGATCAAGAAGATGATCTCGTCCTATGTGGGTGAGAACAAGCTGTTCGAACAGCTCTACCTCAGCGGCGAGCTGGAACTGGAGTTCAATCCGCAGGGCACGCTGGCCGAACGCATCCGCGCCGGCGGGGCGGGCATCCCCGCCTTCTTCACGCGCACCGGCTACGGCACCCTGGTGGCCGAGGGCAAGGAAACCCGCGAATTCGACGGCGAGATGTATGTGATGGAGCGCGGCCTGACCGCCGACCTGTCGATCGTCAAGGCCTGGAAGGCCGACGCCGAGGGCAACCTCGTCTACCGGAAGACCGCCCGCAACTTCAATCCGATGATGGCCACGGCCGGCAAGGTCACGGTCGTCGAGGTCGAGGCGGTCGTGGAAGTCGGGGCCCTGGACAAGGACAACATCCACACGCCCGGCATCTATGTCGACCGCCTGATCAAGGGCGCGAAGTTCGAGAAGCGCATCGAACGCGTGACCACTCGTCCGAAGGAGCAAGCGTAATGGCCTGGACGCGTGACCAGATGGCCGAGCGGGCGGCCAAGGAGCTGCGGGACGGCTTCTATGTGAACCTCGGCATCGGCATCCCCACCCTGGTGGCCAACTACATCCCCGAAGGCATGTCCGTGACGCTGCAGAGCGAGAACGGCATGCTGGGCATGGGCCCCTTCCCCTACGAGGGCGAGGAGGACGCCGACCTGATCAACGCCGGCAAGCAGACGATCACCGAGCTGGATTCGAGTTCGTACTTCTCGTCGGCCGACAGCTTCGCGATGATCCGCGGCGGCCACATCGCCCTGTCGATCCTGGGCGGCATGCAGGTGTCGGAGACCGGCGACCTGGCCAACTGGATGGTGCCCGGCAAGATGGTCAAGGGCATGGGCGGGGCCATGGACCTGGTGGCCGGCGTCAAGCGGGTGGTGGTGGTCATGGACCACTGCGAGAAGTCCGGCGCGGCCAAGCTGCTGCACCGCTGCTCGCTGCCCCTGACCGGAGCCGGCGTCGTCGACCTGCTGATCACCGAACTGGGCGTGTTCGAGATCAACCGGGGCAAGACGCCGGTGAAGCTGATCGAGCTGGCGCCGGACGTGACGGTGGACGAGGTGAAGGCCAAGACCGAGGCGGCGTTCGAGGTCGGGGTCTAAGGTCCTCCCCCTGTGGGGGAGGTGTCGGCGCAGCCGACGGAGGGGGGAGTGATCGGCAGCCGGCTTAAACCCGGATCGATCGCCCTGAACTCCCCCCACCGGCCTTCGGCCGCCTCCCCCACAGGGGGAGGGCCTAGGCCTTAGGGCGTCGGTTCCGGATCCGGCGGCAACCCCGTCTCCGGATCACGCGGCACGGGCGCGAAGCCCTGGGCGATGAACAGGTCGGTCCGGCGCGAGCGCTTCTTGTCCAGCCGCACACGGACGATCTGCAGGTCGGAGGTCGCCTTGAAGTCCTGACGGATCTTGGCCCGGTAGGTGCCTTCCAGGCTGGCGATCAGCGCCCGGCGGCCCAGGGCGGCGTCCAGCGGCGCCTCGGCCTCGGCCTGGTTGCGGGGGGCGATCTCGTGCACCCACATCCGCAGCGGCGGGGCGGCCGACGTGCCGAAATAGTCGCGGCCGTAGTAGGCGGCCACATTGTAGAGGAAGCGGTCGTCGACGGCGACGGCGGTCACGCCGCCGCGCAGAGCCTGTTCCTCGCGCGTCCGCTCGATGATCGCCTGCACGGTCTGGTCCCAGCCGCGCGCCCGCTTGAAGGCGTTGGCCATGCCCATGGCCTCGGCCGTGCGCGGATCGATCACCCAGGTCAGGAACAGCGCCGCCAGCACCGCCTGCAGGGCCAGGCCGCCGATCAGCCAGCGGCGGGCGTCCCAGCGCAGCAGCCACGCCGCGACCAGCACCGAGCCGGCGACATAGGCCGCGCCCGCCCAGTTGGCGTTGGCCCGCGAGACGAACGCCTGGGCCGCCACGGTGACCAGCGGCGGCAGGGCGAAGCACAGCAGCATGATGTCAGCCTGCGCGAGGCGCCTGCGGAACGCCAGCAGCAGGGCTCCGCCGCCCAGCACGCCGAACGGCACGGGTCCGAACACGCCGAACTGCGAGCCGACGAACTGGACCAGCTCGATCGGGTTGAACAGCCTGCCGGCCTTCCAGTTGGCGTTGGCCGCCGTGTGCTCCAGCGTCGAGAAGTGGTGCTGGTAGTTCCACCACATGTTCGGGGCGAAAACGACGAACAGGGCCGCGAAGAAGGCGATCGCCATGACCGGGGTCCAGGCGCGCCGGGCCTCGCGCGACAGGAACAGATGGGCGGCCAGGCTGGCCAGGGCGTAGATCGCCGCGTACTTGCTCAGGAACGCCATGCCCAGCGCCGCGCCCATGCCGGCGGCGATCCAGATCCGGGTGCGGGGCGAGGCGTGCGGCAAGGCGACGCAGGCCCAGATCATCAAGGCCAGGAAGAACAGCAGCGGCGTGTCGGTGGTGATCAGCACCGACGACAGCTGGATGCCGGGCATCAGGATGAAGATCGCCGCGGCGGCCAGCCCGATCCAGTTTCCGTTCCGCTCGTCGCCGTAGAGCCGCGTGGCGATGCGCGAGATCACCAGGGCCGTTCCGGCGTTGAGCAGGGGCGAGCCGATGCGCAGCCAGGCCTCGGCGTCGCCGCCGATCCGCGTGGTCGCCCAGATCAGCCAGGCGATGACGGGAGGCTTGGAAAAGTAGCCGAAATCAAGGTGGCGCGACCACAGCCAGTACTGAGCTTCGTCCGGGTACAACTCCAGGGGGGTGACGAACAGCGCGACGACTCGCAGAACCGTCAGAACCCCGACCAAGATCAGGGTCAGGCGCCAGATTCGCGCCTGGGTCGCCCGCGCCGTTTCATCAAGGGCCACGCTGATTTCTCCCGCATAAGTAAGAGGACGCTGACTAAATCTTCCGCAAGCGGGCCCCCGGAGCGCGTTTATCCGCGATCGTGGCCTTTCCGTCACCAAACCTTCTAAATACGTCGCTAAAGAGCCTCTCAATGACATGGCTCGGCGGGCTTCATGCACCCCGTTGCGGCTTGAACGAGGGGATTAGATCAAGATGATGACGAAAAAGCTCGCCTGTCTGGCGTCGACCGCTCTGGTCGGCTGCCTGCTCAGCGCCACCGCCGCCATGGCCCAGTCGACCGGCACCGACGCCGTCGAACAGGTCGTGGTCACCGCTTCGAGCCTGAAGAACCAGAACGGCGCGATCGTTCAGCAAGTGGTTCCGAAGTCGCGCTCGACGATCACCCAGGACTTCATCGCCCGCCAGGTGCCCGGCCAGACGATTCTGGACTCGCTGAACCTGCTGCCCGGCGTGAACTTCTCCAACAACGACGCCTACGGTTCGGCCGGCGGCGACATCACCATCCGCGGCTTCGACTCGCAGCGCATCGCCCTGCTGCAGGACGGCATCCCGCTGAACGACAGCGGCAACTACGCCATCTATCCGAACCAGCAGATGGACTCGGAACTGATCTCGAAGGTCGACGTCAACCTGGGCACCACCGACGTTGACAGCCCCACGGCCGCGGCCGCCGGCGGCACCATCAACTACGTGACCCGCAAGCCCACCGACGAGTTCGGCGGCGTGTTCGAAGCCCAGGCCGGCGACGGCAACTTCCGCCGCTTCTTCGGCGTGATCGACACCGGCAAGATCGGCCCCTGGGGCACCAGCGCCTGGTTCAGCTACGCCGACGCCATCAACGACGTGTTCAACGGCCCGGGCAAGATCCACAAGAAGCAGCTCAACGCGCGGATCTATCAGCCGATCGGCGACAACGGCGACTTCGTCAGCCTGATCGCCAACTACAACGAAAACCGCAACAACTTCATCAACCGCATGAGCCTGGCCCAGTTCCAGGCCGGCACCGGCATCGGCTACAGCCGCGCCACCTGCGCGCGTCCGACCCCGGTCGCCGGCACCGCTCAGATCGATACCAACGCGGGCACCTGCTACAAGTACAACATCAACCCGTCGAACACGGGCAACATCCGCGGTCAGTCGCTGTTCCACATCGGCGAGAACTTCATCCTGACCGCCGACCCCTACTTCCAGTACACCCTGGCCAACGGCGGCGGTCGCGGCCTGTTCAAGGAAACGCCCGGCCTGCCCACGCCGTCCAACAGCCTGATCCTCGGCTCGGTGAACACCGGCGGCCAGGACCTGAACGGCGACGGCGACGTCCAGGACACCGTCCTGCTGTACTCGCCCAACACGACCAACACCCGCCGCTACGGCATCACCTCGTCGCTGATCTGGAAGTTCGCCGAAGGCCAAAGCCTCCGCGCCGCCTACACCTACGACGAAGCCCACCACCGTCAGACCGGCGAATACACGACGTTCAGCGGCGACACGACGCCGAACGACGTGTTCGGCGGCAAGGACGGCTACGGCAAGCCGATCAAGCTCTCGGACGGCAGCATCCTGCGCAAGCGCGACCGCGTCTCGGTCGCCACCCTGAACCAGATCTCGGTCGAGTACCGCGGCAAGTTCATGGACGACAAGGTCCTGTTCAACGCCGGCCTGCGCGCTCCGTTCTTCAAGCGCGAACTGAACAACTTCTGCTATCAGGCCGACACCTTCACGGCCTACTGCACCAACCAGACCCCGACCGCGGTGCCCGGCACCGACGACGGCAACGGCCAGACGCTGGTCACCCTGCCGGGCCAAGGCACCACCCAGTACGGTCGTCCGCGCCAGTTCACCCGCAAGTACGACAAGATCCTGCCGAACGTCGGCGTCAGCTACAACCTGACCGACCACCAATCGGTCTACGCGACCTACGCCGAAACCCTGTCGGCGCCGCGCACCGACGACCTGTACGACAAGAAGCTGACCAACCCGAACCCGGAAGTCTCGCACGTCATCGACGTGGGTTACCGCTTCCAGTCGCCGACCATCCTGCTGTCGGCCTCGCTCTGGGCCAACAACTTCAGCAACCGCATCGAGCGCGCCTTCAACGAGCAGGACAACATCGCCTTCTCGGTCAACGTCGGCGACGTGAAGCAAAAGGGCTTCGACGCCCAGTTCGGCTTCAAGCCGGAAGACTACCTCAGCTTCTACGCCTCGTTCTCGTACCAGGACTCGGAACTGCAGGATAACATCCCGGGCACCGCCCTGGGTTCGCTGCTGCTGACCAAGGGCAAGCAACTGTACGAAGCCCCGAACTACCAAGGCGCCGTCCGCGTCGACTGGGACATCACCGAAGCGCTCAGCGTCGGCGTCCAAGCCAAGTACGTCGGCGAGCGTTGGACCAACCTGACCAACACCGAAAAAGTGCCGAGCTACGCCCTGCTCGACCTGGACGCCCGCTATGTCCTGGACGGCTTCCTGGACGGCGTCGGCATGAAGAACACCTACATCCAGCTGAACGTGAAGAACCTGGCCGACGAGAAGTACCTCGGCGACCTGGCGGTGAACCCCTCGGGCACCGGCCTGGGCCAACCGGGCTATCCGCGCACGGCCAGCATCACCCTGCACGCCGCGTTCTAAGAACGGCGTACAGCGGACTAAGGCATGGGGCGGTCCGGAAACGGACCGCCCTTTTCCTTTTGTCGCAGCAGTTTGCTTTTTGCTTTGACGCATTTCCTTCACGCGAACCGGAATCCACTTCGCTTGAAAATGCTCTAGAAGGACGGCTTGACCCCGGGCCCGTCCCGGCCCATTTGCGCCTCCCGTTTCGATCCAGGTTTCCGACATGACCCCGACCGTCCCCGCCGAGTGGGCTCCGCACCGCGCCATGTGGGTGGGTTTCCCCAGCCACGCCGAGCTCTGGCGGGAAGACCTTGAGCAGGCCCAGGACGAGGTCGCCGCCCTGGCCCGCGCCCTGGCCGGTCCCGGCGGCGAACGCGTCCGCCTGATGGTGGTCGGCGACGAGGCCGAGGCCGCCGCCCGCGCGCGCCTGGCCGACACCACGGTCGAGATCGTCCGCGGCCAGTTCGGCGACATCTGGCTGCGCGACACCGGCCCGATCTTCGTCGACACCGCCAACGGTCCGGTGGCCGCCGGCTTCCTGTTCAACGGCTGGGGCGGCAAGTACGAGATGGAGGGCGACGACCTGGTCGCCGAGCAGATCGCCGCCGCCAGCGGCGCGCCGCTGTCCCGCAACGCCTTCGTGCTCGAGGGCGGGTCGCTGGACCATGACGGCATGGGCTGCGTCCTGACCACGCGCCAGTGCCTGCTCAACGAGAACCGCAACGGCGATTTCGACGAGGCCAAGGCCTCGGCCGCCCTGGCCGCCTCGCTGGGCGTCAAGAAGGTGCTGTGGCTGGGCGACGGCCTGCTGAACGACCACACCGACGGCCACATCGACAACCTGGCCCGCTTCGTCGCGCCGGGCGTGGTGGCCTGCCCGATGGCCTTCGGGACCGACGACCCCAACGCCGAGGTCTATGCCGAGACGGCGCGGACCCTGGCGGCCATGACCGACGGCCGCGGCTCGCCGCTGCAGGTGGTGCGCATCCCCTCGCCGGGCCGCATCCTCGACGAGGACGGCGAGATCATCCCGGCCTCGCACATGAATTTCCTGATCGCCAACGAGGCGGTGATCGTGCCGATCTACGCCGAGGAGTCGGGCGCCTTCGCCGTCGAGGTGATCAGCGGCCTGTTCCCCGAGCGCGAGGTCATCGGCCTGCCCTCGACCGCCATCCTGACCGGCGGCGGCTCGTTCCACTGCATCAGCCAACAGGAGCCCGGCGAATGACCCGCGCCCTCAGCGTCGCCGCGATCCAGACCTCCTACGGGATGGACCTGCAGGCCAACATCAAGAAGACGGAGGCCTTCATCCGCGAGGCCGCCGCCGGCGGCGCGCAGGTGATCCTGCCGTCCGAACTGTTCCAGGGTCCGTATTTCTGCGTGACGCAGGAGGAGCGGTGGTTCGCCGAAGCCCATCCGTGGCGTGAGCATCCGGTGGTCAAGGCCATCGCCCCCCTGGCCGGCGAGCTGGGCGTGGTCATCCCGATCTCGATCTTCGAGCGCGAGGGCCCGCACTATTTCAACAGCCTGGTGATGGCCGACGCCGACGGCTCGATGCTGGGCCTCTATCGCAAGAGCCACATTCCCGACGGTCCCGGCTACCAGGAGAAGTACTACTTCCGGCCGGGCGACACGGGCTTCAAGGTCTGGGACACACGCTTCGGCCGCCTGGGCGTCGGCATCTGCTGGGACCAGTGGTACCCCGAGGCCGCCCGCGCCATGGCCCTTATGGGCGCCGAGGCCCTGTTCTACCCGACCGCCATCGGCACCGAGCCGCATGACCCCAGCCTCAACACGACCCTGCCCTGGCAGCGGGCGATGCAGGGCCATGCGGTGTCGAACGTGATCCCGGTGGTCGGCGCCAACCGCATCGGCTTCGAGCCTTGGGACGGCTACCCGAACGGCGGCCAGACCTTCTACGGCTCCAGCTTCGTGGCGGATCATCGCGGCGACCTGATCAGCGAGCTGGGCCACGCCGATGAGGGCCTGGTGACCGGGACCTTCGACCTGGACTTCCTGCGCACCCACCGCGCGGCCTGGGGCTTCTTCCGCGATCGCCGGCCGGAGCTGTATGGCGCGCTGGCGACGGGGCGGCCGGCCTAGCTCAGCAACTCACCCACTTGCCCCCACCTGGCGGCTGCGCCGCCTGTCCGGCCCCATAGGGGGCGGAGGACGCCCCGGCCGCCGCACCGCGTCCTCTTCCCCCTCTGGGGGAAGACGGTCGCGAAGCGACCCGTAGGGGGCAAGTGCTAGCCGGCAGGGCAGTCCTTGGGCGCCCCGCTTGCCCGCGACGCCGCCACCTCGGCCCGGGCCTTCTCCAGATCGCTCATGAACGCCGGATCCTGGTGCAGCCGCGAGACCATGGCCGAGCCCAGATAGCGCCCCGCCTCGATGTCGCTCTGATAGTGGACGCCGCAGATGATGCGGCTGTCGCCGAACTCGCGGCCGCGCGCCAGGACGGCGCTGGCGTGTTCGGGCGCGACCTCCGAGATCACCAGAGCCCAGGACCAGCCGATCAAGCCGTGACCGGATGGATAGGAGCCGTCCGTCTCGATCCACTTTTCGCGCGGCACGCAGATCGGCTTGGTGTTGCCCACCGGCGGGCGTGACCTTTGGAACGCCGCCTTGGCCGGCTGGTACAGGGTGGCGGCGTCGTCGGTCATCCGCAGCAGCAGGCTGGTCAGGGTCGGGGTGGCCTGCGGGCTGATGGTGACCCCGGCCGCGCAGGAAAAGCTCTTGAAGCCGTGCGCGCCCGACAGGTCGGCGTCGGCGATGGCCTTGTCCCAGGCCGGCGTGCCCGCCAGGGCGCGGGTGGCCTCGAAGGTGGCCTGGTCGGCCTTGCCGCGCGGCGAGTCCGGGGTCGGCGGCGGCCCGACGATGGCGGCCCCGTCCAGGTTCATGCCGGTCTTCAGATAGCCGGTCGGCGGCTTGGTCCAGCTGGCCGTGCTGGGGCTGACGGCATAGGGCGCGGCTTTCGAGGCGGCCGGCCTGGAGAACAGGTCCTGGACCGGGGAGCAGCCCATCAGCAGGGCGCCGCCCAGAGTGGCGACGAGCAGCATGTTGCGGGTCATGGGCGGCCTCCTTGCGGTCATCCGACCACAGAACGGCGACGAAGCGTGACGTCAAGCCGGGTTTTGGCACGAAGCCGCTTGACGACTCGTAATGTTATTTCATAACACTTCGTCCAAGCCGCTCCCCCGGCCAAGGTTCAGGATCTCCCATGCCCCGTCGCGTACTGCTTTCCGCCGCGAGCCTGCTGGCGTTCGCCCTCGTCGCGCCGCTCGCTCAAGCCGCCGAGACCCCGGCTCCAGCCGACGCCGCCGCCGCGCTGGACGGGCCCGAGTCCAACGCCGTCGACAAGGTCGTGGTCACCGCCGCCCCCTACGCCGTGTCGCTGGACACCGTGACCAGCAGCGTCAACGTCGTGACCCGCGATCAGCTGGACACCCTGCCGGCCGCCGGCATCGGCGACCTGCTGAACGGCCTGCCCGGCCTGCGGTCCACCTTCTACGGTCCCGGCGCCTCGCGGCCGGTGATCCGCGGCCTGTCGGGTCCCCGGGTGATGGTGCTGCAGAACGGCGTCGGCCAGGTCGACGCCAGCGCCCTGTCGCCCGACCACGCCGTGGCCAGCGACCCGGGCGAGGCCTCGCGGATCGAGGTGCTGCGCGGCCCCTCGACCCTGGCCTACGGCGGCTCGGGCATCGGCGGGGTGGTCAACATGATCGACGACCGCGTGCCCTCCAGCCCGGCCGCCAACGGCCCCGAGGGCAGGCTGTCGGCCTCGGCCTCGTCGGTCGACGACGGCTGGGCCTACAGCGGCGCGATCAAGGCCGGGAAGGGCCCGTTCGTGTTCGCGGCCGACGTCTCCAGCCGCCGCACCGACGACTATTCGATCCCCGTCGCGGCGGTGTCCGACCGCCTGGCGGCCCGCGACGGCCTGACGGTCGATCCCGACCACAAGGTCAAGAACACCGATGTCGAGGTCGACGCCTACGGCGCGGGCGTCTCCTACGTCCACGACCGGGGTTTCGTCGGCCTGTCGGTCAAGAAGACCGACACCACCTACGGCGTGCCCTACGAGCAGATCCTGGCCCCGATCGACCCCAACGCCGAGGGCCCGGTCTCGATCCACCTGCAGCAGACCCGCTACGACCTGCGCGGCGAGCAGGAACTGGACAATCCGTGGTTCGAGAAGGTCCGCGTCTCGCTGGGCTACGCCGACTACGAGCACGCCGAGGTCAGCGTCGAGGACGGCGAAGTCGGCACCCGCTTTCTGTCGGACGGGACCGAGGGCCGGGTGGAGCTGGTGCACCGCGAGCATGACGGCCACCAGGGCGCCATCGGCTTCCAGGCGCTGGAGCGCCACTTCGAAGCCATCGGCGACGAGGCCTTCGTGCCCTCGACCAAGATCAAGGAATACGGGGTCTTCACCCTGCAACGCCTGGATCGCGGAACCTGGGGCGTCGACGCCGGCCTGCGCTTCGACACGCGCGAGCTGACCACGCCGACCCAGTCGCGCGACTTCGACAACGTCTCGGCCTCGCTGGGCGTGTTCTACAAGCCCAGCGACCCGCTGTTCCTGGCCCTGACCCTGTCGCGCAACGGCCGGGCCCCGACCGAGTTCGAGCTGTTCGCCAACGGCCCGCACCCGGGCACCGGCGGCTTCGAGGTCGGCGACGACAGCCTCGACAACGAGACCGTCACCTCGCTGGAGGCCACGGTCCGCTGGAAGAGCGACCGCGTGCGCGCCGAAGGCCACCTGTGGGCGGCCAAGTACGACAACTTCATCGAGGAGGCCCCGACCGGCGCGGTCGAGGACGACCTCCCCGTCTACCAGTACTTCCAGACCAAGGCCGACTTCCACGGGGCCGAGATCGAGGCCAGCTACGACGCCTGGCGCGGGGCGACCCAGTCGATCCGCCTGGAGACCACCTTCGACTGGGTGCACGGCGACACCGACGCCGGCGTGCCCGCCCGCATCCCGCCGTGGTCGCTGGGCGGCTCGGTGGTGTGGACCGCGCCGCGCGTCGAGACCACGCTGGAAGTGCGCCGCGTGGCCGAGCAGGACCGGGTGGCGACCTTCGAACTGCCCACCGACGGCTACACGGTGGTCAACCTCAAGGCCACGTTCAAGCCGATCGCGGATTCGCCGCTGCGGCTGTTCGTCGACGGCCGCAACCTGACCAACGAGGAGATCCGCGAGCACGTCTCGTTCCTCAAGGACATCGCCCCGTCGCCGGGCCGTTCGGTGCGGGCCGGCGTGGCCTGGAAGTTCTAGAATTCGCTCGCCCAGGGCGGCGTTTCCAGCGCCGCTTTCCCGCCAGGGGTGAAATGGAAGCTCGACTTAACCACAAGGCGGAGGGGTCGATTGCGAGGCCCCTCCGGATCGGCTAGAAGCGCCGGACCTTTCAAAGGCCGCCTAAGCGCAATAGGCGTCCGTTCATTAGCCTTATGTCGAGCTGTTCATGGAAACGACCCAACCCGCCGGCGGCATCTCCGGCAACGTTCTGTTCTACTCCTCGCCGGAGCCGCTGAACCGCGAGCAGCACGCCAAGCTCGCTCTGGTCCACAAGGACAAGCCCTACGGCTTCGCCCTGAACGGCACCGCCGTGCCGCTGGCCGTCACCGAATTCGCCCCCGCCGCCCTGAGCTATCCGGTGATCTTCGCCGGCGAAGATCGCGTGCCGCTGGCCGTGATGGGCCTCAACACCGGTGAGAACCTGTTCATCGGCGCCGACGGCGGCTTCGAGCCGGGCGCCTACATCCCGGCCTATATCCGCCGCTATCCGTTCGTCCTGGCCAACGACGAGAACCAGGATCGTCTGATCGTCTGCATCGACCGCAGCTCGGACCTGCTGGCCGAAGGCGGCCAGACCCCGCTGTTCGACGAAAAGGGCGAGCCGACCGAATACACCCAGAACTGCATCAAGTTCTGCGACGACTTCGAAGTCGAGCGCCGCCGCACCGACTCGTTCGTGCAGCTGCTGAAGGACAACGACCTCTTCGAACTGAAGAAGGCCGTCTTCACTCCGCTGAACGCCGACGGCTCGGCCGGCGAGCCGCAGACGGTGGCCGAGTACTTCGGCGTCTCGGAAGAGAAGCTGAACGCCCTGCCGGCCGACAAGATCAAGGAACTGCAGACCAGCGGCGCCCTGGCCCAGATCTATGCGCACCTGGTGTCGCTGATCGGTTGGGACCGTCTGATCGCCCTGGCGACCATCCGCCAGCAGCAAGCGGCCGCCAACGGCGCGCTGAACTAAGACAGACGCTTCACGGCGTTGAAGAGGCGGCGGGTTCGAAAGAGCCCGCCGCCTTTTTCGTTCTCGCTACCGCGCGAAGATGCTTCGCGTCAGGCACGAGAAGACCAGGCGGCCGGCCTCGTCCAGCAGGTCGTGCTGGGCGATGACGATGCCCTTGCCCTCGCCGACCGGGTCCTTGCCCATCACCGTCATGCGGCCGCGCAGCAGTTCGCCGGCCGGCGGGTTGCGCAGCCAGCGCAGGGCGTCGACGCCGACCCGCTTGGTCTGGGGCCAGGCGGCGCTGGCCTCGCTGTCCAGCTTGGACCAGATGGCGAAGACCATGGTGTCGGGCGCGCCGCTGGCCGCCGGCCAGCCCGGCTGGAACGACGCGCAGAAGGTCTCCAGCGCCTTGCCGTCGACGACCGTGGCGCCCAGCGACACCACTTGGCCGATCTCGATGTCGTCGAAGGAAGCGGGCATGGACGGGCGACTCTCTTGCGAACGCGGGTCTTCGACCTGATCACGACGGCTTGGCCATTGTCGAGAGCGCTTGGAGAGGTCATGTGTCTTGCCCCAACCTTATCTTGGGCCCGAGCCTGGAACTCGTTCATGTCGCTTCGAAAGCTGTTCGCCGTTCTCCCGGCGCTGGTAGTCGCCCTGTTGCTGGGCGCGCCGTTGTTCAGCGGGGACGCCAAGGCCGATCCCGTCCAGACCGGGCATATCGAGGTCGAACTGGTGTCCCAGGAGGCCGGCGTCGCCCCCGGCTCGACGGTCTATGTAGCCCTGCGCCAGAAGATCCAGCCGGGCTGGCATACCTATTGGCGCAATCCCGGCGACGCCGGCGACGCCACCCGCATCGTCTGGACCCTGCCGGCCGGCTGGACCGCCGGCGACATCGTCTGGCCGACCCCGGAGAAGAGCCGCGTCGGGCCGCTGCTGGACTTCGCCTATACCGGCGAGGTGCTGCTGCCCGTGCCGATCAGCGTGCCGGCCAACGCCCAGGTCGGCTCGGTCGTCACCCTGAAGGCCGCCGCCGCCTTCCTGGTCTGCGAGCAGGTCTGCGTGCCCGAGGACGCCGTCGTCACCCTGACCCTGCCGGTCGTGGCGGGCATGCCTGGGACCGATCCGAAGTGGGGGGCGAAGGTCGCCGAGACCCTGGCCAAGGCCCCCAAACCGGCCGGGCTGAAGGCGGTGTTCGAACTGCAGGGTTCGGTGCTGAAGCTGGCCGTGACCGGCGCGCCGCTGAAGGGCGCCGACATCTCCGGCGCGTTCTTCTATCCCTATTCCGGCAAGGTCATCGAGCATCCGCCCGAGCAGGCGATCGAGCGCGGCCCCGAGGGCCTGACCCTGTCGCTGACCCCCGGCTACGACTTCACGCAAGCCGAGGCCAAGCCGACCGAACTCTCCGGCGTCCTGGCCCTGAACGGCGCGGCCTACGAGATCACCGCCACCCCGGGGACCATCCCCGCCGCGGCCGGCGGTCTGGGCGCGCCGCCCGCCGCTCCGGCCAAGGCCCACGGGTCGGCTGAAGGCGCCAGCCTGGGCCTGCCCCTGGCCGTGGCCTTCGCCTTCCTGGGCGGGCTGATCCTGAACCTGATGCCCTGCGTCTTCCCGATCCTGTCGATGAAGGCCGCCAGCCTGACCGCCCACGCCCACGACGCCGGCAAGACCCGCGTCCAGGGCCTGGCCTTCCTGGCGGGCGTGGTCGTCACCTTCCTGGTCCTGGCCGGCCTGCTGATCGCCGTGCGGGCCGGCGGCGCGGCCGTGGGCTGGGGCTTCCAGCTGCAGTCGCCGGCCGTGGTCGCCGCCCTGGCCCTGCTGATGCTGCTGGTGGCCCTGAACATGTCCGGCGTGTTCGAGGTCGGCGCCTCGGTGCAGGGCGTGGCTTCGGGCGCGAGCGGTTCGGGGATCGGCGGCTCGTTCCTGACCGGCGCCCTGGCCGTGCTGGTGGCCGCCCCGTGCACCGCGCCGTTCATGGCCGGGGCCCTGGGCTACGCCCTGACCCAGCCGCCGCTGCTGTCGCTGGCCGTCTTCCTGGGCCTGGCCCTGGGCTTCGCCGCGCCATTCGTGATCCTGGCCTTCGTCCCCGCCCTGCTGGGCCGCCTGCCGCGTCCCGGTCCGTGGATGGACGTGCTTAAGAAGGGCCTGGCCTTCCCGATGTACGCCACGGCCGCGTGGCTGGCCTGGGTCTACAGCCAGCAGACCGGCTCGATCCCGTTGGCCGCCCTGCTGGCCGCCAGCGTGCTGGTCGCCTTCGCCGCCTGGCTCTACGGCCTGGCCCAGGCGCGGCAGATCGGCGGCAAGGGCGCGGCGGTTCCGTTCGTCCTGGCCGCCCTGTCGCTGGCGGCCGCCGTGGCCCTGGTCGTGGTCGGCGTCCGCGCCGCTCCGGCCGCTTCGACGCCGGCCGCCGCCGCATCGGCCGAGGCTCCGGCCGGCCCGGGCCTGGCCTCCGAGCCCTGGAGCCCGGAAAAGGTCGCGGCGCTGCAGGCGCAGGGCAAGGTCGTGATGGTCGACTTCACCGCCGACTGGTGCGTGACCTGCAAGGTCAACGAGGGCACGGCCCTGAAGGGTCAGCGCCTGATCGACGCCTTCAAGGCCTCCGACGCCGTGCTGCTGCGCGCCGACTGGACCAAGCGCGACGCCACCATCGCCGCGGCCCTGGCCGAGCACGGACGGGCCGGCGTGCCGCTGTACCTGGTCTATCCCAAGGGAAGCGGCGAACCGGTGATCCTGCCCCAGCTGCTGACCGAGGGCCTGGTGATCGAGGCGATCGAAAAGGCCGCCAAGGGCTAGCGCGGTTCGGCGAACATTGCGTTCGGCGGGAGCGGCTGGCAGGTTCGGCGCATGTCGAGCGCGCCATCCAAACCCGAGAGCAAGCCCCGGTCGCGGGTGGTGTTCCACCACCTGCTCGGCAACAACCTGGTCGCCAACATCACCAACTTCACGGTCTGGTTCGCCCTGACCTTCTACGTCTATCTGGAGACCCGCTCGGTCTTCGCCACCGGCATGATCGCCGGCGTCTATCTGGTGCTGACCGCCGCGTCCGGCTTCTGGTTCGGCAGCCTGGTGGATCACCATCTCAAGAAGACGGTGATGCTGGGCTCGAGCGTGGCGTCGCTGGTGTTCTACGCCCTGGCGCTGATCGCCCACCAGCTGACGCCGAAGGGCGGCCTGGCCGACGTCTCCAAGCCGCACCTGTGGATCTTCATCGGCCTGACCATGCTGGGCGTCATCGCCGGCAACATCCGGTCCATCGCCCTGCCCACCCTGGTGACGGTGCTGATCCCCGAGCCCGAGCGCGACAAGGCCAACGGCCTGGTCGGGATGGTCACCGGCATCGGCTTCCTGACCACCTCGGTGATCAGCGGCTTCCTCGTGGCGTGGGGCGGGATGTTCTACACCCTGATCTTCGCCATGACCTTCACCCTGGCCGCGTTCGCGCACTTGCTGGCCGTGGACGTGAAGGAGCCGCGCGACGCGCCGCACCCCGACGCGCCCGCCGAGCCCCGACGGGTGGACATCGCCGGCACCCTGAAGGTGATCGGCGCGGTGCCGGGCCTGTTCGCCCTGATCCTGTTCGCCTCCTTCAACAACTTCCTGGGCGGCATCTTCATGGCGCTGCTGGACGCCTACGGCCTGTCGCTGGTCTCGGTGCAGGCCTGGGGCCTGCTGTTCGGCTTCCTGTCGACGGCCTTCATCCTCAGCGGGATCGTGATCTCGAAGACGGGCCTAGGCCCCAACCCGCTGCGCACCCTGCTGCTGGTCAACCTGGTCACCTGGTCGGTGTGCTGCGTGTTCACGGTGCAGTCGTCGATCTGGCTGCTGGCCGCCGGCTGCTTCGTCTGGATGCTGCTGGGCCCCTATGCCGAGGCGGCCGAGCAGACGACGCTGCAGAAGGTGGTGCCGTTCGAGCGCCAGGGCCGGGTGTTCGGCTTCGCCCAGTCGGTCGAGCAGGCCGCCTCGCCCCTGACCGCCTTCCTGATCGGCCCCCTGACCCAGTTCATCTTCATCCCGTTCATGACCACGGGATCGGGGGCCGACGCCATCGGCGACTGGTTCGGACGTGGGCCGGAGCGCGGCATCGCCTTGGTCTTCACCCTGGCGGGCGCGGTCGGGGTGGTCGCCACCGTGGTGGCCTTCAACTCCACCTATTACCGCCAGTTGGTCGCGGCCTATCGCAAGGGCGCGGAGGCCCAGCCCGAGGCGGGGGCGGCCTAGGCTACTTCTTCTTGTCGCCGACGCCGAACGGCAGGCGCTCCTTCACCTGGTCCAGCGGGGTGCGGGTGACGACCACCGGCGGCGGGGCGGCGATGATCGGGGTCCTGATCGGATAGGCCCGCCAGCCGGACTGGATCAGGGCGCCGAAGCCCTGGCAGCGCGGCAGGATCCGCACCGCGCCCGTTCTCGGCTTGGCGAACGGCGCGGGCTGGAAGAAGTCCTGGCGCTTGGGGTCGGTGAACTTCCAGTCGGTGATCAGGCCGTAGCCCTTCTCGCCGCCGATCCGCACGGCCTTGTAGGCGATGTTGGCCTGGAACGGCGGCACGCCGTATTTCAGCATCGCCCGCAGGAAGATGTCGTCGGCCTCCTGCCGCTTGCCCGGCTCGCCGATCGTGTAGAGCCAGTCGTGGACGATGGCCGCCCGCGCGGTCGGGCCCTGCGGATCGACGAAGCCCTGGCCGTACCAGGGCACGCTGGCGAAGTCGGTGACGTACCAGCGCGGCACGACAATGAGCTTGCCGGTCTCGACGTCGCAATAGGGGAACTCGGCGTCCAGGGTGAACAGCTTGCGGCCGTCCTTGGTCTGGTTGAACAGCATCACCGGCTGCGGCGTCAGCGAGCTGGGCGGCGTCGGGGCCACGACCGGCACGAAGACCGTGGTCTTGGTCTCGGTGGCGCAGCCGGCCAGGACGAGGCCGAGGGCGGCGAGCGCGGCGGAGATCTTGGACTTCGGCGACATGGTCGGTGGGCGGTGCTCGGGAGGACGCGATCTTCTGAAGGGCTAGCTTGGCCTTATCAAGCCCGGATGGCGAAGGTGCGGCGAATACGTCAAGCCTGTTGCGAGTCTTTCGCGGAACGCGGTTTTGTGGAATCGTGAGGGCGGAGGGCTTTCAACGTTCGGGAGAACCGACATGCCGATCACTCGCCGCCTCGTCGCCGCCGGCCTGCCCCTGGCCGGGCTGCTGCTGGCGCCGTCCCTCGCCCTGGCCAAGGCCGCGCCGGCCTTCACCGCCGTCGATGTCGACGGCAAGACCCGCTCCCTGTCCGAGTTCAAGGGCAAGGTGGTGGTGCTGGAGTGGGTGAACGAGGGCTGCCCGTATGTGAAGAAGCACTATTCGGGCAACATGCAGGGCCTGCAGCAGGCCGCCACGGCCGACGGCGTGGTCTGGCTGTCGGTCGCCTCGTCGGCGCCCGGCAAGCAGGGTTATTTCCCGGACGGCGCGGCCGCCAAGACCTGGATGAACGCCAAGGGCGCCAAGCCCACGACGATGCTGCTGGATCCCCAGGGCACGGTGGCCACGGCCTACAAGGCCAAGACCACGCCGCACATGTTCGTCATCGATCGTGAGGGCCAGATCGTCTACGAGGGCGCGATCGACGATACGCCCAGCGCCAAGGTCGAGGACCTGAAGACGGCCAGGAACTACGTCGTCGCCGCGCTCAACGATGTGAAGGCCGGCCGGAAGGTGGCCGTGGCCTACAGCCAGCCTTACGGGTGCTCGGTGAAGTACAAGGACGCTTAGGGCTCCCTAGATCCGCTCATCCCGGCGAAGGCCGGGACCCAGATGGAATAGCGGAGAGGCGGGTTCCTCAAGCGCAGAGCTCGTCCCGTCAGGCCCCACGCCATGGGATCTGGGTCCCGGCCTTCGCCGGGATGAGCGGAGTTTTGTTTAGGCCGCCGGCTGCGGCGGGGCGGTGATCACTTCGACGTTGTCGTTGAGCAGATAGACCATGTCCCGCAGGGCCAGGTCCTGGTCCTTGACGGTCTTGGCCTCGCCCACGGCCTTGAGCTTCTCGGGCAGGTCCTGACTGATGCCGCGCAGGATGCACTTGAGGTCGTCGACCGCGCCGCGCTCCTTCAGGGTCACGTGGCCCTTCATGTCCTGGGCCGCCAGTTCGGCGATCTTGCCCTGGAAGACGTCGAAGCCCTTCAGGGCCGCGGCGACGGCGGCGGGGTCCTTGGGCAGGCCGGCGCGATAGGCCTCGGCCTGGGCCTTCAGCCGCTTGGCCCGGCCGACGATGTCGAGGAACAGCGGCTCGCCGGAAACTGAAGGGGGGGGCACCGAGGCCGGCGCGGGCGCCGGCTGGATCACGGCCGGGGCCGCGTCCGCCTGAGCGTCCGGCGTGAACGATGCGAACATCAGCATGGCGGAAAAAGCGACGGCGTCACACGACATGGAGCACTCCCCGCGAAAAACGTCATTGGTCTTCATGACGTGGCGGCAGGGGTTTGGTAAGCCCGCCCGGGTAAACGCCGATTTACCAACTCGACCGCCTTTAGTGTGAAGGCCTCCTATTGTGAAGGAATGTCGCATGGCCGATCTCGACGCCGCCTGGACCCGCCTGGAAGACGCCGCCAAGGCCGCCGGCGAAAAGCGCATCGTCGAGATGTTCGACGCCGAGCCCCGGCGTCTGGAGACCCTGACGCTGGACGTCGCCGGCCTGCACATCGACCTCTCCAAACAGGCCTGGGACGAGGCGGGCCTCGAGGCCGCGCTCGACCTGGCCCATGCGGCCGACGTCGAGGGCGCCCGGGCCCGGATGTTCGGCGGCGAGGCGATCAACAGCTCCGAGGGCCGGGCCGTCCTGCACACCGCCCTGCGCGCCAGGGCCGATGCGGACTTCAAGGCCGGCGGCGTCCCGGTCATGGCCGAGGTCGAGGCCGTCCGCGCCCGGATGAAGGCCTTCGCCGAGGCAGTGCGGTCGGGCCAGATCAAGGGCGCGACCGGCAAGCCGTTCAAGGCCATCCTGCACATCGGCATCGGCGGCAGCGACCTTGGTCCCCGCCTGCTGTGGGACGCCCTGCGCCCGGTGAAGCCCAGCATCGACCTGCGCTTCGTGGCCAATGTCGACGGCGCCGAGTTCGCCCTGACCACGGCCGACATGGATCCGGAACAGACCCTGGTCATCGTGGTCTCCAAGACCTTCACCACCCAGGAGACCCTGGCCAACGCCGGCGCGGCCCGCGCCTGGCTGGCCGAGGCCCTCGGCGAAACCGGCGCCAACCAGCACCTGGCCGCCATCTCCACCGCCCTGGACAAGACCGCCGCCTTCGGTGTGGCCGACGACCGCGTCTTCGGCTTCTGGGACTGGGTCGGCGGCCGCTATTCGCTGTGGTCGTCGGTCAGCCTGTCGGTGGCCGTGGCCTGCGGCTGGGACGCGTTCCAGGGCTTCCTGGACGGCGCGGCGGCCATGGACGAGCACTTTCGCACCGCGCCGTTGGAACAGAACGCCGCGGTGCTGATCGCCCTGGCTCAGATCTTCAACCGCAACGGCCTGGACCGCCGCGCCCGCTCGGTCGTGCCCTATTCGCACCGCCTGCGCCGCCTGGCCTCGTTCCTCCAGCAGCTGGAGATGGAGAGCAACGGCAAGTCCGTCGGTCCGGACGGCAAGCCCGCCAAGCGCGGCACCGCCACGGTCGTGTTCGGCGACGAGGGCACCAACGTCCAGCACGCCTATTTCCAGTGCATGCACCAGGGGACCGACATCACCCCGATGGAGCTGATCGGCGTGGCCAAGTCCGACGAGGGCCCGGCCGGCATGCACGAGAAGCTGCTGTCCAACCTGCTGGCCCAGGCCGAGGCGTTCATGGTGGGTCGGACCACGCAGGACGTGGTCGCCGAGCTGCAGGCCAAGGGCGTCTCCGAAGCCGAGATCGCCACCCTGGCGCCGCAGCGCACCTTCGCTGGCAACCGGCCCTCGACCCTGGTGCTGATGGAGCGCCTGACGCCCGAGACCTTCGGCGCCCTGATCGCCCTCTACGAGCACAAGACCTTCGTCGAGGGCGTGATCTGGGGCATCAACAGCTTCGACCAGTGGGGCGTGGAGCTGGGCAAGGTGATGGCCGGGCGCATCCTGCCGGAGCTGGAGAGCGGGGCGACGGGCAGCCACGATCCGTCGACCACGACGCTGATCCAGCGGCTCAGGAAATAGGCCCGGAGGTTCCCGACATCCGCTCATCCCGGCGAATGCCGGGACCCAGATAGAATGACGGTGTGGCTGACGCCAACGGCTCTGAGTCCTTCCAATCAGCCTCTCCGCTATGGGATCTGGGTCCCGGCATTCGCCGGGATGAGCGGAGCTGTGAGGTGAAGCTTACCCCCAGTGGCCGGCCGCCAAGGCCGACAGGTTCCGGCCTTCCTCCATCTCGTCCGGCGTCTCCGGTCGCACGGTGGCGGTGACGACCATGGGCTGGCCGGTCGGCAGGCGCACGGTTCCAGTCTGGTTGGGGGCCAGGTCGATCGTGCCCGTCAGTTCCGGCCGGAAGGTGCGACCCAGGCTGACCGTGACCCGCAGGCGCTCGCCCTCCTGGACCACGCTGGTGAAGATCGAATAGCGGCTGCCGCTCCGCTCGTAGGCGCCCTTGCGATACAGGCGCTGCGAGCCGAAGGCGGTGAAGTCCGACCACAGCGGGACGCCGTCCGGCGACAGGCCGCTGGCCACCACACGCACCGCCGAGCCGGGCCGGACCAGCGAGCGATCGGCGACCGCGTGAATGATGCGGAACCGACGAAGCTCGCCGGGCGGGCGGATCGGCTCGAGAGGCGGCGTCGGGACCGGCGTCAGCGGGTCCGCGACCGGCTTGATCTCCGCGCGCGGGGCCGGCGGGCGAGGCTCAGCCGGCCGACGCGGCGGCGCCCGCCGGTCCGGACGCCGCGGCGAAGACGAGAGGCTTGCGGCGGCGGGCGCCTCGGAGGCGACGGCCGGCGCTTCGTACGTCACGGCGACCTTGGCCGGGCGCGCGGCGTACGCGCCCACCGCGCCGGCCAGGCCCAGAACGACGGTCAGGCCCGCGCCGACCAGGCGGCGGCCTCGGCTGGGCGCTGGGCGGGTGATCAGGCGCACGCGCTCGGCCAGCGGATGGCTGGACCAGTGGCAGCCCAACGGCAGGGGGCGGGCGGCCAGCTGGGTCTTCAGCATGGCCTGGGCATAGGCCTTGCGGGCCTTGGGATAGGCTGCGACGACCCGGGCGTCGCAGGCCAGTTCCTGGTCGATCTTCAGCCAGCGCGACATCGCGTGGACGGCCGGGTTGAACCAGTTCACGCAGGTCAGCAGGGCCAGGGCGGCGTTGATCGGGGGGTCGCCCCGCTCCAGGTGGACCTGCTCGTGGGCCAGCACGACCTCGCGCTCGGCCGGGGTGTAGCGCTGGGCGAAGTCGGCCGGCGTCACCACGCGCGGACGCAGCACCCCGACCACGGCCGGCCCCGCCCGTCCGGCGCGCGCGGCGCGCGCGAACTGGACCTGCCGCCAGACCTGCCAGGCCAGGCAGGCGACGACGCCGGCCAGCCACAGAGCGGCCAGCAGCGGCTGGAGGTCGAACGGCGCGGTCGCGGTGGTCGCCGCCGTGGGCGCGAAGGCGGTTTCCGCCTTCTCGATCGTCGCCACGGGCAGGCGGATCGTCACCACCCGCGCGGGGGCCAGCATGGCCAAGGCGGCCAGCGGCGGCAGGATCCACAGGCCGTAGGCGACCCGCGCGCCGAACAGCCGCCGCACGGGCAGGCGCAGCACCATCACCCCGACGACCGCGACCGCCAGGGCCAGGTTGGCGCGCAGGAGGGTGGCTAGGACGACGGAAAGCATCTCAGCCATCGTCCTCGATCTCCGCGATCAGGTCCTTAAGCAGCTGAACGTCCTTGGCCGTCAGCGCCCGGTGCTGGGCGAAATGGGCGACCAGCGGCGCCACCTCGCCGCCGAACAGCCGGTCGACCAGGCCCTGGCTCTCGGACTGCACATAGTCGTCCCGCGACACCAGCGGCCGATAGAGATAGCCGCCCGCTTCGCGCGCCCCGGCGATGGCGCCCTTGCGCAGCAAGCGGGTGATCAGGGTCTTCACCGTGCCGGGCGCCCAGTCGTGGGCCTCGCCCACCTCGGCAACGACGCCGTCCGGCGTCAGCGGCCCGCATCGCCACAGGGCTTCCATGACCTGGCTCTCGGCGCCCGAAATCCGCATGAGCTGCTCCATTACCGAAAGTACATTTGTATTCTATCGCAAAATACAGCTGTATCATAAGCCATGGCGGCGCGTTCGTCAGCGATTTTCCAGGGGGTTCCCAAGTGCATATCGGCCTGGTCTGGGCGGCGTTCGCCGCCGCTCAAGCGGCTTCCACCGCGGCGCCTGTCGCGCCTCCCGCGCCGCAGAAGCCCGCGGAGGCTTCCACGGGCGTCAGCGCCGTCGAGGTCAAGGCCGACGCGCCGCAGGTGCGCACCTCGATCGACCGGCGCAGCTACAGCGTCTCGGGCGACCTGTCGGCCCAGGCGGGCTCGGTCGCCGACGCCCTGCGCAACCTGCCCTCGGTGGACGTCGACGTTCAGGGCAATGTCAGCCTGCGCGGCGATCCGTCGGTGACCATCCTGATCGACGGCAAGCCCTCCAGCCTGTTCCAGGGCGAGGGGCGCGGCCAGGCCCTGCAGCAGATGCCCGCCGACCGCATCGACCGGGTCGAGGTCAGCACCAACCCGTCCGCCGAGTTCCGCGCCGACGGCACGGGCGGGGTCATCAACCTGATCACCAAGAAGGCCAAGGGCGCGGGGCGCACCAGCGGGCTGCGGCTGACGACCGGCGATTCCGGGCGCGGCGGGATCAGCGGCAACATGGGCTACAACAGCGGCAAGCTGTCGGCGTCCGGCGATCTCAACTACCGCCGGGACACCGCCGACCAGGTCGACTACGAACGTCGCCGGCAGGCCGATCTCGACAGCGAAACCAAGGGCAAGACCCAGCTCGACTTCGAGAGCGTGACCAGCCAGGGCTCGGTCGACTATGACTTGAGCGACAAGCTGCATCTCGGCGGCGAGGCCCGCCTCAGCCGCTTCGACCTGGCCGTCGACAGCCAGGGGGACACGGCGCGCGAGGACGGGGCGGGCAATCCGACCCAGGCCTTCCAGCGCGACCTGACGGTACGCCAGCGGCGCGACAACGCCATGGTCGGCGCCAACCTGCGTCGCCGCTTCGAGGGGGACGGCCACGAGCTGACCCTGAAGCTCAGCTATGACGTGACCGACGACAATCGGGTGCGGGCCGGCCACACCGTCGCCACCTTGCCGGTCGCCTCCAGCGCCTTTGACGAGCAACGGCTGGGCTACGACCTGCGCCAGACCGACCTGAAGGGCGACTATGTCCGGCCGATGGGTGACAAGCGGACGCTGAAGCTGGGGTTCGACCTGCAGTTCGATGACAACGGCTACGTCAACCAGGGCTTCCGGGGCGCCAGCCAGGACGGGCTGACGCCCGATCCGCTGCTGACCAACCAGTTCCTCTACGAGCAGGCCCTGAGCCAGGCCTATGCCACCTACCAGCAGCCGGTCGGCGACCTGACCGTGCTGGCCGGCCTGCGCTACGAGAAGTCCGCGCTGGACCTGGCCACCACCGGCCGCCGGGACGAGAACAACACCGCCGACTGGCTGCCCAGCCTGCACCTGTCCTATCCGCTGAGCGAGCGCCAGACCCTGACGGCCAGCTACAGCGAGCGCCTGCAGCGCCCCGGCCCGTTCGACCTGAACCCGGTCCCGTTCATGCTGGACCCGCTGAACTACCGCATCGGCAATCCGAACCTGAAGCCGCAGGAGACCCGGTCGTTCGAGCTGGGCTGGCAGTACCGCAAGGCCCCGCTGCTGGCGATGGCCACGCTGTACTACCGCCAGAACGACAAGGTGATGAGCGACGTGGTCACCGACATCGGCGGCGGGGTGTTCGTCACCACCAAGGCCAATGTCGCCCAGAGCCGCAACGGCGGGCTGGAGCTGGTGCTGAACGGCAAGCTCTCCAAGACCCTGACCTACAATCTGAGCTCCAACCTGTTCTGGGCGCAGCTGGACGGGTCGAACCTCGGCTTCACGGAGGACCGGTCGGCCGTCACCGCCTCGGGCCGCGCCAGCCTCAGCTGGCAGGCCACGCCCAAGGACCTGCTCCAGGTCAACGGCTTCCTGAGCGGCAAGCGCCTGACGGCCCAGGGCTACGCCATGCCGTCCGCCGGGATCGACCTGGGCTATCGCCGCAAGATCGACGAGCGCCTGTCGCTGGTGGTCACCGTGCAGGACGTGCTGGGCCTCTATCGCGACAAGCAGGTGATCGATACGCCGGCCCTGAAGAGCCTGGTGGTCCGCGATGTCGACGCCCGGATGCTGCGCGTCAGCCTGGCCTGGACCTTCGGGACCGGCAAGGCCCGCAAGGACCCCGGCTTCGACTTCCAGGGGCCGGGCGGGCCTCCCCAGTAGGGCATGGCCCAGTAGGGCATGCCCCAGTAAGGCATGGCCCAGTAAGGCATGCCCCAATGAGGGGCGGCCCGCCCGCGCCATGGCTAGAACGTCTTGCGCAGCCGCAGCGTCACGAAGGTGCGCGGGTTGATGTCGCGCTCCTCGGTGAAGTCCACCGGCCGGGGCGGGGTGCGGTCCGAATAGACCGTGCGGCGGATCACGAAGTCGTCCCAGATGTTCAGCTGGGCCCGCAGGGACAGGGTCGGGGTGGGCTTGTACTCCACGAAGCTTTCCACATAGCCCGCCCCGCGCCAGCCGCTGGTCTGGTCCGGGTCGTAGGTGCCCAGGCCCAGCAGCGGCAGCCAGTTGACGCCCCACTGGGTCTTCCAGGCCGCGATGTCCTGCTGGAAGCCGATATTGGCCTGGGTCGGGCGGATGTCCGAGATCGGACGGTCCTCGCCCGTGGTCGGATCGGTGACGTGGGTCTCGTTCCAGTCGTTCTTGAAGGTGAAGCGGCCGCCCTTGATCCCCCACTTGTCGGTGGGCACCACGATGTTGACCGACAGCTTGTCCAGCGTGCCGTTGCCGATGTTGCCCGTCGCCGACAGGCCGCCGGGCAGGGGCAGGCGGTCGATCACGTCGATGATCTCGTCGTGGCGATAGCCGATCGAGACGATGCCCTCGCCCCAGAAGCGGCGCTCGTAGGTGACTTCCGAGATCCAGCGCTGCTCGGGCACCAGCTCGACATTGCCGCCGTAGACGTTGCCGTCGTCGAAGTCGGACGAGGCCACGAAGTCGTTGAAGTCCAGCTGGCCCAGCTCGCGCTCGAAGCGCACCCGCAGCTGGTGGTTGGCCTTGGGCGTCCAGGTCGCCTGGAAGCGGGGCTTGGCGTAGAAGAAGCTCTCCTTGTTCGAGGCGTCGCCCGACTGCTTGATCGTCGAGGTCTCCAGCCGCAGGCCGCCCTCCAGGGTCAGCCGGGGGTTCACCCGCCAGGTCGCCTTGGTGAAGGCCTCGCCGCGCAGCTCCTCCACCTTGACCGAGGCCGAGGGCAGGTCGATCGCCGTCCCGTTCTCGACATAGGCCTGCTGGGTGTCGAGCATGTTGTAGGCCACCTCGCCGCCGGCCTCGATGGTCAGGGCGGCGCTGCGCTCGTGGCGCACCAGGGCCCGCAGGATCGACTCCGAGGAGTCGCCCTTGGCGGTGAAGCGCTGCGCGACGCCCGCCTCGTTGTCGCTGCCGGTCGCCACCTCGTCGAAGTCCTCGAACTGGTGGATGACCCGGGTCTCCAGCGTCCATTTCGGCTTGATCGGGCGGATATAGGTCAGGCCCAGCTCGCCCGACTTGGTGTCCTCGGCGTAGTCGCTGTAGCGCAGCACGCCCGGCGAGGTGATCTTCTGCCACTCCTGCCAGTCGTGGATGCCGTACTCGGCCGTCGCCTCGATCTTGCCGCCGGCCAGGGGCCCCGAATAGTTCAGCCGCGCCGAGTCGCCGCCGCCCCAGCCGTCATTGACGAAGGCCTCGTCGCGCAGCACCGCCCCGCTGGCGTCGCGGCGGATGTTGCGGCCCACGCCGTTGGAGTCGCTGGTCGAGGTGCCGTCGCTCAGCAGCACGCTCCAGCTGCGCTCGCCGTTCTTGGCGGTGAACTGGTAGCTGCCGCCCCAGACGTCGTGGCCGCCGTCGAACAGGACGTTGTTCCAGGTGACGATCGACTGGCGGTTGGCGGCGGTCTTCAGGATGACGTTCACCACCACCGAATAGCCCTGCATGTCGATGCCGGCCGCGCCCCCGCGGATCAGCTCGATGCGGTCGACCTGGCTGGCCGAGGTGCGGTCCAGCACGTCGGTGCCGGCGTCGTTCTTCGAGGCCGGGCGGTTGTTGTTGATCAGGATGTTGCCGACCGAGCCCTCGAAGCCGCGGGTGCCGGCGCCGTCGTCGGGCGTGAAGCCCGGCACGCGCTCGACCATGTCCAGGGCGGTGTTCGGACGCTGGCTGGCGAAGAAGTCGGGGGTGAAGACCAGCACGCCCTTCTGGGTCGCGTCGTCCAGCGGCGCCTGGCTGGTCGGACCCGTCGGAACGGGGGCCTGGGCGGCTTGCGGCGCGTCGGCGGCGTGGGCGGCGCCCGCAACGGTCAGGTAGGCAGCGGCGGTCGCCAGCAGCATGGTCTTGGTCATCGTGTCATCCCCTCAGATGTCGCGATAACTGCCGACCCCGGACGGTCATCTCAAGTTACAAGCCTGAAAGGTGGATTACTTCTGTGACAGATTACACGACGTTCATGTTCGTGGACTGTGGGCGGCTGTGGATAAATCAGTAAAGGCGTCGTTAAGACTTGGATGGACCTGGAGAACATTGGAGACGTGGTCGGGGACATGCGCCGCGCGCAGTCCCCGACGGTCAGGCGCCCGATAGTCAGGGACGGTCCTTGCTCCCCGTCGCCGCCAATCGGGCCACGGTCTGCTCCCGGAGGCGCAGGATCCTCAGATTGATCTCCCGCATCAACGCCTCGCCCGAGGACTCGAGCCGGGCCTGGATCTCCGCGTCGGTGAGGCGGTCGAGGTCGTCCGTCTTCCCGAAGGCGGCCAGGTGATCGTTGGCGGGCGTGGGCGGCTTGGGCTTGCTCATCGAAATCTCCATGAAGGTTGGGTGGGGCTGGCGCGCGGCCGGGGACATGCCCTTCGGGCGTGTCCCCAAATCTCGCACGGTGTCTGTTGGGGACACGCGCGAGCGCATGTCCCCGTCGGGAAACCCGACAGGCTTGGGGGGCGGCGGAGCGTCCGGGCCATGCCCGGTGTAGGATTGTGGAGTGTACCGTTTCGGCCTGGGCCGGAGCGCTCCGCGCGGCCTGTGCTCGAGAGCCTTCGGATCGCGGATTTTTAACCCGCTCCGATGGAGGCCCCCGGCGGGCAGGACGTTGGCGTGTCCTGGACCGCGCGGGCGATTTCAGCCCGCGCCTGGCGCCTCCGCCGATCCCTCGCCGCCTGGGCTTCGTCCCGATGTTTCAGGAGCCTGCCCAGGACCATGCGAAGCGTCACTCAAGACCACCGACGAACGCTTCCCGCTCGACCGCCCCCGCCACCCGCCAGGTCGCCAGCTGGACGGCCTCCCCGGTGGTGGGGCGAGGAGTATTATGCGGGCGTTTTGGAGGTGTAGGACGAGATTGGGTCTGTGCTCGGCGTGGGCGGGCGTAGGGCGTTGAATTTGTTGGGGGTGGGGTGGGTGTGTGCCCGTGGTGAAAAGGGGATGGAGCTTAGGTAGGTGGTTGGCTTGATCTATTGTCCGGGTCCGAAGCAATCGAGCGGAGGCGTGCTTACCCCTTGCCGTCAGCACTTAACTTATCAAATGCGGCTCTTGTTTCATTCATCCATTGTGAGGTTTCAGCTTGCATAACGGAAGAGGCAAGTTCGACTTGCTCAAGGCATAGAGCTGACCAGTCAAACGGTTGAGCTTGCGACAACACGTAGGCCCATTTCACCCGATAAGTAGCCTGCGTCGCTTCAAGGCGCATCGCAGTCGCTAGCAATCTAGCCCAAGCCGAGGTTAGTCCAAACGACTTATCGATCGCCAAGAGAGCGGCACCGGTTGCGAGGAGTAGATAGCCCCAGTCGTTTATATCTATTTTCAATGCGGAGGAGAGCAAGGGGCAAATTGCCCCTCCCGAAAACATCAAAATACATAAAATCCGTATGATAGAACTCGTGACTTGTCTATCTTTCTTTTTTTTCCTATACCACAATATGTTTTCGCTCAACCACTGATCTACCCAGCAGTAAGCCTCATTTGCCGTTTGCGGAAGCTCGGAGGGGCTTCCTGATGATTTCTGAATTGGATTTTCCATTCTAGAGGTCACCCTCAAATCCGCGCTGAAGCCATGCAAATGGATCAAAGCACGCGAGCTCAGGGCCGCATTGTTGTAAAGCGCCCAAAAATTCCGGGATTTGCGTCAACATATTGGCTCGAAGTTTTGCTGCTTGCTCCTTAAGTGACGACTCAGCGAACTCTAAAGAATCTTCGATCGATGATGGTCTTCCCCGCATCACGAATCGGATGGAGTCAAGGTATACAATCGCCTCTAAATTCTTTCCTTCATCGTCAGAGAGTAAAAGTGGGGATATAAAATCCGAAATAGGAGTCCCCGGCAGAAGATATACGGCACCTTTTAGGGTCGCAAATTGATATCCATCGAGACCCGTTGTGGCCGGTTCTCCGACGGCGAAATATACATCATCCGGAGATCCACGCCTATTCATGCGCATTCGTTCACTAAACTCGCTTAGATAGGGAACATAGTCTCTATTGCCAGTACGCCTTAATCTGATGGAGATAGATCTCTCAGAGCCCCACATAGGTTCGCTGCCAACCAGTGTCCACTTTGCGTCCAGTCTGCGTGACTTCGGGTCGGCCGTTAGCTCCGACGGTTCAAAATGCTTTGACAGGACTGAGTAGGTCGAGCCAGATTCCCGGATATTCTGCACGAAAAGGTTATTGCTCGATTTTGCAGAATTTTCGAACCCGCACGCTTCGAGAAGATCGCCAGATTGCAGATCTTGTTGCGCCTCTTTCACAAGCGTTTCGATCGACCGGACGAGTTGCGAATCTGTGGTGAAGAACGTCCCTGCCTCAATCAGCTGGCTTAATGATGCCGCCTTCCTTCCCTCTCGGCTCTCGACGAGAAAGAGCGGTAGTTCGGCAAAAGCAGTTTCGCTAATGACGCGTTTTGCCACACGAGCAACGCGTTCGTTCTCCAGGGGGCTCATGAGATAGGGCATCTCATTGACGGATTTAGTCAATGAAAAGCCCTCCTCCTTGTGCAACCTTTGCGACTCTTCCCGGATGTGGTCGTAGAATACGTCATATATGCTCCTCGTGGCTCTTAACTCTTCGGGCGTTTCTTCAAGTGAAGAGCGAGCCACGTTGGTCCGAGGTGCACTCGGTCCGGTAGCATTGGCGCAAGCTAGAAGCCCTCTAGATAGGTAGCCTGGCGTGCTAAAATCAACTGCGATACCTTCAATCGCCGTTCCTATCGGAGCTATTTCATCGCGCAAATTTTCCTCTCTGTCGCCGACAGTGATAAACGACCAGTCTCTAAAGAATGAATCGTATTTCAGAGCATAAGCGAGCTCAAGTCCGTCAACTTTACGCTCAACAACCTTGGTCTTTGTCGATGAAAAACGCCTCGCTGTCTCTGGCGTTTCCAAGAATGACTCGATTGCGGCCTTCGGTGAGGAAAAACCAACAGCTATCGGTTCATCATCGTCGATTGATACATTCACCGCGCAGCGTGGGAATTGAATCCACTTTCTTACAGTTGCTAGTACGTCCACGCGTCGCGCGCTTGCCCGTAGCTTAAGGGTCACCGATGTACCGTTTGGGGCGAGCTGCTTAGCGGGCAAATCGCTCGTTTTATCTAGAAGGCGTATCAAGTACTGCCCGTGAACCGAGCGCAATGATATTTGGCGGGCCTGGTCTTCATCCTGAGAACAGGTGACTATTTCTACGCTGTCTGCGATCATAAACGCCGATAGGACGCCTATACCAAAGCGACTGATGGGAGAAAAGTTCGGATATTGTTCGCGAAATTTCGGATCTTGGTATCTTGAGGAGCCGACCTTAAGAAGGTGCTTTTGGACAATTTCTTGTGTCATTCCGGTTCCATTATCCGAAACGCACAATTCTCTTTTTTCTGAATTCCACCGTATGTCCACTCGGCCAATCTTAGTGGAATCCTGACCAGCAATTCCCGCCTGGAGGCGCACAGCATCTATTGCATTCTGGATCAGTTCGCGAACGGCCACCGTGCTGTCATTATATAGAGTGTGGCCGGTAAGTAGGTCGAGAATCTTGGCTTGATCCAGTTCAAAGCCGAACGTCTCAGTAAGAAATCCTTCCGCCTCAATCCCTGAAGTGTCTATATGTCTCCATGGAAAGGGATACTTCTTAGGGGTATCCCTTTTTGACTTTTCTGCAATTTCGTATGACCTAGCGAGCTGTGATTCAGCGTATCGTAAATAAGAAGTTAGTCCGAAAAATCCATTCTCATCCGTGAACTTAGCGAATACGCCGACTGTATCTCTCGGTGCAGATTCGTCGATCACGCCTTCTTTGTCTCGCCCGGGTAGGGACATGACCCGGCGTACAGCTTTCTGCTTCGCCCACTCAATTTGTGACACCGGATCAGTGGGGTTGACCAGTCGAAATAAGACTGGGGGAGCCCGATCACTTGTTATTTGAAGAAGGTCAGATGTTCTAAGTATTAGCGATATATATTGTATATTGACGGTCTCATTGTCACTGTTGCCATAAGGCTGCGTGAGTTTGTATTTTTTTGAGTTGTCCACGTCATCGAGGTTGTGGCTTTCGCAAATCAATCCAAGGTCAAATCGGATTTCCGGTGATAATGGGCTTAGGAGGCGACTAATTTCCGACAAAGAGCGGTCAGTGCAGCCAATTGAAGGGTCCGATTTGCCCTCAATCCAGCAACGGGAACGAGCCCCATGGTTAGCTCGAACAAATTCCTGATATAGAAAACGATCGTGTTCGTCGCCTTTGATTGCGTCGACTTTCGCTCTGTAGTCAGCACCCTCAGGTCCAGAAAATAATCTCGTTTCACAAAAATCTCGAAAACCGGTCTTTGCTCGGTCATTAAATTCTTCGTCAGTAACTATTAGTCCGATATCGTGCAAATATATAGCTAAAACTAGAAGAAGCCAATCTCCGGGTGACATAATTTTGGATGCGGCTGGTGGGATTATCCAGTCAAGAGATTTGAGCATTTCATGGACATGGCCGAAGTCATGTACCGTGTATGAGGAAAAGAATTTTGAATGTACCCGGCTAAGTAGGGATTCAACAACGCGCCTGACATCGTCAAGATTTATGGGGAAGCTCTTTAACGCCGTTGCGGCTTCGGCCTGCAATTCAGCGTGCGTCTTTTCATACGGCATCCATTACCCCTCCCAAGGTTAAGCTCTCATAGGTAGCATGTTCAGGTGCCGTAGCAATATGTGAGGACCTGGAAGCTGGGCCTGAAGCCCGTGAAGTAGAACCCCTTCCCCCCCGCCGCCTCATCCGCTATAGCCCCGCCTACCATGACCCGTACGCCGCATCATCACGGCCGCCACCACCATCCGACCTCGCCTCGCGGGATCGGCCGGGTCCGTTCGCTCTAGGCGAACCCCCTGCCTGAGCCCCGCCCAAGGCGGATGGGGCTTCGTACAAGCGCCATCCGTCGAGACCTACGACCAGGACCCGACGCGCGCATGACCGACACCAAAGACACCCCCCCGGCGGAAGCCTTCCGCCCCGAGGCCCGCAACCCGCGCGGGTTCGCCGACAAGCGCGCCCGCGATCTGCGGGCCGAGCGGGCGATCCTGGAGGCGGTGTCGGCGGTCTATGAGCGCTACGGCTTCGAGGCGCTGGACACCGGGGCGTTCGAATATGCCGACGCCCTGGGCAAGTTCCTGCCCGACAGCGACCGTCCCAACGAGGGGGTGTTCGCCCTGCAGGACGACGACGACCAGTGGATGGCGCTGCGCTACGACCTGACCGCGCCCCTGGCCCGCTTCGCCGCCCAGAACTGGGAGACCCTGCCCAAGCCGTTCCGCCGCTACGCCTTCGGGCCGGTGTGGCGCAACGAGAAGCCGGGGCCGGGGCGGTTCCGCGAGTTCATCCAGTGCGACGCCGACACCGTCGGCTCGGCCCGTCCCGAGGCCGACGCCGAGATCATCGCCATGGCGGTCGAGGGCCTGCAGGCCGCGGGCCTGCCGCGCGGCGCGGCGGTGCTGAAGATCAACAATCGCAAGCTCCTGAACGGCCTGCTGACCGCGGCCGGGGTCGAGACCAACGGCCAGAAGCTGGGCGTGCTGCGCGCCGTCGACAAGCTGGACCGCCTGGGCGTCGAGGGCGTGCGCCTGCTGCTGGGCGAGGGCCGGCTGGACGAGAGCGGCGCCTTCACCAAGGGCGCGGGCCTGGCGGGCAAGGCGATCGACTCGGTGCTGGACTTCGTCCAGGCCGGATCCGGCGGGCGCTCGGACACCCTGGCCAAGATCGCCAACGTCATCGGCGGTTCGGCCGAGGGCGACGAGGGGCTGGAGGAGCTGGCCAAGATCGACGCGGCCCTGAAGAGCCTGGGCGTGGCCGACGACCAGGCGCTGTTTGAGCCGTCGATCGTCCGGGGGCTCGAGTACTACACCGGCGCGGTGTTCGAGGCCGAGCTGCTGCTGTCGACCACGGACGACAAGGGCCAGAAGGTGTCGTTCGGCTCGATCGGCGGCGGCGGGCGCTATGACGACCTGGTGGCGCGGTTCACCGGCCAGGTGACCCCGGCCACGGGCTTCTCGTTCGGCGTCTCGCGCCTGGCGGCGGCGCTGCGGGCGGCGGGGCGCGAGCCCGGCGGCGTCGCGCGCGGGCCGGTCGTGATCATCAATTTCGACCAGGCCCACATGGGCGAGTACTTCTCCGTGGTCGGAGAGCTGCGCAACGCCGGCATCGCGGCCGAGGTCTATCTCGGGACCTCGGGCATGCGGCCGCAGATGAAATACGCCGACCGCCGCATGGCGCCGGCCGCCATCATGCTGGGCGGCGACGAGATCGCGGCCGGCACGGTCACGATCAAGGATCTGGATCTTGGGCGCGAGCTCGCCGCTGGCGTCGCCGACAACGCCGCCTGGAAGGCCGAGCGGCCCGGCCAGCAGACGATCCCGCGCGGCGAGCTGGTCGCGGCGGTCAAGACGATCATCGGGGGTTGATGTGAGGCTCGAGCGTTCCATTCCGACGGAGGCGCTCGACGCCATCCGCGCTCCGTTCCTGGTCGCCGGCGCCACGCCGACCGACGCGCCCGTGCTGCAGCCCCTGGGCCTGCTGCTGGACCTGGCCGGCGAGGCCATGCGCTCGCGGCTGTTCGTGGTCTCGGGCGATGTCGGCGAGGAGGCCTGCCTGCGCCCCGACTTCACCGTCGCCATCGCCCGCGAGCACCTGGCGGCCGGCAAGGGGCAAGGCCGCTACTTCTATGAAGGCAAGGCGTTCCGCGTCGCGCCGCGCGGCAGCGACCGGGCCGAGGAGTTCCTGCAGGTCGGGGTCGAGGCCTTCGAGGCCGGCGATCCCGTGGCCGCCGACGCCGAGATCGCCGCCCTGGCCTGGGCCTCGGCCGCGGCCGGCGGACGCTCGGACCTGACCCTGCTGCTGGGCGACGTCGGCCTGTTCGGCGCCTTCGTCGACAGCCTGGGCCTGACCCCGCCGCTGGGCGCGCGGCTGAAGCGGGCCTTCACCAAGCCCCGCCAGCTGAAGATCGAGCTCGAGGGCGGATCGTCGGCCCTCGGACAAGCAGTGGGCGAAGAGAAAAGCCGGATCGCCGCCTTGCTGGCCGGCCTGCCCGAGGCCGAGGCCTCGGCGGTGCTGCAGGAGCTGTGGTCCCTGGCCGGCATCGAGCCGGTGGGCGGCCGCCGTCCCGCCGAGATCGCCCACCGCCTGGTCGAGCGCGCCCAGGCCGTGCAGGCCGGCAAGCTGTCGACCGCCGAGGCCGACGCGGTGCGGGCCTTCCTGGCGGTCAGCGACCGTCCGGGCGCGGCCCTGGACGCCATCTCCGCCCTGGGCGGCCCGCAGCGGGCGGCGCTGGACGCGGCCCTGGGCGGCTGGCGCCAGCGCCTGGCCGGCATGGTCGCGCGCGGCGTGCCGGAAGACCGCCTGCGCCTGACCGCCGCCTTCGGCCGGGCGTTCGGCTATTACGACGGCTTCCTGTTCGAGGTGCGCAGCGACGCCCTGGACGAGGAGCGGCCGGTGGCGGCCGGCGGCCGCTACGACGGCCTGCCCGCGCGCCTCGATACAACAAGAGTGGGCGCGGAAACCAAGACCGGCGCGGTGGGCTGCATGGTCCGTCCCGCGCGAGCCTATGCGGGAGGCGGCGAATGACTGCTCCGATGATCTTCGCCATTCCCTCGAAGGGCCGCTTGAAGGAGCAGGTCGAGGCCTGGCTGGCCGAGTGCGGCTTCCGGCTGGAGATGTCGGGCGGCTCGCGTGGCTATAGCGCCGAGCTGTCGGGCCTGCCGGGCGTGTCGGTGCGGCTGCTGTCGGCCGGCGACATCGCCGCGGGCCTGGACAGCGGCGAGCTGCACCTGGGCGTCACCGGCGAGGACCTGCTGCGCGAGCGCGGCGACGACATGGACGCGCGGGTCATGCTGCTGCGGGCCCTGGGCTTCGGCCGCGCCGACCTGGTGGTCACCGCCCCCAAGAGCTGGCTGGACGTCGACACCATGGCCGACATCGACGAGGTCGGTCACGCCCATCTCGCCAAGACCGGCCGCCGCCTGCGGGTGGCCACCAAGTACGTCACCCAGACCCGGGCCTTCTTCGCCCGCCACGGCGTGGCCGACTACCGGATCGTCGAGAGCAGCGGCGCCACCGAGGGCGCCCCGGCGGCCGGCGCGGCCGAGCTGGTCGTCGACATCACCACCACCGGGGCTACCCTGGCGGCCAACGGGCTGAAGGTGCTGAGCGACGGGGTGATCCTCAAGAGCCAGGCCCAGCTGACCGCCTCGCTGATCACGCCGTGGACGGACGGCCAGATCGAGTCGCTGGCGCGGCTGCTGTCGGTGGTCGAGGCCAAGGGGCGGGCGCGGAACATGGCCACCCTGGTGTGGCCGGCCGAGCAGGACACGGCGGGCCAGGCGGCCGTGGCGGCGTTCGTCGGCCAGGGCGCTCGCCGGGCCAACGGCGCCCTGCTGGCCGCCTCGGACCTGTTCGAGGCCGCCGCCGCCCTGGGGGCGGCCGGAGTCGAGCCGGTCACGGTCTCGCGTCCCGACTACGTCTTCGAGTCGCGATCGGCCGTTCTGGACAAGCTTCGGGAGCGGTTGGTCCGGTAAGTTTTGACTGGATTGTCAAAAAACCGGTAGGAGATCGGCGATAAGTTTGACCCGCCGGTCCAATCTAACGGTTTTATGTCAAAAATATCGCGAGCCCTTGCGGATTCACGATCGTTGCCGTTGACACCATCTCGGATTTGCCGTTTCTAACCCTTGCAAGGAAGAAACGAGCCCAAAGAGAGCTCCCTTCCTTCGGCGTTTCGGGGAGGAAACGCCCACCTAGATCGAATGATCGAGAAATAGCTGGACCCGTCGCGATTATCCCCCGCGACGGGTTTGGTGTATCTGGGGTCTGGCTCCAGTTTTTGACAGACTCGATAAAAACGGCGGCTCCGCGATGCGGGCCGCCGTTTTTGCGTTCTGGCCTGGGGACATGCACTTGTGCGTGTCCCCAGTTTCAGGGCGTCGGTGGGGACACGCGCGAGCGCATGTCCCCGGTCGAAGTCACCAGATCCGAACCCGGTCCTCCGGCGCCACGTACAGCTTGTCGCCGGGCTTGACGTCGAAGGCCTTGTACCAGCCGTCCTGGTTCCGGATCGTGCCGTTGACGCGGTAATAGGCCGGCGAGTGGGGGTCGCTGACCACCTGCTGGCGCAGGGCGTCGTCGCGGATCTTCGAGCGCCAGACCTGGGCCCAGCCGAGGTAGACTCGCTGGTCGCCGGTGAAGCCGTCGATCACCGGGGCCGGCTTGCCGCCCAGCGAGGCGTGATAGGCCTGCAGGGCGAAGGCCAGACCGCCCATGTCGCCGATGTTCTCGCCCATGGTCAGCTGGCCGTTGACCTTGGCGCCGGGCAGGGGCTCGAAGGCGCCGTACTGGGCGCCCAGCATGTCGGCCTGGGCCTTGAACTTGGCGGCGTCCTCGGCCGTCCACCACTCGCGCAGCATGCCCTTGCCGTCCGACTTGCGGCCCTGGTCGTCGAAGCCGTGGCTGATCTCGTGGCCGATCACCCCGCCGATGCCGCCGTAGTTGACGGCCGGGTCGGCGTCCGGATGGAAGAACGGCGCCTGCAGGATGGCGGCCGGGAAGACGATCTCGTTATTGACCGAGTTGTAGTAGGCGTTGACCGTCTGCGGGGTCATGCCCCACTCGCTCTTGTCGACCGGCCCGTTCAGCCGATCGACGTCGTGACGCCACTCGAAGGCCGCCGAGCGCAGGGCGTTGCCGTAGACGTCGTCGGCCTTGACCTCCAGCTTGGAGTAGTCGCGCCACTTGTCGGGATAGCCGATCTTGACCGTGAAGTTGGCCAGCTTGTCCTCGGCCTGGGCCTTGGTCTGCGGCGACATCCAGTCCAGCGTCTCCAGGCGGGCCTTCAGCACCGTGCGGATGTTGCCGACCAGGTCGATCATCTTGGCCTTGGATTCCGGCGGGAAGTAGCGGGCCACGTAGACCCGGCCGACCGCCTCGCCCAGCTGGCCGTTGACCGCCGCGACGCCGCGTTTCCAGCGGGGCTTCTGCTCGGGCTGGCCGGCCAGGGTCTTGTTGCGGAACTCGAAGCTGGCGTCGACGAAACGCTTGGACAGCATCGGGGCGGCGCCGTCGGCCACCTTGAACGCCTGCCAGGCCTTCAGCGTGTCCAGCGGGGTGTCGGCATAGACCTTGGCGAACTTGGGGAAGGCGGTGTTGGTGGTCACCACCACGCGGTCGATCTTGGGCAGCTCGGTGCCGACCAGATAGCGGTTCCAGGCGAAGCCCGGGGTCAGGGCCTGCAGCTCGGCCAGGGTGGCGGGGTTGTAGGTCTTGTCGCGGTCGCGGCGCTCGGCGCGGGTCCAGGAGGCGTCGGCCAGCTGGGTCTCGAACGCCACGATCGCCTTGGCGCTCTCGGCGGGCTTGTCCCAGCCGATCATGGTCAGCGTCTGGGCGATATAGGCCTCGTAGGCGGTCTTCTTCTCGGCGAACTTGGCGTCGAGATAGTAGTCGCGGTCGGGCAGGCTGAGGCCGCCGGTCGTGGCGTAGACGGCGTAGCGCGTCGGGTTCTTGGCGTCGGCGCCGATGCCCAGGCCCAGGATCGCCGAATAGCCGGTGGTGGGATTGCGGCCCATCAGGGCGGTGAAGTCGTCCTTGGTCCCGACCTTGCGGATGTCGGCCAGCTCGCCGGCGATCGGCTTGGCGTCCAGCTTCTCGGCCAGGGCCTCGTCCATGAACGCCTTGTAGGCGGCGCCGATCTTGACGGTGTCGGCGTCGGGCGCGGTGCTGGCCGCGGCCTCGGTGATGATCGCCTTGGTGCGGGCCTCCGACAGTTCCGACAGCTTGTCGAAATTGCCGTAGCGGGTGCGGTCGCTGGGGATGGCGGTGTTGGCGTCCCAGGTCCCGTTGGCGAACTTATAGAAGTCGTCGCCCGGCTTGACCGAACGGTCCATGCCCGCCGCGTCGAAGCCCCAGGTCCCGTAGCGCGGCGACTCCAGCGACATCGTCGGCGCGCCGGCGGTCGGGGTGTCGGCGGCCACGAACAGCGACTGCAGGGTGCAGCCGTCGTTCAGGCAGGCGTGGTCGTGGTCCCCCTCTAGGAGATTTGGGCGCGCTTGGGCGCCGAAGGCCGAGAGGGACAGCGCGGCCATGGCGGCGGCGGCGAACCAGATTCGTTTCATGGAAGCAGCGATCCGTTGGAAAATCCGAACCGCGACTTGGCCATCCCCGGGGCCTTTTCGCCCCTTACTTTTTTGTCATGTTTGGGGGAGGGCGGGCGAAGTGCGACGGTATCGGGCGCCGAAAGTCGCTCCGCGACGGAGGCGGACACTATTCGCCCTCCCTCTCTCAAAGAGAGAGGGGTTCTGACGTGCAGGTTACGCCGTCTTCAATGATCCATATGCATCCCGGCCATCGGATCGGCCTTTGGCGGACCCGCCTCGACCGACAGGTCGATGCGCAGCTTGCGGCCGCCGTCGAACACCAGGGTCAGGGGAACCTTGCCGCCCAGGGCCTGGGCCTTGGTCAGGCCCATCAGCATCAGGTGATAGCCGCCGGGGGCGAAGTCGACCTTGGCGCCGGGGGCGATGGTCAGGCCGCCGGTCACCGGCCGCATCGACGAGACGCCGCCGGCCATGCTGGACTGGTGCAGGGTCGCCGAACGGGCGGCGGGGGTCTCGACGCCGACCAGCTTGACCGGCTTGGCGCCGACATTGGCCACCGTCAGGTAGCCGACGCCGTTCATGCCGGCCTGGGCGGGGCGGGTCCACGGGCGGCGGACCTCGATCCCGCCGGCGCGGTAGTCGCCGGCGAAGGCGGGAGCGGAGAGGGTGAGGGCGGCGAGGGCCGCGAGGGCGAAGCGGTTCATGGCGTTTCTCGGCATCAGTGTTTCATGCCCGGCATGGAGGGCATTTGTTCGGCGGCGGCGGGGATCAGGCGCACGGTCGGGGCCGGGCGGGTCAGTTTCTCGCCGGGGCGTTCGGGATCGGGGATCTCGGTCCACTGGCTCTCGCCCTTCTCGCAGGACTGGATCACCGGGAAGACCAGCGCGCCCGGCTGAGCCGGCAGCTTCATCAGCAGGGCGAAGTCGTCGAACTGGTCGTCGGGCAGGCGACCGGTCCAGGTGATCGCGGTGGCGCGGTCACCGTCCTTTTCGACATCGATCGTCCAGCCGGTCTTGGGCTGCGGCCGGGCCGAGGCCACGCCGTCGGGGACCTCGACCCGCACCTTCAGCGTCGTGTCGCCGGCCGCGCAGGCGTGGCCGACGCGGAAGGCGATGGCGGAATAGGAGCCGGCCTTGGCCTCGCCGGGCGCGGCGACGACGTGGGCGGCGGCGGGAAGCGGGGCCAGCAGGGCCAGAAAGGCGATCAGCGGAGCTTTCATGACGTTTCTCCTCAGAAGCCGACCGTGACGCCGCCGAACACCGACCGGCCATCGCCCGGCCAGAGCGTGGCGGTCGCCGCGGTCCAGGTCACGGCGGCCTGGGTGTTGGACACATAGGCCTTGTCCGCCAGGTTCCGCGCGTCGAGGAACAGCGACACCTGGCCGCTGACCTTCCAGCCGGCGTTCAGGTTCAGGATCGCGTAGCCCGGCGCCTTCTTGGTGTTGGCGTAGTCGATCCATTGGTCGCTGGCCGACCACTCGACGGACGGGGCCAGGAACCAGCCGCGCGGGTCGTCGTAGCGGACCTCCGAGCGGTAGAAGTTCTGAGGCACGATCGGCAGGCGATTGTCGCCGAACTGGATGTCGTCCTCGAAGCGGAAGTCGGACCAGGTCCAGGTCTGGCGGATGCGCCAGCGCGGGGCCACGGCCCAGTCCAGCGCCGCCTCGATCCCCTGTTGGACCGTCTTGTCAGCGTTGAAGGTGGAGGCCGGGATCGACGAACTGACCGCATATTGCAGCATCTCGTCTTTCAGGTCGGCGCGATACAGGGTGACGTCGTAGGTGAACGGGCCGGTGTGGCCGCGCGCGCCGACCTCGCCGGTCCAGGCCTTCTGGGCGCGGACGGGCGTGAAGCCGGTGTTGGTCGGGGTCATCGAACTGAAGTTCGGCGGCTCGACCGAGCGGGTCAGGTTGGCGAAGATCTGGTTGCCGGTCTCGTCCTGCCAGAGCAGACCGATGCGCGGCGACACCCAGTCGTAGGTCTTGTCGGCCTTCAGGTTGAACGTCGTAGCGACGCCCGGGACCGCGAAGCTGGTGTAGTCCCGCTCCGCCTGGCCCCAGGTCGCGCCCGCCACCACGGCCACGCGGTCGGTGACGAACAGGCGGCCCTCGCCGAACACATCGACGGCCTTGGCGTTCTGCTGCGTCCGCGAGGTCGGGGCGCCGCGAGCGCCGCGGACATTGACGTAGAAGTTGGAGTCCATGTCGCCGGTGCGGTACCAGGCGCCGAAGAAGGCGTCGGCGCGCTTGCCGCCGATCTGGCCGTCCCAGTCGAAGCGGCCAAAGGCGCCGTAGTTGCGGCTCTGCTGGTCGATGACCTGGAAGATCGGGTGGTCCAGGTCCTTCCACACCGCATAGAGCGAACCTTGGAAGACCAGATCGTCGCCGAGCCGCCAGGTCGTGCCCAGCGAACCGCGCACGCCGCGCTGGTTGCGGCCCTGGTCGCCACTGGCGTTGCCCACGGCGGTCTGGCGCGGATTGGCCTCGAACTGAGCCAGGGTCAGCGATCCAGGGATCTCCTGGTTGATGTTCGAGCCGTTGACGATGAACCGGACCTCGCGGTCCTGGCCGAACGATCGGCCGATGTTCAAGGATCCGAACTGGATGTTCTGCTGGCTCTGCGAGCGCCAGCCTTGGCCGGTCTGGTTGGTCGCGGCGGCATAGACGTCCCAGTCGCCCGACTGGCGGGCGATGGCGACATGCTCGCGGAGCAGGCCGTAGGAGCCGCCGTCGATGCGGACCTGATTGTCGAACCCGGCGTCCTTGCCCGTGGGCGTGACCATGTTGATCGCGCCGCCCAGCAGGGCCCCGCCGAAGCGCAGGGCGTTGCCGCCGCGATAGACCTCGGCGTAGCGGGTGTTCAGCGGGTCGGCGACCTGGCTGTCGCCAAAGCCGTCGGCCTCGTTCAACGGCACGCCGTCCTGGGCCAGCAGCAGGCCGCGATTGTGGTTGGCGTTGCCGATTCCCGAGCCGCGGATCGAGATGCGGACATCCCCGCCCCACTTGCGCTGGGCGTACACGCCGGGCGCGTCGCGCAGCATGTCGTCCAGACCCAGGGTCTCGCGATGGATGTAGGATTCCTGCGAGATCACCGACACGCCGCCGGGCGTTTCCGACAGGCGCCGGCGCGCGGCCGCCACGACCGGCGGATCCTCGGGATTGGGACGGGCGGTGACGATGACCGAGTCGACGGTGGAGCGTTGGTCGTCTTCGGCCGCGTACGCGGCGGATGACAGGAGGCAGAACGTGGCGCCGGCCAGAAGGGCCAGGCGGAAGGAATTGGACATGAAAAGAGCCCCGAAAGCATGACGACGCGCGTCGGCATGCGGCCGTAACGCGCGAGACGAAGGTCAGGCGATCAGGCGGTCGGTGGTCCCTGTCCGGGCGGACGGGGAGGCGCCCGGGCCAGGGCGACGCCGGTCAGGGCCGCGCGGGGGGCGGGGGCGATGCGGGCGCCGTAGAGCACCGGGGCGACGGCGATGTCCGGCGGGGTGGTGGTCGCCAGGGCGACGGCCACGCACTGGGCGCAGGGCAGGCCGCCGAATCCCTTTGGATCCTTCTTGCCGATCACGTCGCCGGCGACTTCCACCGACTTGGCGCCGTCGGCGGTGCAGATCAGCACCGACTGGCCGGAAGCGTCGTGGGCCATGGCCGCGGCCGGCATCAGCGCCTGGACGAGCACGGCCAGCATCGCCAGCAGGGCGATGGGCCAGGTTATAACCTGCGGAGACAGCTKGGGTCCCGGCTTTCGCCGGGATGAATGGAAGTAAAAGCTAGTGCACGGACGCCGCCGGAGCCGCCCGCTTCGGCGCCAGGGCCAGCATGCCGCGCGCGATCTCCTGTTCGCCGATCAGGGCGTGGGTGGCGCCCATCTGGGTCAGCAGGTCGACGTCGGCGTCGGTATAGGCGCGGGCGATGATCTTGACCTTCGGGTTGGCGGCGCGGGCCTGCTCGATGATCCGGGCGGCCTCGAACGGGCTGGGCACGGCGACGAACAGGTGGGTGGCCTCGGCCAGGCCCGCCTTGAGCAGGATTTCGGGGCGCACGGCGTTGCCCTGCAGCACGTCGAAGCCGCCGGCCCGCAGTTCGTCGGCCCGTTCGCCCTCGTCCTCGATCACCACCAGCGGCATGCGGCCCTTCAAGCCCTCGGCGACGGCCTTGCCGACCCGGCCGTAGCCGACCAGCACGCCGTGCGGCTGGGCGGCGATCGCCGGAGCCACCGGCTCGCCGGTCCGGCCGACCAGCTTGGGCAGGATCTTGTCGAGCACCGCGAACAGCAGCGGGTTGAGCAGGATCGACAGGATGGCGCCCGCCAGGATCAGGTCCTGACCCTCCTTGGGCAGCAGCTTCAGCGACACGCCCAGGCCGGCCAGGATGAACGAGAACTCGCCGATCTGGGCCAGGCTGGCCGAGATGGTCAGGGCCACGCTCTGCGGGCGCTTGAAGGCGATGACGATCATCCAGGCGGCCACCGACTTGCCGATCACAATGATCGCCAGGGTCGCCAGCACCGCCAGGGGCTCGCGCAGGATCACCGACCAGTTGAACAGCATGCCGATCGACACGAAGAACAGCACGGCGAAGGCGTCGCGCAGCGGCAGGGTCTCGTTGGCGGCCTGCTGGGAAAGCTCGCTCTCGGCCATGATCATGCCGGCGAAGAAGGCGCCCAGGGCGAACGACACGCCGAACAGCGCCGCCGAGCCGAACGCCACGCCCAGGGCGATGGCCAGCACCGCCAGGCGGAACAGCTCGCGCGAGCCGGTGTGGGCGATGCGGTGCAGGATCCAGGGGATCACCCGGCGGCCGACGATCAGCATCAGGGCGACGAAGGCCGCGACCTTGCCGATGGTGATGGCGAAGGCGCCGGCGACGCCGCCCGGTCCCGGCGGCGGGGCCTCGCCGCCCATCATGCCCGACAGGGCCGGCAGCAGCACCAGGGCCAGCACCATGGCCAGGTCCTCGACGATCAGCCAGCCGACGGCGATGCGGCCGCGGTCGGTCTCGATCAGCCGGCGTTCCTGCAGGGCGCGAAGCAGCACCACGGTCGAGGCCACCGACAGGGCCAGGCCGAACACGATCCCCGCCCCCAGGGTCCAGCCCAGCAGGTGGGCCAGGCCGATGCCCATGGCGGTGGCGGCCAGGATCTGCACCACGGCGCCGGGGATGGCGATCTTGCGCACCGCCAGCAGGTCCTTGACCGAGAAGTGCAGGCCCACCCCGAACATCAGCAGGATCACCCCGATCTCGGCCAGCTGCGGCGCCAGCTCCTGATCGGCCACGTAGCCGGGCGTGAAGGGGCCGACGATCACGCCGGCCACCAGGTAGCCGACCAGCACGGGCAGCTTCAGCCGGTTGGCGATGGCGCCGAACACGAAGGCCAGGCCCAGGCCGGCGCAGATGGTGGCGATCAGGGATGTGTGGTGCAAAGGCTCTCCTTGACGGTCAACATTTTCGGGCGTACTCAACCAATATGGGTGACAAAGCCCGGGAGCGCCAGATGCCCCACGCAAAAATTCTCCTGCCGGCCCAATGTCGCGGCGCGCGCGGCCTGCTGGGCTGGTCGCAGGGCGACCTGGCCGACAAGGCCGGCGTCTCGCGCAGCACGGTCAAGGACTTCGAGACCGAGCGCCACGCCCTGCACCATAGCACCGAACGGCTGCTGATCGACGCGCTGGAGGTCGGCGGGGTCGCGCTGATCCCACCGGACGACGCGGGCGCCGGCGTAAGACTGAAACTCGCCAGCTAGGAACCAGGCAAGAGGGGCAAGACCACGTGAACCACGCGATGTCGCCGGCGGACTACAAGGACCTGGTGCTGTTCCTGGCCACGGCGGGCATCGTCGCGCCGCTGTTCAAGCGGCTGAAGCTGAACCCCATCCTCGGCTTCCTGATCGCCGGCGTGATCCTGGGGCCGTTCGGCCTGGGCGCGCTGAGCCACACCTTCCCGTGGCTGGACTACGTCACCGTCGACAACCCCCAGGAAATCGCCCAGCTGGCCGAGTTCGGGGTGGTGTTCCTGCTGTTCATGATCGGGCTGGAGCTGTCTTGGGAGCGGCTGCGGCTGATGCGCAAGCTGGTCTTCGGCCTGGGCGCCCTGCAGATGATCGGCTGCTCGCTGGCGCTGGGGGGCATCGCCATGGCGCTGGGCCAGCAGCCGGTCGCGGCCCTGGCGATCGGCGCGGCCCTGACCCTGTCGTCCACCGCCATCGCCGTGCCGGTGCTGGTCGAGCGCAAGCGCCTTCACGCCGAGGGCGGGCGGGCCACCTTCTCGGTGCTGCTGTTCCAGGACCTGGCGGTGGCCCCGATCCTGATCACCCTGGCGATCCTGGGCCGGGGCGACGGCACGTTCGGCCTGCGCGACCTGCTGGCCCTCGGGCCGGCGGTGGTCGGCCTGGGGATCATCGTGCTGTTCGGCCGCCTGGCCCTGCGGCCGATGATGCGCTCGGTCGCCAAGGCCAAGAGCGAAGAGATGTTCATGGCCGCCTGCCTGCTGGTGATCATCGGGGCGGGGCTGGTGGCGTCGCTATCGGGCCTGTCGATGGCCCTGGGCGCCTTCGTGGCCGGCATCCTGCTGGCCGAGACCGAGTACCGCCACGAGGTCGAGGTCAAGATCGAGCCGTTCAAGGGGCTGTTGCTGAGCCTGTTCTTCGTGTCGCTGGGCATCCGGCTTGACCTGTCGCTGCTGATCGCCTCGCCGGTTTTCGTGCTGGGCGTCGCCGTGGGCCTGATCGTCGTCAAGGGCGTGATGATCATGGGGCTGGGCCGGCTGTTCGGCCTGTCGAACCGCGCGTCGATCGAGGCCGCCCTGACCCTGGCGGCCGGCGGCGAGTTCGCCTTCGTGATCCTCGACAACGCCATGGCCGCCAGTGTCGTCTCCGACCAAGTGGGCCAAGCCGTTCTGGTGGCCGCCACCCTGACCATGTTCCTGATCCCGGTCCTGTCGGCGGTCGGCGGACGCCTGGCCAAGCGCGCCCCGGCCCCCGTCGCCGAGGCTCCCGATCTGGTGGGCCTGCAGAGCGAGGAGCCGGCGGGCCGGGTGCTGGTGGTCGGCTACGGCCGGGTCGGCCGGCTGGTCGGCGACATGCTGGATCGCCACGAGCTGCCCTGGATCGCCATCGACCGCGACCCCAGCTTCGTCCAGCAGGGCCGCCGCGCCGGCCACCGCGTCTATTTCGGTGACGCCTCGCGGGTGGAGCTGCTGGAGCGCTGCGGCCTGGACCACGCCCGCGCGGTGGTGGTGACCATGGATTCGCCGGAAGCCGCCGAGGCGGTGGTGGCCACCGCCCGCGGCCATCGCCCCGACCTGACCATCGTCGCCCGGGCCCGCGACGCCCGCCACGCCGCCCGCCTGTACGAGCTGGGCGCCACCGACGCGGTGCCCGAGACCATCGAGGCCTCGCTGCAATTGTCCGAAGCCGTGCTGGTCGACATCGGCGTGCCCATGGGCCTGGTCATCGCCTCGATCCACGAGCGCCGCGACGAGTACCGCAAGGTGCTGAACCGGCCGGACGCGCTAGGCGGCAAGCGCAAGCGGTTGAGGGACGCGGGCCGGGTCTAGGCGGCGCAGGCCGGACGCGCCACGGCCTCGTCCAGCCGGGTCAGCAGGGGGCTCGTCACCGGATAGTGGGTTGGCTCGGGGCTGAACGTGAGGCGGGCGTCGCGGAAGGCGGCGCAGGCCTCGGTCCCGCGCCCCAGCGCGTCCAGGGCCAGGCCGCGCTCCAGCAGGCCTTCGGCGATCCGCGGCAGCATGTGCCCCTCCATGGGATCGGTAGGGGTCGGGCGGGCGTTGTCGCGCATCAGCTTCAGGCTGATATCCAGCGTTTTCAACGCCTCGGCGGGTTCGCCGGACAAGCGCTGGGCTCGGGCGACATTGATCAGGTGCGTGCCGGTGTCAGGCTTTCCGCGCGATGTGTTGACGACGGACCAGAACTCGGCGACGGCCCGCAGCAGCGGCAGGGCCTGGCGCGGCGCGTCGACCCGCATCAGGTCGTCAGCGATCTGCCGGAAGTAGTCGACTGAAAAGCGGGCCGGATAGCCGTCCGTCCAGCGGTTGATCGAGATCTCGCCCCGGAACGATCCGTCCGCGACCGTGAAAGGTTCGTCTTGGGCCAGGGAGACGGCCTTGCTGGCGCTGTCGAGCACGCCGGCGCGATCGCCGGCCGCTGCGGAGACCCTGGCCCTCGAGACGTAGGCGTCCATCAGGACGGCCTCGACTCCGTTCTCATCGAAGCCGTCCAGAGGGCGGGTGCGCAGCGGGGCGAGCGTGGTCTCGACGCGGGCATAGGTCTCGGCGGCGGCCTTGTTGTCGTTCATGCGTTCCTGCGGGGAGCCCTGGCGGGCGATCATGCCGGCCAACCGGATGGTCGTATCCGGATCCCGCTGGACTTCAGCCAGGGCGCGCCAATGTTGTTCGCCTCTCCGAAGCAAGGCCAGGGCGGCGGACTGATCGGCGTCCCGTTCGACGGTGAGGGACCGGTACATCCGCGCCAGCATCTCTTCGTCGGAGCGTCCCGGAAGAGCCTTGCTGCGCACGACGTCGAGCGCGCCGGTTTCGTTGCCCTTTCGCAGCCGGACCTCCGCCAGTTCCTCCAATGCGGTGTTCGAGGGCGACAGGCGCAAGCGCTCCTCGGCCACGGCCTGGGCTCCGTCCAGGTCGCCCGAGGCGGCCAGCAGGTGCACGGTGAAGGACCAGGCATTGTCGCGGCGGCCGTCGTCGCCGCACTGGGCGATCACCTTTTGCGACATCGCCGCCGCCTCATAGGGGATCGGGCGGTAGTGATCGATGAAGACGGACCAGAAATAGACAGCCATCCGCGCCGACGGGTCGTTCAGCGGCTTGTCGAGGCGCGCGACGCTGGCGGCGCAACGCGTGGCGGCCTCCTTGTCGTCCCGGGCCTGGGCCGGACTGGCGAGCACGAGGGCGGCGGCGAGGATCAGGAGGGCGCGCATGCGGTCAAGCTAGACGAGGCGCCACTTCCGGTCGAGCGCTCTCATCGCTTTGACAATCGGTGATATCCGGATATATAACTGACTCGTCAGTTATATATCGAGCCCCACCATGCAGCCCGGCCAACCCAAGTGGCGACGACGCAGCGAAGCACGCCCCGGCGAGATCATCGCCGCGGCGCTGGTCGTGTTTTCCGAGAAGGGCTTCGCGGCCGCGCGGCTGGACGACATCGCCGCCCGGGCCGGGGTGTCGAAGGGCGCGCTCTATCTCTATTTCGAGACCAAGCAGGACCTGTTCCGGGCGGTGGTGCGCGAGACGATCGCGCCGAACCTGGAGGCCGTCGCCGGCTTCATCGGCCAGAGCCAGATGCCGTTCGGCGACCTGATCCGCCTGGTCTTCGCCCGCATCGCCGACCTGATGACCGAGAGCCGGCTGGGGGCGGTGGCCAAGATGGTGATCGGCGAGTCACGCAACTTCCCGGAGCTGGCCAAGGTCTGGCACGAGGACGTGATCTCGCTGATGCTGGGCGCCATGAGCGGGGCCGTGACCGCCGCCCAGGCGCGCGGCGAGGTGCGGCCCGGCGATCCCCAGCTCTATGTGTTCAGCCTGGCGGGGCCGCTGCTGCTGGGCGTGCTGTGGCGCGAGGTGTTCGTGCCGATCGGGGTCAAGCCGGTCGACCTGAAGGCCCTGCTGGCCCAGCACGCCGAGGTCGTCCTGAAGGGCATGCTGGTGGATCCGGGGGAGGGGCGCGCATGAAGCCGCGGGTTCGCATCGTCCTGGCCGTCGCGGCCATTGGGCTGGTCGGGTTCGTCGCCTGGCGGATCTGGGGCCCGGGCTCGGCCCACCCCCGGCGACTGTCGGGCTATGTCGAGGGCGAGACCCTCTATGTCGGGGCCTCGGTCGCCGGGCCGGTCAGCACGGTGTCGGTCCAGCGCGGCCAGCGCGTGGCCGCCGGCCAACCGCTGTTCGCCCTGGACGCCGCCCAGCTGGTGGCCGCCCGCGATCAGGCCGCCTCCCAGGCCGCCGCCGCCCAGTCCCAGGTGCTGGACGCGGAAAAGGGCCAGCGGCCGGACGAGCTGGCGGTCTACGACGCCCAGCGCGCCGCCGCCGCCGCTCAGATGGTCCAGGCCCAGGCCGACTATGACCGGGTCGCGCCCCTGGCGGCGCGGGGCTTCTACGCCCCCGCCCGTCTCGACCAGGCCAAGGCGGCCCTGCGCACGGCCCAGGCCAATGTCCGCACCGTCGAGCAGCAGCGGCGGGTCGGCACGCTGGGCGCGCGGCCGGACGCCATCCGCGCGGCCGAGAGCCAGGCCGCCGCCGCTCGCGACCAGCTGACCGTCGCCCAGGACCGCCTCGATCAGATCAGCCCCAAGGCCCCGACGGCCGCCCGGGTGCAGGACGTCTTCTACCAGCCCGGCGAATGGGTGGCGGCCAACCAGCCGGTGGTGGCCCTGCTGGCCGACAACCGGGTGCGGTTGCGGTTCTACGTGCCCCAGTCCGAGGTCGCTCTTTATAAGCCGGGCGCGCGGATCGCCTTCGAGTGCGACGGCTGCAAGAGCGGCCTCGGCGCCCGGATCAATTTCGTCAGCCCCCGGGCCGAGTTCACCCCGCCGGTGATCTACAGCCGCGACGCCCGCGACCGGCTGGTGTTCCTGGTCGAGGCCCTGCCGGACCATCCGGACGACCTGCCGCCCGGCCTGCCGGTCGACGTGGTTCCGCTGAAGGGCGCGGGCAAGTGAACGCCGCGGTCGCCCAGCCTGCTTCCAAGCCTCTGACCGAGCCCGGCGGCGAGCTGGCCGTCGACGTGCGCGGCCTGGACAAGTCGTACGGCGACAAGCACGTGGTCCAGGACCTGACCATCCAGGTCGGTTCCGGCAAGATCACCGGCTTCCTGGGTCCCAACGGCTCGGGCAAGACCACCACCCTGCGCATGCTGTGCGGCCTGCTGACCCCCGACGCCGGCGAGGGCACGGTGCTGGGCCTGGACTTCCGGCGCCATGCCGAGGAGATCAAGCGCCAGACCGGCTACATGACCCAGAAGTTCTCGCTCTACGAGGACCTGTCGATCCGCGAGAACCTGGACTTCACCGCCCGCATCTACGGCCTGGACCAGCGCCGCAGGCGGGTGGACGAGGCGCTTGAGCGGCTGGGCCTGGCGGGACGCCAGAAGCAGCTGGCCGGCAGCCTGTCGGGCGGCTGGAAGCAGCGCCTGGCCCTGGCGTCGTGCGTGCTGCACGAGCCGCGCCTGCTGCTGCTGGACGAACCCACGGCGGGCGTCGATCCCCAGGCGCGGCGCGAGTTCTGGGACGAGATCCACGCCCTGTCGGCCGAGGGCCTGACCGTGATGGTCTCGACCCACTACATGGACGAGGCCGAGCGCTGCCACGACATCGCCTACATCGCCTACGGCAAGCTGATGGCGCGGGGGACGCTGGACGAGGTGATCGGCCAGTCGGGCCTGACCACCTTCCGCGCCGAGGGACCAGGGGCCGACCGGCTGGGCCGCGAGCTTTCCAAGGCCCCGGGCGTGGCCATGGCCGCGCCGTTCGGCGCCGCCCTGCACGTCAGCGGCCAGGACCGCGCGGCGCTGGAGGCCGCCATCGCCCCCTATCGCAAGCCGCCATTCGTCTGGAGCGAGGTCTCGCCCACCCTGGAGGACGTGTTCATCCAGCTGATGGCGTCGTCGCGGGACAACTTTCAATGAGCGGCGCCCAATCCTCGTCTGGGGCGGCCGACAGGGGCCTCTCCCTGAACCGCATCCTGGCGGTGCTGACCAAGGAGTTCATCCAGCTCACCCGCGACCGGCTGACCTATGCGATGATCCTGGTCATGCCGATCGTCCAGCTGCTGCTGTTCGGCTACGCCATCAACAGCGACCCGCGCGACCTGCCCACGGCGGTGCTGGTGCAGGACCACGGGCCGATGGCGCGCTCGGCCCTCTCGGCCCTGGCCCACAACGGTTACTTCAAGATCGTCCGCGAGGCGTCCTCGCCCGAGGAGCTGGACCAGGCCATCGCCCGGGGCGAGGTGCAGTTCGCCCTGACCATCCCCGCCGACTTCACGCGCCGCGTGGTGCGCGGCGACGACGCGCAGATCCTGGTCGAGGCCGACGCCTCCGACCCCGCCGCCACCGGCGGCGCGATCGCGGCCCTGGCCAATCTTCCGCGTACGGCGTTGTCGCGCGACCTGGTGGGCGCGGCGGCCCCACCTTCTGGCATAGGGGTCGACAAGGATCCGTTCGAGGTGGTGATCCACCGGCGCTACAATCCCGAGGCCATCACCGCCTACAACATCGTGCCCGGCCTGCTGGGCGTGGTGCTGTCGCTGACCCTGGTGATGATGACCTCGCTGGGCATGACCCGCGAATACGAGCGCGGCACCATGGAGAGCCTGTTGGCCACCCCGGCCAAGCCGATCGAGGTGATGATCGGCAAGCTGTCGCCCTATGTGGTGGTCGGGCTGATCCAGACCGTGGTCATCCTGGTGCTGGCGCGGGTGCTGTTCTCGGTGCCGATGGCGGGCGGCTGGGACGCCCTGGCCCTGGGGGTGGTGCTGTTCATCTTCGGGTCGCTGTCGTTGGGCTTTCTCATTTCGACCGTGGCCCGCAACCAGCTGCAGGCCGTGCAGATGTCGTTCTTCTACATCCTGCCGTCGATCCTGCTGTCGGGCTTCATGTTCCCGTTCCGGGGCATGCCGGCCTGGGCCCAGGCCCTGGGCAGCGTGATCCCCGTGACCCACTTCCTGCGAATCGTGCGCGGCTCATTACTTAAAGGACTGGGTCTGATCGACCTTTGGACTAGTCTTTTGGCCCTGGCGCTATTTGTCGTGGCGATCGCCGCCGCCGCTATGTCACGTTACCGACGGACCCTCGACTGAGGTAGCGGGCGCCCGCCGCTTCCGACTGTGGAGTTCCTGCACAGGTGCGACATTTTTACACGTTTGCAGGTTGTAAAACGCGCTCAAGGCCTTGCGCTGCGCGGATTCACGTGCGAACCGGTACTATGCTGGCGCTTTTTCCGGGACAGTCAGCCGATACGCTCGGAAGTTGATTTCGTGGGGGCGGTCATGTTTCGCGGCGTCATCTCTAATGGGGCGCTCGAAACCTGACGGGTGTTGCTCTGCTGACACTTTCGCGGATCGTGCGCCTTGGTATAACAATGCTCGGTCGGTCTCGGCCGGTGCAGGGCAATAGAGGGCTCTTGATATGAAACTCCAACTCCTGGCGGGGGTGGCTCTGGCCGCGGTGTTCGCCGCTGGCGCCGCTTCGGCCCAAGAGACCGGCTGGTACGGCGCGGTCGACCTTGGCTACCACTGGCCCGAGGGCATCAACTCCGAATCGGACCTGAGCCTGCGCGATGGCGCGCACGCGCACTGGACCTGGTCGACGGATGAAGACTGGGCCGGCTTCGTCCGCCTGGGCTACCAGTTCAACCCGAACTGGCGCGCCGAAGTCGAAGGCGGCTATCGCCCCGGCGACCTGACCACCGTCATGGGCAACCCGGTCCGTCAGCAGCCGATCGGCCTCTGCACCCCCGGCGTGACCCGTTCGGCCACCTCGCCGACCTGCGGCGGCCCGTCGGGCTCGATCGACTCCTGGTCGCTGATGGTCAACGTCCTGTACGATTTCGCGCCGGACTCGTGGATCAACCCCTACCTGGGCGCCGGTCTCGGCATCAACCGTCTGGACGTCAGCGCGCTGGGTCAGTTCAGCGGCGTGGGCCCGGTCACGGCGACCAACGCGGCTCAGCAGAACCTGACCGTCGACGACGACGACATCGCCATCGCCTGGCAAGCCATCGCCGGCGCCTCGATCAAGGCGACCGACAAGCTGAAGGTCGACGTGACCTACCGCTGGTTCGCCACCGAGGAGCACGGCTGGCAGTCGACCGGCAACGGCGCGATCCAACCCGGCGCGTTCCAAGGCCAGTACAAGGACCAATCGCTGACCGTGGGTCTGCGTTACTCCTTCGCTTCGCCGCCGCCGCCGCCGCCGCCCCCGCCGCCGCCGCCTCCTCCGCCCCCGCCGCCTCCGCCCCCGCCGCCTCCCCCGCCGCCTCCGCCGGCGTATGAGGCTCGCGAGTTCATCGTCTACTTCCCGTTCGATCAGTACGTCCTGACGCCGGAAGCCCAGTCGGTGGTTTCGGAAGCCGCGAACTACGCGACCTCGGGCAAGGCCACCAAGCTGGTGGTTGTCGGTCACACCGACACCTCGGGTTCGCCGAAGTACAACGCCAAGCTCTCGGAGCGTCGTGCGAAGGCCGTGGCTGACGCCCTGGTCGGCGCCGGTGTCGCCGCCGACACCCTGGCCGTTGACTGGAAGGGTGAAAGCGCCCCGGCCGTCGCCACCGGCGATGGTGTGAAGGAACCGCTGAACCGTCGTTCCACGATCTCGATCAACTTCTAAGATCAAGATCAGGCACTAAGGTTGAGGGCCCGGCGGCGACGCCGGGCCCTTTTCTTTTGGGTCCGTCCAGGAGCGGGACGACGTCGGAAACGGTCGCAAGATGCGCCGTGGACGTCGGATCGCCCGCCGGCCGGGCGCTTGGCGCAGGCAAGTGCTTTTCAGCGCAATCCGGTCCGCGACCGGATCACTTCTTTGTGGCCCGCGACAGGGTGTCACGGCAGCGTTTGCCTTGGCCGTGCAACCCCTTGATGATGCCCAGCATCTTCCCGGACACCGTTGTTCGTTCACAGCTTGTTAAGAAAAAACTCGCCCGCGAGGCGCATCTCGTCGTTGACGAGTCATTAGCCACTGTGGCCCCATATGTGGGCTGAGGGGGCTCCTCGGCCACAAGATGTAGCGGCTGGACGGGACGTTCCCTTTTCCGGAACACGCTGATTGATTATGGATTTTTGATCATGAACGGCAGTGAAGCGGCGAAGACGACGGCTCTCCCCCTGGTCCGCACCGGCGGCATGAAGGCTGAACGTCCGAAACTGGCGCTGGTGCGCAAGGTCGAGGTCGATCGCTCGCGCGACGCCCTGCTGACCGATTTCGGCAAGACCACCCTGGAAGACCGGTATCTGCTGCCGGGCGAGTCCTACCAGGACATGTTCGCCCGCGTGTCGACGGCCTTCGCCGACGACGCCGACCACGCCCAGCGCGTCTACGACTACATGAGCAAGCTGTGGTTCATGCCGTCGACGCCGGTGCTGAGCAACGGCGGCGCCGAGCGCGGCCTGCCGATCAGCTGCTTCCTGAACGCCGTCAGCGACAGCCTGGACGGCATCCTGGGCGTCTGGAACGAGAACGTCTGGCTGGCGGCCAACGGCGGCGGCATCGGCACCTACTGGGGCGGCGTCCGGTCGATCGGCGAGAAGGTCAAGGGCCAGGGCCAGACCAGCGGCATCATCCCCTTCATCCGCGTGATGGACAGCCTGACCCTGGCGATCAGCCAAGGCTCGCTGCGCCGCGGTTCGGCGGCCGTCTACCTCGACATCCACCACCCGGAAATCGAAGAGTTCCTGGAGATCCGCAAGGCGTCGGGCGACTTCAACCGCAAGTCCCTGAACCTGCACCACGGCATCTCGATCACCGACGAGTTCATGCACGCCGTCCGCGACGGCCACAAGTTCGGCCTGCGCTCGCCCAAGACCAACGAGGTCCTGCGCGAAGTCGACGCCCGCGCCCTGTGGCAGAAGGTCCTGGAGCTGCGCCTGCAGACCGGCGAGCCCTACCTGATCTTCTCCGACACCGTGAACCGCGCCATGCCGCAGCACCAGCGCGAGCTGGGCCTGAGCGTGCGCCAGTCGAACCTGTGCAGCGAGATCATGCTGCACACCGGCGTCGACCACCTGGGCAACGACCGCACGGCCGTCTGCTGCCTGTCGTCGGTCAACGCCGAGACGTTCCTGGAGTGGCGCGACCATCCGATGTTCATCGAGGACATCATGCGCTTCCTCGACAACGTCCTGCAGGACTTCATCGACCGCGCGCCGGACGCCGCCGCGACCGCCGCCTACGCCGCCATGCGCGAGCGTTCGGTGGGCCTGGGCCTGATGGGCTTCCACAGCTTCCTGCAAAGCCAGAACGTGCCGTTCGAGAGCGCCCTGGCCAAGAGCTGGAACATGCGGATGTTCAAGCACCTGCGCCGCGAGGCCGACAAGGCGTCGATCACCATCGGCGAGGAGAAGGGTCCGTGCCCGGACGCCGCCGACCGCGGCTCGATGGAGCGCTTCTCGCACAAGCTGGCCATCGCCCCGACCGCCTCGATCTCGATCATCTGCGGCGGCACCAGCGCCGGCATCGAGCCGATCCCGGCCAACATCTACACCCACAAGACCCTGTCGGGCTCGTTCGCGGTGAAGAACCCCTACCTGGAGAAGCTGCTCGAGGAGAAGGGCCAGAACACCGACGCGGTCTGGGGTTCGATCCTGGAGAACGAGGGCTCGGTCCAGCACCTGGACTTCCTCAGCCAGGACGACAAGGACGTCTACAAGACCGCCTTCGAGCTGGATCAGCGCTGGGTGGTCGAACTGGCCGCCGACCGCACGCCGGAAGTCTGCCAGAGCCAGTCGGTGAACATCTTCCTGCCGGGCGACGTCGACAAGTGGGACCTGCACATGCTGCACTGGCAGGCCTGGGAGCGCGGCGTGAAGTCGCTGTACTACCTGCGCTCCAAGTCGGTGCAACGGGCGTCCTACGCCGGTTCCGACGTCGCGGTGGCGGGGCCCGTCAACGGCTTCGACGCCCCGTCCAAGACCGACTACGAGGAATGCCTGGCCTGCCAGTGAGCCGGCCGGCGCCAGACCTTAAGAATTCCTGAAAATCAAGGGCGTCGCGGGCCTCCGCGACGCCCTTTTTCGTCCGGAACCATACTCAGTGCGAAATGTTCATGACGTGGGGTTTTGTCCCATGGACGCCGTTCGAATTCCGAGTAGGCTTTTCATGGGGAAAGGGTTCTGGGGACCGGAATGCGTGCTTGCACGGCATTTGCTGCGGGATTGGGTCTGAGCGTCTTGGCGATCGCCACGGCGCAGGCCCAACCGACTCGGTCCGCCAAAGCGTCCAGTCCTGCAGATAAGACGTCCGCCCCCGCCCGCAAGGCCTCGCCCAGCTTTATTGTCGACATGCGCGCCGCCGGCCGCGCCGGAGCTCCAGTGGATCTCGGCGTACGCAACGTCCGCCCCGCCGCCGCCTCGGTCGGTTTCGCCGAGGCGCCCGCCGCCCGGACCGAGCGCGCCAGCGATCCCAGCTTCGCGCTCTCGCCCGCCGGCGCCTATGGCGACGCGGCCCTGCTCGACGCCAACCGCTATTACGAGGGCCGCGGCGCGGTCAATTACCGGTCCAGCGCCGTCGTGGTCGGCGAGGGCGCGCACGCCGTCGACTCGGTCCGCATGTCGGTGGCCAGCGTCGCGCCGGCCGGCCGGACCCGGCCGCTGGCCCTGGTCCGCCCCGACGAGGACAGTTTCGAAGATCGGGAAGTCGACGTCACCGTCACTCGCGGCTGGCCGGCCGCCGTCTCGGTCGGCGCCGGCAAGTACGCGCTCGATGTCACGCCGCACGCCGGCTTGGGCTTCGGCGGCGCCGGCGGCTCGGCCGAGGCCGGCGCCACGGTGCGCTTCGGCAAGAAGATGGGAAACCAGGTCGTCGACTCGCTGGGCGTCCAGGACGGCCGCCAGTTCGGTCAGCGCGGACGCTGGTACGTGTTCGCCGCCGCCAGCGGCCAGGCCGTGGGCATGAACATGCTGCGCGGCAGCGAGGGCGACTGGAGCGGGGCCGGCGTCACGTCCGACGCCAGCAGCAAGCTGGTCGGCGACGGCCAGGCCGGCGTCGCCTGGCGCAAGGGCCCGATGCAGGCCTCGTTCGGCTATGTCCACCGCAAGATCAAGGCCAAGGACGTCATCATGGGCATGGCCACCCAGAAGGACGAAATGCTGGCCTTTTCGTTCAGCCTGCGGCCTCACTGGTAGGACGTCCGAGCCGGCGTGATACGCTCGGCGCTTGAGTTTCGGGCCCAGATCATGCAGCTAGCGCCCTTGACCCGCCAAGCCCTTCACCCGAGCCATCAAGCGCCATGAGCGACAGCGAGCCCCCTCGCCCCCGCAAGATCCTGAGCCTGAAGAGCGGCGTCGCCGCGCCGGGCGGGCCGCCGCCGCTGGAGCGCATCCAGCGTCCGGCCGGGCACAAGCGCGTCGTGGTGATGGCGCCCGAGCCCCCGCCCCCGCCGCCGGCTGTCGGCGACTTCAAGTGCAAGCCTTGCGGCACGCGCTTCGATCCGCCGGCCGAGCTGGCCGACGAGGACTCGGTGCGCTGCCCGTCGTGCAACGCCCGGCTGGGCCTGGCTTCGGACTTCCGCGCCGTGCCGCCGAACGTCGACAAGCTGCGCGCCCGCTACCTCAAGAAATAGGCTCTTCCCGGTCGGATCCGGCGCCCAGCTCGGCGGAGGTTCCCTCCGACAGGGCCAGGCCCGTCGTCGGCGCCAGGATGGGATCCTTGACCGTCCGCCCGCGCGGCGGCTGGCGCTTGAACAGGCCGCGCCACAGGGGCTCGGGCGTCGGGATGGCGCTGGACCACAGCTGGCCGCTGATCGCCAGGGCCTCGGCGTCGTCGAAGGTCCGCTTCATCAGCGCGGTCTCGAACTTCATCATGTTGAAGCCCGAGAAGCTGACCGGGATCGAGGCCGACCAGAGCGGCAGGTTGTGGCGGGCGCAGAAGCCGGCGGCGACGCTCAGCGCCTGGCGGTACGAGAACCGCAGCATGGTCTCGAAACTGCGCCCCATGATCGAGGTCACGCCCGGCGGGGTGGTGCGGGGCGAGGGGTCGAGCACGGTGTTGAAGATCACATAGACCCGGCCGCGCCGCAGGCGCTGGCCCAGCTCGCGCCAGCGCAGCAGGGCGTCGGGCATCAGGAACAGCGGCGCGGCGATGCCGCCGTCGGCGTGCATCTCTTGATAGTGGGTCATGCCCCCATGGCCGTCGGGGGCCTCGACGTCGATCAGCTTGGGCGGGAACAGGCCGGGCAGGGTGGCCGAGGCCACCAGCACCTCGCGGAACAGCCGCACGGCGTCGTCGCCGCCCTGGGTGGCGATTGCCCCCATGTCCCAGATCGTGACCTTCTGGCTGTCCAGATTGGTGGTGGCGATCAGCAGGCGGCGGCCCTTGGCGTGTTCGCGGGCCACGGCCGCGATCATGTCCAGGTCGATGAACGGTGAAACCAGCCCGTCCAGGCCGTCGCCCCGGAACAGGCTGGGACCCAGGCCGGGGCCCAGGCGCTTGAAGCTGAGCAGGTCGGCCGCGTGGCCGCCGACATAGGCGTCGGCCAGTCGGTCGTCCCACTCCGAGCCCAGGAAGGCGAAGGGGGCGATCAGGGCGCCGGTGCTGACGCCGGTGACGATGGCGAACTCCGGACGGGTCCCTGCCTTGGTCAGGCCCACCAGGGCGCCGGCCCCGAAGGCGCCGCCGGCCGCGCCGCCCGACAGGGCCAGGATGTTGAAGTCGTCGCGGCCCAGCAGCGGCCGCAGCGGGGCCAGGCGGTCTGCGACGTTGCGCAGGGCCTCGTCGGCCTCGTCGACGCTGAGCCGCACGCCGGGAAAGCCGACCGCCTCGACCGTGCTGTCGGCCTGGGTCAGCGGCGCCGGCAGGCGCTTGCCGCGCTGGCCGTTGGCGGCGCGGTCCCAGAAGAAGGTCTGAGCGGTCTTTTTGGAGTCCGGCGGGGTGTTCAAGGCTAGCCCAATTTACGCAAGGTCAGGGGTGACCACTCGAGGCCAGGACCACCCCGACCAGCACCGCGGCGTAGTGCAGGCCGGCGCCGCCGATCACGTGACCATGCCAGATCGCCCTCCGGAACTTCAGCCGCTTCATCAGGTAGAACACCGTACCCGTCGAATAGATCACGCCGCCAAGCGCGAGCAGCAGCAGGGCTGCCCAGCCCATGCCGGCGATCATCGGCTTGACGGCTACCAGGACCAACCAGCCCAGGGCCAGGTAGAGGCCGACCCAGAAGCGCTTGTCCAGGCCGGGCAGGAACAGCTTGGCGGCGACGCCGACGCCGGCCACCGACCAGACGGCCGTGGTCATGCCGATGGCCCACCAGCCGTGCAGGTTCTGGGTGGTGAAGGGGGTGTAGGACGCGGCGATCATGATGAAGATGCCGGCGTGGTCGAAGCGGCGCAGCAGCGGCCGCCAGCGGGCCTTGGCGAAGTTGTAGGCGGTCGACAGCGACAGCATGGTGATCAGGCCCACGGTGTAGACGCTGATCGCCGCCACCTGGCTCAGCGAGCCCAGGCCGAAGGCCAGGCCCAGCAGGATGCCGCCGCCCAGCAGGGCGCAGGCCAGGCCGGCCAGATGCACCACCAGGTCGGCGCACTTGGCGCCGGGCGTGGGATAGTGAGTGGTCGGAAGGATCGCCGGAACCGGCGCCGCGTCCGCAACCGGAATGATGCTGGTCGTCTCGCTCATGGCCCCACTCTACGCTCAATCGGTGACATATAAACGCCGATCATCGTGGCGGCGAAAGGGCGTTGGACACATCTATCGATCAGCCCAGCAGGCCGTGCGCCCCGTCCCAGGCCAGCTTGGCGCCGACCGCGATCAACAGCACGTAGATGACCTTGTAGAAGCCCTCGGCCGGCACGCGGCGCACCAGCCAGACGCCCGCCCAGGTCGAGGCCAGGGCCAGGGGCAGCAGCACGGCCGCCGTGGTCAGCACCTGGGGCGTGAATTGGCCGAGCGCGATATAGGCCGGCACCTTCATCCAGTTGACCGTGGCGAAGAAGATGGCGCTGGTGCCGATGAACACGTCGCGCGGCAGGCGGCGGGGCAGGACGTAGATCTGGAACGGCGGACCGCCGGCGTGGGCCACCTGGCTGGTGAAGCCGGCGACCGCGCCGCACAGGGCGCCCAGCCAGGGCCGGGCTGGACCGGCTTCGATCGCCTGGGCGACCTTGACCGCCCGCTCGGCCCACAGGCGCTGCAGCGAGAAGGCGATCGAGATCAGGCCGATCGACAGCTCGACCGCCGCGACGGAGACCCGGGCCGCCAGCAGCCAGCCCAGGAAGATGCCGACCGCCGCCGCCGGCAGCATCAGGATCAGCAGGCCCTTGTCCCAGGTCTTGCGGAACGACCAGACGCTGACGACGTCCTGGGCCAGCAGGATCGGCAGGGTGATCGCCGCGGCCAGCACCGGCGAGATCACCAGCGCCATCATCGGCACCGCCACCACCCCGATCCCCGCGAACCCGCCCTTGGCCAGGCCCAGCAGGATCACCGCGGGAATGGCGACGGCGTAGAACAGGGGATCGGTCAGCATGGCCGCTGCTTAGCAGGATCATGGGCGGTTTCCCAAGGGGCGGTGCGGCGACCACTTGCCCCCTACGGGTCGCTTCGCGACCGTCTTCCCCCACAGGGGGAAGAGGAGCCGCCGCCGGCGCAGCGCGCGTCCTCCGCCCCCCCTGGGGGCGGACAGACCGCGAAGCGGTCAGGTGGGGGCAAGTGTTAGCGGGCACGGCGTCTCAAGCTCATGCCTTCTGGCTGTGAGTGGGAATGGAAAGGGTCGCGGAGCGCCGGACACCGTCCGGAGTTTGAATAGGAATACCGTTTCGACGAAGCCCAACGCTCCGCGCGACCGTTATCCGAAAGCCCGCGACGCTGAGCTCTGTTCGAGCCTCGCCGCCTTGAAGCCTCCGACGGGCGGGCCTGGATCAACGAGCCCCAGTCCCGGACCGCGAGCGCGTCACCGCTCGCCTGCTGCTAAATCGGCCCCCAGCCAACGCTGTATCCGTGTTCCGAGCCCAGCCGGCACCAGATGGATGGGGTTTGGTTCTTCCTACTCAACGCCGAAGACCCCGCGGACAGAGCTTCCCGCTCGATCGCCCCTCGCCGCCGCATCGGTCGCTGGCCATGCGCCCTTTCCTTGCGTCGAGGTGGGTCAAGGATACGGGGGCTTTGAAGGGGTGAGGACAGACTCGGGTCGAGAAAGTTCAGGGCGTTGAAATCGCGGGACTTCATCCACTGAACGCCGAGCGTAAGCCGCGCGAAACCCTCTCCCCTCCGGGAGAGGGTTCAAGTTGGCGCCCTCTCCGCAACCACCCCTGACGTCATCCGCCAGCGGCGAGGCCGCGCCTTGAAACCTTGACTCAGTCAGCCCCCCAGAGCTCCCATCCACCAAGGCGTGGCCGCATCCGGGGCGGATGGGGGCTTCGCCTGGATCGCATTGCAAGGCAGTTTCGAAGAATGTTCGACCGTTTCAGATCGACGATACTGGCGCTGGTTCTCGGGATCTTCGCGCTGGTCGCGACGGCGGCTCACGCGGAGCCCGGCGCTTTGGCCTGTGCCGAGCGCTGGGGCAAGCCGGGCAAACCGCTCGTGACAAATGCCGAAACAGCGCGAGCGATCTTTCTCGCCGTGGAGCAGGACTTCTTTCCCACAGCGGACCCGAAAGCCTACCCCGCTGTCGATGTGCAGGATGACGGTGAGCATTGGACCGTCTTTCGATGGCGGCCGCCTGCGGCGTTGCCGAATGGTGATCTCGAAACCACCCGTGGCGGCGGGCAGCTCGTCCTGGTGATCGGGAAGTGCGACGCAGCCATATCCAACGTTCACTACAGCCGCTGAACCGCTGACGCCGGCCTCTACCCCGCCGCCCCGTTGCTCTCCCACCCGTCCACGAACGGGAACCGCTCCGCCCAGAAGTCCGCCAGCCTCGGATCGGCGTCCACGCGGCGGACGACCTCGCTCATCCGCGGCGCCACCTCGTAGAACCGCTTGCGCCGCGAGCCCCAGCGGCTGACCACGGCGACATACAAATCCAGCACCGTTAGCTCGTCGCCCAGCAGGTAGCGCCCGGGCGTCAGCTGACTCTCCATCATCCCCCAGCACTCGGCGATGCGGTCGGCCGTCGCCGCCTTGATCCTCGCCCCGGCCTCGACGTCCGGCCCCGCCAACCGCGAAGGATCGTCCCGCACCCAGAACAGCGAGTAGATCGAGGCCGGCACGAACACCATCCAGCGCAGGAACTGGCCGCGCAGGGGCGAACCGAGCGAGGGAGCCAGCCACGCCTCCGGGAACCGGTCGGCCAGCCAGATCAGGATGGCGGCGCTCTCGGTGATCGTCTCGCCGTCGGGCGTGACCAGGGCCGGGATCTGTTTCAGCGGATTGACCCCCGCCACCTTGGCCTGCTGGGCCGCGCCCTCCCAGGTGGGCGCCTCGATCACGGTGTAGGGCTGCCCCAGAATCGTCAAAACAGCTTCGACCGGCACGGACCCCGAGCCAAGCGCGCCATAGATGGTGTAAGCTTGATTCATCATTCGTTACCCAATTCGCCCACAACATGTTGTGTGCTGCGACCATCTGGCCACTAGATGCGGCCGTGGGAGCCCGATACCAAAAGACTGTAATCGTCCGTCCGATTCGTGTCCGCCTGCCCTGGAGCCGTCCTCGATGTCCGCAAAGCTCGCCACCCTGCCCGGCCTCCTGACCCCTTCCGGCGCTTACAAGCCCTTCCGCTATCCGTGGGCCCACGAGTTCTGGAAGAAGCAGCAGCAGGTCCACTGGATGCCCGAGGAAGTGCCCCTCGGCGAGGACCTCAAGGACTGGGCCGTCAAGCTGAACGACAAGGAACGGAACCTGCTGACGCAGATCTTCCGCTTCTTCACCCAGTCGGACATCGAAGTCGCCGACAACTACATGGAACGCTACGGCCGGGTCTTCAAACCCACCGAAGTGAAGATGATGCTGTCGTCGTTCGCCAATATGGAGACCATCCATATCGCGGCCTACGCCCTGCTGCTTGAAACCATCGGCATGCCGGAGAGCGAATTCGGCGCGTTCATGGAATACCAGGCCATGCGCGACAAGCACGACTTCATGCAGAAGTTCGGCGTCGAGACCAACGCCGACATCGCCCGCACCCTGGCCATGTTCGGCGGCTTCACCGAAGGCCTGCAGCTGTTCGCCAGCTTCGCGATGCTGATGAACTTCCCGCGCTTCAACAAGATGAAGGGCATGGGCCAGATCGTCTCGTGGTCGATCCGCGACGAGAGCCTGCACTGCGAAGGCATCATCAAGCTGTACCACGCGTTCAACGCCGAGACGAAGTGCGTCACCCCCGAGGTCGCCGCCGACATCGTCGAGTGCTGCAAGAGCGTGGTGATCATGGAGGACGCCTTCATCGACCTGGCCTTCGAGGCCGGCGAGATCCAGGGCATGACCCCTCACGACATCAAGCAATACATCCGGTTCATCGCCGACTGGCGCCTGCGCCAGCTGCACCTGCCGGAAGTCTACGGCATCAAGGAAAACCCGCTGCCCTGGCTGCAGTCGCTGCTGTCGGGCGTGGAGCACGCCAACTTCTTCGAGGCCCGGGCCACGGAATATTCCAAGGCCGCCACCCAGGGCCAATGGCACGGCGCGGAGGGCGTGTGGTCGAGCTTCGACGACATGCTCAAGAAGCGCTCTGAGAACACCCTGCCGGCAGAATAAGAGCAGGCCAAAAGAAGCAGGGAAGCCGGGGATAACATGCCGCCGCCCTCGAAAGGGGGCGGCGTTTCTTTGTTCGGAGTTTGACGATGCGGGTAGCGGTGATCGGACCTGGCGCGGTGGGCGGCGTGATCGCCGCGTGGCTGGCCCAGAACCCGGACCTGACGGTCGAGGTCTGCGCGCGCACCGCGTTCGACCGGCTGGAGGTCGAGACGCCGGGCGGACCGCTGACGGCGACACCGCGGGTGCTGACGGCTCCGGACCAGGCGTCTTCGGTCGATTGGGCGATCATCACCACCAAGACCTATGACGCGGCCGCCACCGGCGCGTGGCTGGACCGGCTGGTGGGCGCGGGAACCCGCGTGGCGGTGTTGCAGAACGGCGTGGAGCACGTCGAACGCTTCACGCCCTATGTGGACGCCGAACGGATCACGCCGGCGGTGGTCGACATCCCCGCCGAGCGCAGCGCGCCCGGCCGCGTGCGCCAGCGCCGCGACGGCACGATCCTGGTCCCGCAAGGCGAGGCGGGCGAGGCCTTCGTGTCGCTGTTCGCCGACACGCCGATCCAGGTCGCCACGACGCCGGACTTCAAGACCGCCGCCTGGAAGAAGCTGGCCCTCAACTGCGCCGGGGCGGTCAACGCCCTGACCCTGAAGCCGTCGGGCGTGGCCCGGCGCGAGCCGATCGCCGACATCATGCGGGCCCTGGTCGGGGAATGCGTGGCGGTGGGCCGGGCCGAGGGCGCCGACCTGCCGTCCGACCTGCCCGAGACGGTGGTCGAAGGCTATCGCTCGGGCCCGGCCGACGGGGTCAATTCCCTGCACGCCGACCGCGCGGCGGGCCGGCCCATGGAGCTGGACGCCCGCAACGGCGTGATTGTCCGCCTGGGCGCGCGGCACGGGATCGCCACGCCGGTCAACGCGATGGTGGTGGCGCTGCTGGAAGCGGCGGCGGAGTAGGGGCGATCAACCCTTCGAGCCTGGTGCGTGGCCCTCGTCCTTCGACAAGCTCAGGATGAGGACCATTGTGCAGGCCGTGCAGTGGAAAACCTCATCCTGAGCTTGTCGAAGGACGAGGTTTTCGCTTCCGAAGCCGTCGATCGGCCTTGCGCCCCTACGGCCGGTCCTTCTTGGGGATCGCCGCGATCTCTTCCTTGGACAGCTTGGTGATCTTCTTGGCCATGATCGGCATGGCCATGCCGTAGCCGTCGGACACCCGCAGGTCGAGGTCGAGCGGGCCGCAGACGGTGTCGACGCCGCGCACGATCGACACCAGGTGCACGCCCGGCGAGGTCAGCATGCTGGTGCCGTGCGACAGGTCCACCTGATAGACGTCGCGATTGCGGACCTTCAGATACAGGGTGTCGCGGTCGGGGGCGCTCCAGTTGTCCCAGTCGGACAGCGCGAAGCAGGTGCGCGCCGGGCGGGGCTTGGCTTGAGCGTCGGGCGCGGCTGGATCGGCGAGGGCCGGAGCGGCGGCGGCCAGCAGGACCGTCGACAGCAGACCGGCCCGGATCATGGATTTGGCGTTCATGTCAGTCTTCCTAAACACGTCAGCGCCTCCCCCCGGAGAAAGAGAGATTGGGCCTCTCTCCCCGGAAGTCAATCAGCGGCGCTTCCAGGTCTAAGCCTTGGCCGGCTCGGCCCGAGGATCGATTGGCGGCTCCGGATCGTCCAGTTCGCCCTCCCACTTGGCGACCACGGCGGCGGCGACCGAATTGCCGACCACGTTGGTGGCGCTGCGGCCCATGTCCAGCAGGTGGTCGACGCCCAGCACCAGGGCGATCCAGGCCTCGGGCAGGCCGAAATAGGTGAGGGTGGCCATGATCACCACCAGCGAGGCGCGCGGCACGCCGGCGATGCCCTTCGACGTCACCATCAGCAGCAGCAGCATGAAGATCTGCTGCTGGACCGACAGGTGCACCCCGTGCGCCTGCAGGATGAACATGGTGGCGAAGGTGCAGTAGAGCATCGAGCCGTCGAGGTTGAACGAATAGCCCAGCGGCAGGACGAACGAGACGATGCGGCGGCGGATGCCCAGCTTGGGCAGGGCGTCCAGGATGCGCGGATAGGCGGCTTCCGAGCTGGCGGTCGAGAAGGCCAGCAGGGCCGGGTCGCGGATCGCGCCGAACAGCGGGACCACCCGCTTGCCCAGCACCAGCCAGCCGGCGATGAACAGCAGAAGCCACAGCGTGCCCATGGTGGCGTAGAAGCCGACCACGAACTTGCCGTAGACCACCAGCATCGACAGGCCCTGGTCGGCGATCGTCGAGGCCAGGGCGCAGAAGATCGCCAGCGGGGCCAGCTTCATAACGAAGCCGGTGACCTTCAGCATGATCTGGGCGCCCTGCTCGGCCAGCTCCAGGATGTGCGGGGCCTTGTTGTCGAGCGAGGCGACGGCGGTGCCGACGAACAGCGAGAAGACGACGATCTGCAGGATCTCGTTCTTGGCCATGGCGTCGAAGATCGAGGTCGGCACCAGGTGGGTCAGGAAGCCCTGCAGGGTGAAGGTCTCGGTCGAGGCGGCCGGGGCCTTGGCGGCCAGGTCGGCGGCTTCGTTCAGCACCAGGCCCGCGCCGGGATGCAGCAGGTGCACCATCAGAAGGCCCAGCAGCAGCGAGACGGCCGAGGCGCTGATGAACCAGCCCATGGTCTTGGCGCCGATCCGGCCCACGGCGGCGGCGTCCTCCATGTGGGCGATGCCGGCCACCAGGGTGGTGAACACCAGCGGGGCGATGATCATCTTGATCAGCCGCAGGAACAGGTCGGTGCCCATCTTGAACCACTTGACCGCCTCGGCGGTCTGGGTCGGGTCGAGATACTGGTTGCAAGCCCAGCCGACCAGGACCCCGAGGACCATGGCGGCGATGATCAGGAAGGCGAAACGTCTATTCATGGGCTCCCCCGACGAGCGCGGGGCTCGTGCGAATTGGTCGAGGCTTTGGGGGCAAGCTTTCCGCCCGCGCGCCCGTCGCCTTGGTCGTTACGACCCTTGTGGCCGACGAAATCGGCTTCGTCCATGCCCCAGGGCCCATGGCGAGCCCACTTCCGGCGTTAGCCTAGAAATGCCCGCGGAACGCTGATATAGGGCGCCATGTCAAACCAAGAAAAAGCAATCGCCGTCGTTGAGCAGCTCAACGTAGAATACGAACGCGCCGTCGACGCCCTGCGGACCGCGCTTCGCGCCTATCTCGAAACCGGAGCCCGCCCCGACCCGCAGACGCGGTTCGACGGCACGTTCGCCTATCCGGAACTGCGCCTGATCTACGATCCCGAGGCCCTGCCGCCCAAGCTGGCGCGCTCGTACGCCCGGGTCAGCCGGCCCGGCGTCTACGCCACCACGATCACCAAGCCCAACCAGTTCCGCGACTACCTGGTCGAGCAGCTGACCCTGCTGCTGAACGACTTCGAGGTCGAGATCGAGATCGACCGGTCCAGCCAGGAGATCCCCTATCCCTATGTGCTGGACGCCACGATCGACCTGAACCAGGCCGACGTCCGCAGCGAGGACATCGCCCGCTTCTTCCCGACCACGGACCTGGCCTTCATCGGCGACGAGATCGCCGACGGGGTCTGGAACCCGGCGATGGAGGAGGCCCGGCCGCTGGCCCTGTTCGACGGCCTGCGCACCGACTTCTCGCTGGCCCGCCTGCGCCACTACACCGGCGCCCCGGCCGAGCACGTCCAGCAGTTCATCCTGTTCACCAACTACCATCGCTATGTCGACGAGTTCGTGCGCTGGGGCATCGAGCAACTGGGCCAGGAAGGCAGTCCCTACGAGGCGCTGTCGTGCTCGGGCGGCCTGATGATCACCGCCAACACCGCCAATCCCGAACTGGCGGTGGCGGAGTCGACCTGGCGCAAGCACCAGATGCCGGCCTACCACCTGATGGCGCCCGGCGGCCGGGGGATCACCCTGGTCAACATCGGCGTCGGCCCGTCCAACGCCAAGACCATCTGCGACCACCTGGCCGTGCTGCGCCCGCAGGCCTGGCTGATGATCGGCCACTGCGGCGGCCTGCGCGACACCCAGACCATCGGCGACTACGTGCTGGCCCACGCCTATCTGCGCGACGACCACGTGCTGGACGCCGTGCTGCCGCCCGAGATCCCGGTGCCGTCGATCGCCGAGGTCCAGCGCGCCCTCTACGACGCCGCCAAGGCGATCAGCGGCGACTCGGGCGATCAGCTGAAGAAGCGCTTGCGGACGGGCACGGTGGTCACCACCGACGACCGCAACTGGGAACTGCGCCACAGCCTCTCGGCCCTGCGCTTCAACCAGAGCCGGGCGGTGGCCATCGACATGGAGTCGGCGACCATCTCGGCCCAGGGCTACCGCTTCCGGGTGCCGTACGGGACGCTGCTCTGCGTGTCCGACAAGCCCCTGCACGGCGAGATCAAGCTGCCGGGCCAGGCCAACGCCTTCTACGAGCGGGCGATCAGCCAGCACCTGCAGATCGGCATCCTGACCTGCAAGCTGCTGCTGGAAGAGGGCCCGAACCTGCACTCGCGCAAGCTCCGGGCGTTCGACGAGCCGCCGTTCCGCTAAGCCGACCATCCAAGGTCCTCCCCCTGTGGGGAGGTGTCGCCCGTAGGGCGACGGAGGGGGAGTGATCGGGCGATGGCCAGATCTGGATCTTCAGTCCCAAAACTCCCCCCCACCGATCGCTGCGCGATCGCCTCCCCCACAGGGGGAGGGCCTTACTCGGCTTGGCTCAGGAATCCCACGATCACCTCCGCCAGCGCCGGCTCCATCACCGCGCTCAGGTGATCCCCCGGAACCCGCGTCCCACGCGCGTTCCCCATCATCCCCGCCAGCCGCTCGACCGAGCCGTTGTCGTCGTCCCGCTGCCCGGCCACCACCAGGGTCGGGACGTCGATCGCCGCGATCTCCGCCGCCGACGTCGCCGCGAACGAGGTCAGCACCCCCAGCATCGCCTCCGGCTTCAGCCCGCCCGCCGCCATCATCGCATGGACCCGCCGTCCGGCCCGGGGATCCTGGGCCGCGTCGCCGTTCCGGATGCTGTCCTCGAACATCGCCGCCCGCGCGCCGGCCGCCATCAGCCCGCTGTCGCCCATGCCGCCCAGCACCAGCTTCCGGGGCCGCGCCCCGCGCACCAGCATCCGCACGGCCGTGCGCGCGCCCAGCGAATAGCCGACCAGGTCGTAGTCCTTCAGGCCCAGGTGGGCGATCAGCGCTTCCTGGTCCATGGCCAGCACGTCGCGCGGCCAGGCGGCGGGATCGGTCGGGGCGTCCGAGCGGCCGTGGCCGCGCAGGTCGGGAGCGATCACCCGGCGGCCCGTCGCGGCGACGGCGGCGGCGATCCCGGGCAGGAGCCAGTTGGTCTCGGCGCTGGCCAGGAACCCATGCAGCATCAGGGTGGGCCAGCCTTCGCCCCCCGAACCGCACAGCGTGCGGTAGCCCAATGAGACGCCGTCGAAGCTCTGGAAGCGGTGCAGGTCGGTCATGGCGGCAGAGTGGCTCGCCTGAGCGCGAGCGGTCCAGCCTCTTGATTTCCTGATGAGGGCCGCACAACCTCCGGTCATGAAAAAGTCCGTCCTCCCGCTCGCCCTGTCCGCCATCGCTGTCGCTTTCGCGGGCGTGGCCTTCTCCGGCGTGACGGACGATCTCGCCCCCAAGGTGACGCGGTCCAGCGCCGTCGCCGTCGTCCGCGATGTCTGCTTCGCCCCGGCCTCATCTCGTGCGGTCCTGCGCGAGGCGCGGCGAACGGCCGGCGAGACCGTGCGCGACGACGCTTTGCCCGCTCTGTTGCAGGGCGCTGGCGCGGGCGACTGGCAGGTCGTCAAGCGGATCAGCCTGGACGGCCGGCCGGCGTTCCTGACGGTCGGCGACACGGGCGGCACGTCGATGTGCCGGGTCTATTTCCAACAGGATGACGTCCAGGTCATGGCGGACGCGCTTCCAGGCCAGATCGTGCTGGGCGCGCCGCTGGGCCGGCCGGACGACGCGGGTGTGCTGACCCGGCCCGCAGGCTGGCCGTTCGTCGACTGGCATGTCTCCCGAAAAGAGGGCTGGAGCTCGGTCGCCTATGCCCACGATCCGCGTTCGGCCTGGCGCACGGTCGAGGTCACCCGCGGCGGGTGACGTCGTGCCGTAACGGCCGTCTCGCTTTCGTCACCGCGCGGCGCTAACAAGCCGGCCATGACCCGTCATATCGTTCTGCAAGGCGTCGAGAACTTCCGCGACTTCGGCGACTACGCCGCCGGCGAGGGCCGGCTGAAGAAGGGCGTGCTGTTCCGCGCCGCCCACCAGGCCGAGGCCACCGACGACGACCTGGCCGCCATGGCCGACCTGAACCTCTGCACCATCGTCGACCTGCGCCGCCCCAACGAGCGCCAGCGCGATCCGTCGCGGCGCTGGGAAGGCTTCGCCGCCGAGGTGATCGACAACGACCTGGGCGTGACCGGCGAGGATCCCTGGCACACCTTCCTGCGGGACTCGGACCTGTCGGTGGAGTCGATCCGCGGCTACCTGGTCGAGTACTATCGCCGCGCGCCGTTCGCCGAGCGGCACCTGGACCTGTTCCGCCGCTACTTCCAGGCCCTGGGCGCCGGGCGCGGTCCGGTGCTGATCCACTGCGCGGCGGGCAAGGACCGCACCGGCCTGCTGGCCGCCCTGACCCATCACGTGGCGGGGGTGGGCGACGACGACATCGTCGACGACTACCTGCTGACCAACAGCGAGGACTTCTTCGCCCGCCGCGCCCCCCGGATGGCCGACCGCCTCGAGGCCGAGCTCGGCCGCCGTCCGTCCGACGCGGCGATGCGCGCGGCCCTGGGCGTCGAAGCCGAGTACCTGGCCACGGCGATCGCCGAGATGAAGGCCCGGTACGGCTCGCTCGACGGCTACCTGGAACAGGCGCTCGGCCTGGACGCGGCGGGACGCGAGGCGGTGCGGACCCATATCCTGCTGTAGCCGACCGTCACTTTTTTCTCCCGAACTTCCCGTCATTCCCGCTCTCGTGTGGGGCGCCGCCGCCGGCAAACCCGACCGCCCGCGCCAACAATGGACACGCTGATCGCCAGCTTGGGGTGGAGGGAAGACCCGCGCCTGCTATGTCATGCGACATGACAGAAGCTCTCACCGTGCTCGATCTCGGCGCGACCTGGCGCAGTGGTGCTCCGGAGCCTTTCATGCTGGCGGGGGAGCATCGGCTGCGACTCTTGTTCCATGCGAAAGCGGTGTCGGGGCAAGAGACGATCGCGATATTGCGGGTGGACGATCAGGTCGCGCTCAATTTTGGATTGCCCCATGAGGACAGCTCAGGCGCACATCGCCTCGCGGCTTGCGGGTTTGAGATGGAGTCCGCGTTTGAAGTCGTGAACTCGGCCTGGATCGATGATCTGAAGCGGATGGAAGGCGAGGGCTGGCAGCCCAACCTCGCGTGGCTCGCACGTCAGAGACACTTCATCTTTTCATTTCGAGACCGAGTGCTCGAGGTGGTCGCACCTTCCTTTCAGTTCGAACTGACGGACGAGCCTTACGACGTGGCCCTTGGTCGTATGGTGGACGAGGCGCTCGCCTAGGATCCGTCGCGAGCGCCGCGCGGGAATGACGGCCTATGGGAAACGCCGAGGCTGAAACCCAAGCTCGCATTCCCTTCGTGACAAACGCCCGTTTCAAAGCCACGCTCCGCCCAAGCCGCCGCGTCAGACGACGGCCCTGTAATAGGGTGGAACCGCATGAGTGAGTTCTCGGCCGCCGCGGCGGTCCCGGCGAGCGGCGAACCGATCGCCCCGCTGAAGTCGGGCCTGCCGCGCGGCGCCCTCGCCTGGATCCTGCAGCAGGGCGCGCGCGACCCCTATGTGATCCTGATCACCATCTACATCTTCTCGCCCTACTTCTCGCGGGTGCTGGTCGGCGACCCAGTGGCGGGACAGGCCCTGGTGGCCAACATCTCCACCACCTACGGCCTGCTGACCGCCCTGACCGCGCCGCTGCTGGGGGCGATGATCGAGCAGTACGGGCCGCGCAAGCCGATGCTGGGCATCGTGCTGGGGATCATGGTCCCGGCCCTGGTCGCCCTGTGGTGGGCCATGCCGAGCGGCGGACTGCCGCTGATGGCGACCAGCACGCTGCTGATCGTCCTGGGCCTGGTCTATAACTGGGGCGACGTGCTGAGCAATTCGCTGCTGGGCCGCGCCGCCGGCGACGTTCCCGGCCGCGCCGCCCTGATCTCGGGCCTGGGCTACGCCGTGGCCAACGGCCTGTCGGTGGCCCTGCTGATCTTCATGCTGTGGGGCATGGTGCTGCCCGGCCAGGTCGACTGGCCGGGCGTGCCGCACGCTCCGCTGTTCGGCCTGGACCCGGCCAAGAACGAGCCCAGCCGGATCTCCGGACCCATGGCGGCGGCGGTGATGCTGCTGGGCGCGATCCCGTTCTTCCTGTGGACCCCCGACGCCGTGCGCACCGGCCGCAGCTGGATGACCAGCATGCGGGCCGGGATCGCCATGCTGCGCGACATCTTCGCCAACCTGCGCGGCCATCGCGACGTCGCCGTCTTCCTGGGCGCGCGCATGCTCTACAACGACGGCATGACGGCCCTGCTGGTGTTCGGCGGGCTGCTGGCCGCCGGCCTGATGAAGTGGGGCGCGCTGGAGATGCTGGCCTACGGAATCTCGCTGAGCATCTTCGGGGTGATCGGCGGCCTGGTCGCGCCTTGGCTCGACCGGGTGCTGGGGCCGCGCAAGGCCGTGCAGATCGAGATCGCCGGCTCGCTGGCGGTGTTGGTCGCCACCCTGGGCATGAGCCGCGAGAAGATCCTGTACTTCTGGGCCTACGACCCTGCGGCCCACGCGCCGATCTGGAACGGACCGCTGTTCCGCACCGCGCCCGAGCTGATCTATCTGGGCCTGGGCCTGCTGATCGCGGTGTTCGTCACCGCCCAGTACGCGTCCAGCCGCACCCTGCTGATCCGCCTGTGCCCGCCCGACAAGACCGCGGCCTTCTTCGGGCTGTACGCCCTGTCGGGCACGGCCACGGTGTGGCTGGGCTCGCTGCTGGTGGCCCTGGCCACGGCGATCTTCAAGAGCCAGGTCGGCGGCTTCCTGCCCATCGCGGCCCTGCTGGGGCTGGGGTTCTGCGGGCTGTTCCTGGTGCGGGGCGGCGACCCGGAGACGACCTGAGAACGTTTGCTCCGAAACCGACAACCTCTTCCTCCGTCTCCCCGGCGAAGGCCGGGGCCCAGGTGAAACCCACGAGCGGCTCTGGATGAATCTGGGTCCCGGCCTTCGCCGGGAAGGCGGAGGTTGAAAGGCCGCGCTGGCCTTGGCCCATGGCGTCGAAGAGCCAGCGGCGGTATCACCCGCCGATGCGTCATGTCGTCCTCATCAGCGCCCCCTGGCGCGACCCGGTCTGGGCCGCGGCCCCGTGGCGGGACGAACCCTTCGCCTGCGCGATGATTTCCGGCGGCCAGGCGGGGCGGTGGTCCTACCTGCTGCGCGACCCGGACGCGACGCTGGCGGTGACCGCCCCCTCTCCCCTGAATGACGATCCCCGCGATCCGTTCGCCGCCCTGGCCGAGTTGATCGGGCCGCCCCAGGGCATGGACCCCGACGGCCCGCCGTTCCAGGGCGGGGTCGTGGGCCTGGCCGCCTACGAGCTGGGCGACCGGGTCGAGCACCTGGACCTGCCGCGCACCGGCTGGCCCGACCTGGCCTGCGCCCGCTATCCGGCCCTGCTGGCCTTCGACCACCTGCAGCGCCGGGTGCTGGCGATCGGCCGGGGCGGATCGCAGAGCTTCGCGCGGGCCCGCGCCGAGGCGGCCCTGGGCTGGCTGAGCGCCGCCTCGCCGGACATGCACGAAGGGACGCTGTGCGACGCCCTGAGCGTCAGCGACGGCGAGGCCTACGAAGCCGCCGTGGCCGAGGTGGTCGAGCGCATCGTCGGCGGCGAGATCTTCCAGGCCAACATCGCCCGCGCCTGGACCGGACGCCTGGCCGACGGCGCCCATCCGTTCGACCTGTTCGCCCGCCTGCGCGCCGACAGTCCCGCGCCGTTCTCGGCCTATCTGCGCCTGCCGGGCCGGGCCCTGGTGTCCAACTCGCCCGAGCGGTTCCTCAAGGTGACCGGCGGCGACCTGACGATCGAGACCCGGCCGATCAAGGGCACCCGCCCGCGCGGCGCCGACCAGGCCGAGGACGCGCTGCTGATGGCCGAGCTGTCGGCCAGCGCCAAGGACCGGGCCGAGAACCTGATGATCGTCGACCTGATGCGCAACGACCTGGCCCGGGTCAGCCCGCCCGGCAGCGTCGCTGTGCCCGAGCTGTTCCGGGTCGAGACCTTCGCCAACGTCCATCACCTGGTCTCGACGGTGACGGGCAAGCTGGCCCCCGGCCTGGCGGCCGCCGACCTGCTGCGCGCGGCCTTCCCGCCCGGTTCGATCACCGGCGCGCCCAAGGTCCAGGCCATGAAGGTGATCGCCCAGCTGGAAACCGCGCGCGGGCCCTATTGCGGTTCGCTGTTCTGGGCCGGCGTCGAYGGGGCGCTGGAGTCCAGCGTGCTGATCCGCACGGTCGGCCTTGAACAGGACTCCGCTGGATGGCGTTTGGAGGCGAGGGCCGGAGCGGGCATCGTCGCCGACAGCGATCCCCACGCCGAGCGCCTGGAGACCGAAGCCAAGTTCGCCGCCCTGCGCCGGGCCCTGATGGAGCCGCCCCGCGGATGACAGCCTTCCCTCTGGACGATCGCGGCCTGCTGCTGGGCGACGGCCTGTTCGAGACCCTGCTGTGGACCGGCGACGGCTTGCCGCATCTCGACGCCCACCTGTCGCGGATGGCGGCCGGCTGCGAGACCCTGGGCCTTCCCGCCTTCGACCTGGACCAGGCCCGCGCGCTGTGCCTGGCCGCGCCGAACGAGGCGGGGCTGGACGAGGTCCGCGCCGCCGTGCGGCTGACCCTGACGGCTGGCTCGGGCGGTCGGGGCCTGGATCGTCCGGACGCGCCCGTGCTGCGGCTGGCGGCCAGCGCCGCACCCGCGCCGCCCGTGACCACGCCGGTCGACCTGGTCCTGGCCAGGACTCGCCGCAACGAAGGTTCGCCCGCCGCCCGGCTGAAGACCCTGTCCTATCTCGACAACGTCCTGGCCCGGGCCGAGGCCAAGGCGGCGGGAGCCGACGAGGCGGTGATGCGCAACAACCACGGCGACCTGACCTGCGCGGCGGCCGCCAACCTGTTCTGGATCGCGGAGGGGCGGCTGTTCACCCCGGCCCTGCATTGCGGCGTGCTGAGCGGCATCGCCCGGGGGCGGGTGCTGGAGGCGGCGCGGACGCTGGACGTCGAGGTCCACGAGGTGGCGACCGGGGCCGAGGCCCTGGACGAGGCCGAGGCGGTGTTCCTGACCAACAGCCTGATCGGCGTGCGGCCGGCCCGGCGGTTCGAGGGCGAGACCTTCGGTCCCCACGCGCTGGTCGAGCGCCTGGCCGACGCCGTGCGCGAGGGGGTCAGCTCTTGACCCGGGTCACCTGGTCGGCGAGGCGCGGGCGCAGATAGAAGGTGCGGCGGAAGGTCATGGTCTGGGGGATGATGACCTTGAACATCGAGTTGTACTCGTAGCTGGCCTTGCTCATGATCACGCTCTGGCTGGCCGGCAGCACGGCGGGCGGGATGACGATCGGGTCGTTGGCCTTGGGGCAGTCGGCCTGAGCGCTTGAGCTTTCCGCCCAGACGACCCTGTCCCGGCCCTGGGCGTCGGAGGCGATGCTGACGATGCACATCTTCAGGCTCGAGGTCGGGAACGGCGCCATCATCACCTGGCCGGCGACGAAGATGTCTTTGCTGCCGGCGTCGGTGAGGGTCTGCTCGCGGGCCACCACGTCGCCCATCGAGGCGGTCAGGTGGCTCAGGCGCCGCTGGGCCATCATCGCTTCGGTCAGTTCGGCCATGCCGAAATAGAACAGCATCAGCAGCGGCAGGATCAGGGCGAACTCGACGGCCGAAACGCCGCGGCGGTCGCGCCAGAAGCGGGAAAGGCGGCGGGTCATGTGCATTTGATCGCGACGGGGGTTTCCGAATAGGGCTCGTTGACGAACACGGCCGCGAACATCACCTCGCGATTGCCGTCCGAGCCGCCAACCGCCTCCTGCAGCAGCGGCGTGAAGATCGGCCACTTGTAGTAGCCGCGCACCAACATGATCGATTTCGGGCCGCCGGTGTCGAAGCAGACGGCGTCGGTCTTGGGCTTGGTCAGGTCCTTGGCCTTGGCGAAGCTGGGCAGGACGCGGACGTCGAGGGTGATCGAGGTCTGGCAGGACGAGCCCAGCCAGGACATCTCGTTGCACACCGCCGTGGTGAATTGCGCGCGGGTCGTGGCCTGGTAGTCGCCGGTGCGGATCCTGCGATCGGCGGTCATCATCGCGTTTTCCAGGCTCATCGACACCAGGAAGGTGAGGCCCAGCTCGATGATCGCGAACACCAGGATCAGGAAGGGGATGGCGACGAAGGCGAACTCGATCGCCGCCGCGCCGTCGTCGGCGCGGGTGAAGCGGCGCAGCAGGCCCAGGCGGGCCGGAAGCTGGCGATGGTGTCGGGCTCGATCGGCCATGGCGGCGTCCGCGTCAGCGCCTTTAGGAAACGGCAGGCGGCGCAATCTAGGCCGGGCGTCCCTAATCAGGGGTTTAGGCCGGCGACTTTACGGCGTGGCGGCGGCCGGCGCGGGCGCGGCGGGGGCGGTGGTCGAGCCCAGCAGCGAGCAGCGATCGCCGCAAGCGTAGGTCGCGGCGTTGAGGCCGCGCTGGACCACGACCGCCTGGCTCGGAACGTCGGAGACCACCACGTCGCGGTCGGCCAGGGCCCGTCCACGTCCGTCGAAGGCCAGGACGGTGGTCGCGCCGGCCTTCTTGCCCAGCACCACCAGGGTGCGTTCGTTGATCAGGCTGACGTCGGCCACCGACGGGTCGCCCACCACGATGTCGCGCACCGGGGCGCTCAGCACGATTCGCGCGGCGCTGCCGGCGCTCACCGATAGGGGCGCGGCCGGGCTGTCGGCGAGGGCGGCCGTGGCGGCGGAGAGGCTCAGACCGGCGCAGAGGGCGAGAGTCAGGCGGCGCATGAAGATGTCTTCCCAGGCTTTGTATGCGATGAGATTGCCTCGGAATGGTCAATAAAGAACTAAGCTCGATGCTTGTGTATTCTTTCCGACAATTGAGAAAACGTTGGCGGATAAGGGGTTTTTCGCCCTTTGGTAATGGCATAGTTAAGAGAAGATAATGGTAAACCAAAATAAACCATCGAAAAAATTCGCGAAACTATCCGCTGTTTACTGGGCATTAAGCGAGGTGGGCGAAATTGATCGTGTTTTCGGGGGTGAGCAAGTCGACACGGCTTGAGAGCCCAGATCCACTTACTGACCAGGAGATCCAACATGTCGAAGTTCGTCACCCGCTTCCTGAAAGATGAATCCGGCGCGACCGCCATCGAGTATGGCCTGATCGTCGCCCTGATCGCCGTCGTGATCGCCACGATCGTCACCACGCTCGGCACCAACCTGCGCACCACCTTCGACAACGCCAACAAGAAGGTCGAGGCGGCCAACACCCCCGCCCCGTAAGGCGAGACCTTCCCGAAAAGAGGGCCCCGGCGGAAACGCCGGGGCCTTTTTTTACGTCTGAAGGCAGGCGGTTTCCGACCGTTTCAACGATTGCTTCACGCGATTGGCCCAGGGTGGGGTCGATCAACCAGGCTAGGCCGCCATGCAGACCTTTCAGTTCGCCCTGCTGCTCATCTTCCCCGCGCTGGTCGTCGTCGCCGCGCTGAAGGACGCCACCAGCTATACGATCCCAAACTGGATCTCCCTGGCCCTGATCGTCGCCTTCGGGCCGATCGCCTTCATCAGCGGCGCCTCGCTGGGGACCATCGGCGTGTGCCTGGCCGCCGGGTTGGTCGCCCTGCTCGCGGGCATGGGCATGTTCGCGGCCGGCTGGATCGGCGGCGGCGACGCCAAGCTGTTCGCGGCCTCGGTCCTATGGCTGGGCTGGCCCGCGTCCCTGCCGTTCATGCTGACCACCGGCATGGCCGGCGGCGCCCTGACCCTGGGCCTCCTGAGCCTGCGCTCGGGCTGGTTCGAGCCGGTCCTGGCCGGCAGCCCCGCCTGGATCCGCAAGCTGGGCGCCAAGGACGGCGACATCCCCTACGGCGTGGCCATCGCGGTCGGCGCCCTGGCGGCTTTCCCGCAAGGCGCCCTGACCCTGGCCGTCGGCGCCCACGGCTGAGGCGGTCGCGGACCAGGGGCGCCCCGCGTCAGCCTGTCGCGCCCGCCGCCTCGCCTTTCGGAGCGTTGCCTTTAGCCGCTGTTAACCATGGCCGCGCGAGTGTGCGACGCGGCCAGAAGGGCCGTTCGACGATTTGTGCGTGATCGCCTGAAGGCGGCCCGCCTCGACCTGTATCTCCGTCGTTAGAGCCCGGCCGCATGAACCCTCTTCGCGTCATGATCGTTTTGGTCGCCGCCGTCGCGGCCATCGGCCTGGCCGTGGTCATGCAGAAGGCGATGGGCGGCAAGCCCGCGCCCGCGCCGGTCGCCGAGGCCGCGCCCTCCAGCAAGCCCATGACCCAGGTGCTGGTCGCCAAGCGCGACCTGGCCATCGGCGACCGCCTGGCCGCCGGCGACGTCGACTGGCAGCCCTGGCCGTCCGACACCGTCAACGCCGCCTTCATCACCAACGGCGCGGCCGCCCCCGTCCCGACCAGGACGACCGCCAAGGCCGCCAAGGCCGTCGGCGACGCGGCCGACCACATGATGGGCGGCGTCACCCCCGAAAAGGCCGTCGAGGGCGCGATCGTGCGCGACCCGATCCTGGCCGGCGAACCCATCACCCCCCGCAAGATCGTCCGCGGCGGCGAAGGCGGCTACCTGTCGGTGGTCCTGGGCCCCGGCAAGCGCGCCATGGCCGTGCCGGTCACCTCCGAGACCGCGGTCGGCGGCTTCATCCTGCCCGGCGACCGCGTCGACGTCATCCAGACCCGCGAGGCGCAGAGCGTCGGCGAGGGCGACGGCGCCTCGGTCAAGCAGATCGTCGCCGAGACCATCATCCAGAACGTCCGCGTCGTGGCCCTCGACCAGAGCACGGCGGCCGAGAAGGACGCCAAGACCATCGTCGCCTCTACCGCCACCCTCGAGGTCGGCCCGATCGAGGCCGAGGCCCTGGCCCGCGCCAAGGCCGGCGGCCCGCTGACCCTGACCCTGCGCGCCTACACCGACCTGGGCGGGCCCTCGGGCCTGGCCGCTCCGTCGCAAGACTCCGCCGTCGTCCGCATCAATCGCGGCGGCCAGACCTCCAGCATCTCGGTTCGCCCATGATCCGCCGGCTCTCATCCGCCTCGTTGGCCTCCGCGTCGCTCGCGGCCCTTCTGGTCCTGACGCCGTCGACCGCCGTCCTGGCCGACGGCCCGGCGGCCGGCACCCATCTCTACCGCACGCCGGCCCGCGTCGTGTCGCGCCCCATCGAGACGCCGATCATGGCGCCGCCGGCCGACCAGGTGCTGCGCATCGACCTCACCGCCTCCGGCGCCCAGAGCCTGGCCCTGTCGCGCGGCAAGTCGGCGATCATCGAACTGCCGGTCGACGTGCGCGACATGCTGGTGACCAACCCGGCCGTGGCCGACGCCGTGCTGCGCGGCCCGCGCCGCATCTATGTGCTGGGCATGTCCCTGGGCGCGACCGACGCGGTGTTCTTCGACGCTTCGGGTCGCAAGATCCTGAACCTGGCCATCCGGGTCGAGCAGGACTCCACGGCCCTGGAGGACACCCTGCGCCGCGTGCTGCCCAACGCCAACATCCAGGTGCAGTCGATCCGCGACAGCGTGATCCTGACCGGATCGGTGGCCAACACCGGCGACGCGGGCATGGCCTCTCAGATCGCCGCCCGCTTCGTCGACAAGCCCGACAACGTGCTGAACATGCTGACCATCGCCGGCAAGGACCAGGTGATGCTCAAGGTCCGCATCGTCGAGGTCCAGCGCAACATCATCAAGCAGCTGGGCGTCTCCAGCACCGTGCTGATCAACGACGGCTACAAGAGCTACGGCCTGGGCCAGGGCGCCACGTACGGCGTCAACGGCTCGATGATCGGCGGCGCCGACCTCTGCTACGGCCGCAACAACACCAAGACGACGAACTACACCAACAGCAACGGCTCGACCAACCAGACCGGCTCGAACGGCGGGACCAACGGCGCCTCGTCCAACACGACCGAGACCGTCACGGTGTCGGTCGACCCGGTCACCGGCGGCACGACGACGACCACCGTCACCAACGGGACCGGCGCGTCGAGCGGCACGTCCAACGCCCTGACCAACGCGATCTCGAGCGCGGCCTCGACGGCCTACTCGCTGGCGACCGGCGGCAAGACCAATCTCTGCCTGCAGGCCTTCGAGCGCGTGGGCCTGGTCAAGACCCTGGCCGAGCCCAACCTGACCGTGGTGTCGGGCGAGGCCGGCAAGTTCCTGGTCGGCGGCGAGTTCCCGGTGCCGGTGTCGCAGGACGCGATGGGCCGCATCTCGCTGGAGTTCAAACCCTACGGCGTGGGCCTGGGCTATACGCCGGTGGTGATGTCGGGCGGCCGCATCTCGCTGAAGCTGTCGACCGAGGTCTCGGAACTGACCAGCCTGGGCGCCTTCACCCTGGCCAGCTCCGAGGGCGGCACCAGCCTCAGCGTGCCCGGCCTGACGGTCCGGCGGGCCGAGACCACGGTCGAACTGCCGTCCGGCGGCTCGCTGATGATCGCCGGCCTGCTGCAGCAGCAGACCAAGCAGAACATCGACTCGCTGCCGGGCATGACCAACCTGCCGATCCTGGGCGGGCTGTTCCGCTCGCGCGACTATCTGAACGGCGAGACCGAACTGGTGGTGATCATCACCCCCTACATCGTCGACCCGACCCGGCCCCAGAACCTGCAGACCCCGGCCGACGGCCTGGAGACGGCGGGCGACATGAGCACGGTCCTGCTGGGCCGGCTGAACAAGGTGGTCAAGGCGCCGGCCGGCGCGAACAGCGGGCGCGCTTACCAGGGCCCCGTCGGCTACGTGATCGAGTGAGAACGCGGACATGACGCGACCCAATCCTTCTTTGCATCAAACGGTCTTGAAACTGGCCGCCGCCGGCCTGGTCCTGGCGTCGCTGGCGGGCTGCGCCTCGTCGGGGGGCGGTCCGGAAACGGTCGCCGCCGCGCGCACCGAGACCGCCCAGTGGGCCAACCGCGTCCACGTCGACGCCCAGCCGGACGAGGTCCTGCTGGTCCTGCACGCCGAGGGGCTGTCGGCCAACCAGAACCGGGCCCTGGACGAGCTGATCGGCCGCTGGCTGGCCGCCGAGGGGCGCGAGATCGTGGTCAGCGCCCCGACCGGCGGGACCAGCGGCGAGGTCGCCGGCCGCATGGCCGTGGCCGCCCGCCAGCGCCTGATCGCCATGGGCGCGCCGGCCGCCAAGGTCCGGGTGATGGGCTATGACGCCGCGGGCGCGCCGGGCGCGCCGCTGAAGGTCGGCTTCCTGCATTACGTCGCCCAGGTTCCGCAATGCGGCGGCTGGGAGAACATCACCGCCACCCGCAACAACACCGCCTACGAGAACTTCGGCTGCGCGGTGACCGCCAACATCGCCGCCCAGGTGGCCAATCCCGAAGACCTGCTGACCCCGCGTCCCGAGGGTCCGATCGACTCCGGACGCCGCGCGACCGTGCTCGACAAGTACCGTCGGGGCGAGGTCACCTCCTCGGCCAAGGACAGCCAGTCCAACGGCATCGTTTCGAAGGCTGTCAACTGATGGTCACGCGCAACGATCACGACCCCTTCGACCTGGGCTTCGAGGCCGACGACGATTTCGCGGCCCCCGGGGCCGCGCCTGGGGCGGCATTGGGTTCCGACCCGTGGCGCGCGGCTCCGGCGGCGCGTTCGGGCGCCGACGACCCGTTCGCCGACTTCCCGCCCGTGCGTCCCCGCGAAGGCGCCTCCGCGCCGTTCGCGGACCTGCCGCCGGCCGCCCCGCCCTATACGCCTCAGCCGTCGCCGGCTCCGGCCCAAGCTCCGGCTCCGGCGGCCGCGAAATCGATCCCGATCGACGCCGCCGCCCCGGTCGCGCCCGCCGCCTATCCGGTGGGCGGCGCCCAGGCCTTGGTGCAGGAAGTCATCGCCGCCGCCGACGCCGACATGGGCGAGGCGGCCGTGCCGAGGATCACCATCCACGCCTTCTGCGCGCGGCCCGAGACCGTCACCCTGGTCGAGGCCGCCTCGGCCGACCGCCGCATGATCCGCGCCTCGACCACGGCCCGGCCCGGCGGGCTGGAAGCCGCGGTCGAGTACTACCAGAACCAGTCGACGCCCTCGCTGGTGCTGGTCGAGAGCCTGGACGCCGCGCCGCGCATGCTGGCGCTGCTGGACGGCCTGGCCCAGGTCTGCGACCCGGGCACCAAGGTCGTGGTCATCGGCCAGACCAACGACATCGCCCTCTATCGCGAACTGATGCGGCGCGGGGTCAGCGAGTACATCACCCAGCCCCAGGGCCCGCTGCAGATCATCCGCGCGGTCTCGGGCCTCTATGCCGACCCCTCCGCGCCGTTCGTCGGCCGGCAGATCGCCTTCGTCGGCGCCAAGGGCGGCGTCGGGTCCTCGACCCTGGCCCACAATTTCGCCTGGTCGATGGCCGAGCGCGTCCAGGCCGCCACGGTGATGGTCGACCTGGACCTGCCGTTCGGCACCGCCGGCCTCGACTTCAACCAGGATCCGCTGCAGGGCGTGCTCGACGCCCTGAGCCAGCCCGACCGCCTGGACCCGGTGCTGATGGACCGCATGATGGTCCGCTGCGGCGACCGCCTGTCGCTGTTCGCCGCGCCCGGCACCCTGGACCAGGACTACGAGATCCCGGCCGACGCCTTCGAGGAAGTCACCCAGAAGATCCGCGGCGCCGCGCCCTTCGTGGTGCTGGACCTGCCGCACAGCTGGAGCGCCTGGACCCGCCAGGTGCTGATCGCCAGCGACGACCTGGTCGTGGTGGCCACGCCCGACCTGGCGTCCCTGCGCAACGCCAAGAACATCGTCGACCTGGTCCGCCAGGCCCGGCCCAACGACGCCCCGCCGCGCCTGGTGCTGAACCAGGTGGGCGTGCCCGGCCGTCCCGAGATCCCGGTCAAGGACTTCGGCGAGGCCCTGGGCCTGACGCCGTCCCTGGTGCTGCCCTTCGATCCCAAGCCCTTCGGCCAGGCCGCCAACAACGGCCAGATGGTCGCCGAGGTGGCCCCCAAGTCGAAGGCGGCCGAGGGCATCGATCACCTGGCGCGGCTGATCAGCCGCCGCGAACCGCCGGCGCCGCAGAAGACGTCGGTCCTCTCCAGCCTGTTCAAGAAGAAGTAGGGCATGTTCGGCAAGCGCGATCAGGCCGCCGTCCGCACGGAACAGGCGCCGCCGCCCGTCTCCAACGACGGGCCGGCCATCGCCACGCGCCCGCAGCGCGTCGATCCCGCCGCCAATGAATCGGACGCGCCCGCCGCGCCCGCGCCGGCCAAGGCCGCGACGCCCGCCAAGGCGGCCGGTCCCCGCGCCACCAACGGCCTGGAGCAACTGCGCGCCGCCCAGGGCGCGCCGCCGACCACCAACGTGGTCCGCGAGCAGAGCGACTACTACCACGCCACCAAGACCACGATCTTCAACGCCCTGCTCAACACCATCGATCTCAGCCAGCTGGCCCAGCTGGACCTGAAGGCGGCGGCCGAGGAGATCCGCGACATCGTCGCCGAGCTGGTGGCGATCAAGAACGTCTCGATGTCGGTGTCCGAGCAGGAGCACCTGGTCCAGGACATCATCAACGACGTCCTCGGCTACGGCCCGCTGGAGCCCCTGCTGGCCCGCGACGACATCGCCGACATCATGGTCAACGGCGCGCACCGGGTGTTCATCGAAGTCGGCGGCAAGGTCCAGCTGACCAACGTCCGCTTCCGCGACAATCTGCAGCTGATGAACATCTGCCAGCGGATCGTCAGCCAGGTCGGCCGCCGGGTCGACGAGAGCAGCCCGATCTGCGACGCCCGCCTGCCCGACGGCAGCCGCGTCAACGTCATCGCCCCGCCCTTGGCGCTGGATGGTCCCACCCTGACCATCCGGAAGTTCAAGAAGGACAAGCTGACGATGAAGAACCTGGTCGACTACGCGTCGATCAGCCCGGAAGGGGCGCGGGTCCTGGGCGTGATCGGCGCCTGCCGCTGCAACATCGTCATCTCGGGCGGCACCGGCTCGGGCAAGACCACCCTGCTCAACACCATGACCGCCTTCATCGACCCGACCGAACGGGTGGTGACCTGCGAGGACGCGGCCGAACTGCAGCTGCAGCAGCCGCACGTGGTGCGCCTGGAAACCCGGCCGCCCAACCTGGAAGGCCAGGGCGCGGTGACCATGCGCGACCTGGTCAAGAACTGCCTGCGGATGCGTCCCGAGCGGATCATCGTCGGCGAAGTCCGCGGTCCCGAGGCGTTCGACCTGCTGCAGGCCATGAACACCGGCCACGACGGCTCGATGGGCACGCTGCACGCCAACAGCCCGCGTGAAGCCATCAGCCGGATCGAGAGCATGATCACCATGGGCGGCTACGGCCTGCCCTCCAAGACCATCAAGGAGATGATCGTCGGCTCGGTCGACGTCATCGTCCAGGCCGCCCGCCTCCGCGACGGCTCGCGCCGCATCACCCACATCACCGAGGTGGTCGGGCTGGAAGGCGACGTGATCGTCACCCAGGACCTGTTCGTCTACGAGATCAGCGGCGAGGACTCCGACGGCAACGTCGTCGGCAAGCACCGCTCGACCGGCATCGGCCGCCCGCGCTTCTGGGACCGCGCCCGCTATTACGGCCTCGAGCGCGAGCTGGCCGAAGCCCTCGACGCGGCGGAATAGGCGATGCTGTTCATCCTCGCCGGCGTCCTCGGCTTCATCACCATCGCGGGGCTCGGCTTCGTGCTGGCCGGCGGCGGCGACGGCGGCTCGGCCAAGACGGTCAAGCGCGCCCAGCTGATCACCGGCGGCGACCGCACCAGCGTGGCCGCCCGCGCCAAGGCCGCGGCCAACACGCCCGACGCCCGCCGCAAGCAGATCCTCAAGACCCTCAAGGAACAGGATCAGCAGAAGAAGAAGGCGTCGCTGACCACCGCCGCGCGCCTGCGGGCCGCCGGCCTGGGCGACAACGTGCAGATGTTCTGGATCGTCAGCGGCGTGGTCGGCCTGCTGGTCGGGGTGGTGCTGCTGGTGCTGCGCCAGATGCCGATCATCGCCCTGGGCGCGGCCTTCGCCGCCGGCCTGGGCCTGCCGCGCTGGGTGGTCGGCATGATGGCCAAGGCCCGCACCAAGAAGTTCACCGAGGCCTTCTCCGACGCCATCGACATCATCGTGCGCGGCATCAAGTCGGGCCTGCCGGTCCATGACTGCCTGAAGATCATCGGCAAGGAATGCCCCGAGCCCCTGGCCGGCGAGTTCCGCATGCTGACCGAGAACACCGGCATGGGCATGTCGATGGAGCAGGCGCTGGAGCGCATGTACGAGCGCATGCCGACCAACGAGCTGCGCTTCTTCACCATCGTCCTGACCATCCAGGCCAAGACCGGCGGCAACCTGGCCGAGGCGCTGGGCAACCTGTCGACCGTGCTGCGGGCCCGCAAGCTGATGGCCGAGAAGATCAAGGCGCTGTCGGCCGAAGCCGTGGCCTCGGCCTTCATCATCGGCAGCCTGCCGCCCGGCGTGGTGGCGCTGATCTCGATCACCGCGCCCACCTACATGGCCCCGATGTTCAGCGACCAGCGCGGCCACTTCATGCTGATGATCGCCGCCTTCTGGATGAGCGTGGGCATCTTCGTGATGCGCAAGATGATCAACTTCAAGTTCTAGGGGGAGGCGGCCATGATCGAGATGCTCACCAATCCCCAGACCCTGTTCAGCGCCTTCATCGCGATCGTGGTGTTCGCCACCATCGTCACCCTGGCCTCGCCGATGTTCAGCAGCAACGGCCTGGAGGGCCGGCTGAAGTCGGTGGCCAACCGCCGCGAGGAACTGCGCCGCCGCTCGCGCGAGGCCATGTCCCAGAAGGGCGGCGGCAGCCTGCGCCACGCCGACGAGGGGATGTACAAGAACGTCGTCGACCGCCTGCAACTGTCCAAGCTGCTGGAGGATCCCAAGGTCGTCGACAAGCTGGCCCAGGCCGGCTTCCGGGGCCCCAAGCCAGTTTCGACCTTCTACTTCTTCCGCTTCCTGATGCCGTTCGTGTTCGCGGTGGTGACGGCGTTCTACCTCTACGTCGTCAACGACTTCGGCCTGCTGCCGGTGCAGAAGATCGCCGCCTGCTTCTTCGCCCTGACGGCGGGCTACTACGCGCCCAACATCTACATCTCCAACATCGCCCAGAAGCGCCGCGAGTCGATCGTCTCGGCCTTCCCCGACGCCCTGGACCTGATGCTGATCTGCGTCGAAAGCGGCATGTCGATCGAGGCGGCGATCGCCAAGGTCGGGGCCGAGGTCGGCGGAGCCTCGATCGAGCTGGCCGAGGAGCTCAGCCTGCTGACCGCCGAGCTCAGCTACCTGCCCGAGCGGCGCCTGGCCTATGAGGGCCTGGCCAAGCGGACCAACCACCCCGGCATCCGCTCGGTGGTCACCGCCATGATCCAGGCCGAGCGCTACGGCACCCCGCTGGGCACGGCCCTGCGGGTGATGGCCAAGGAAAACCGCGAGCTGCGGCTGTCGGCCGCCGAGAAGAAGGCCGCGGCCCTGCCGGCCAAGCTGACCGTGCCGATGATCCTGTTCTTCCTGCCCGTGCTGTTCATCGTGATCATGGGTCCGGCGATCATCAAGATCCAGGACGTGATGAAGCATAAGTAGGCTCGGGACGCGGCTTGCGCCGCCCCACCCGCGCCTTGCGCTTGCGCAGCCAGATGACCACGCCGGTCACGCTGAGCGCCGCCACGACCACGCCCGTCAGCGAGATCAGGATCCGGCCGGGCACGCCCAGGATCCGGCCCGAGTGCAGCGGGAACTGCGCCTGGACGAAGATGTCGGCCGCCGTGCCCTTCCACGGCTGGGAGTCGCCCAGCAGGGCTCCGGTCTTGCCGTCGTAGTAGAGGTAGGGCGGGCCGACGCCGGCCGCGCCGTGGTCGCCGCCCGGCTCGTGGAAGGCCACGCCGTAGATGCCGAACTCGGGCGAGTAGAAGGCCCCGCCGGCCGGGGCGGTCCAGCCGCGCTTGGTCGCTTCGGCGCGGGCGCTGTCCAGCACCTGGGCGTAGCTGCGGGTGGCGACGATCGGCGAATTGTGATCGACGGGCGTGCGCTGGTCGAAGGGGCCGGGCGTCACCTTCGAGACCTTCGACATCACCGGATAGAACACCTCGGTATAGAGATTCAGCGAGAAGGCGGTGAAGGCCACGGTGAACAGCACGCCCCACAGCCAGAGACTGAAGGCCCGGTGGATGTCGAAATTGATCCGGTAGGCGCTGGCCGAGGTCTTGATCATCCAGGCCGGCTTCCAGCGGGCCCAGAAGCCTTTGCCGGCCTTGGCCCCGGCGCTTTTGGCGCCAGCCTTCTGGACCGAAGCCTTCTGGCGCGGCGGCAGGGTCAGGTAGAAGCCGACGAAGCAGTCCAGCGTCCACAGGATCGCGATCACGCCCAGAAACCAGACGCCCCAGCGGTCGATGCCCCACATCTCCGGGATGTGCAGGCTGTAGTGGAACACATAGAGGAACGAGACGAAGGTCTCGGTGGTGATCGGCCAGACCGCGCCCCATTCGCGCCGGCCCTGCTCGGCGCCGGTCACCGGATCGATGAAGACCTGGTTGTAGCCGACGTCGTACAGCTTGCCGGTCGCCGGATCGCGCTTGCCTTCGACGCCGAACGCCAGGGTTCCGCCCGGCTCGGGGGCCAGCGGCAGGTAGGTGACGTGAACCCGCGGATCGCGCGCCTCGATCTGGCGCGCCAGGTCCAGAGCCGGCAGGGGAGGGCCGTCCTTGGCCCCTTCCTGGCTGGATTGGGCGAACATCAGGTGCGGATTGAGCACGTCGTCCAGTTCGTGGTCCCACGAGATCACCGCCCCGGTGACGCCCGACACGAACAGGAAGGCGGCCATGAACAGCCCCACCCACCGGTGGATGAAGGTCATCAGGGGCCGCAAGCTGGGCGGCGCGAACCGGACGAGGCCCGACCGCGCGGGCGCGGGCTCGGCGGCGGGCGCTGGAGAGGCCAGGTCCTGGGTTCGCGCGTCCATGTCCGTCCTCAGAAGCTGAAGTCGAGGCGCAGCGACACGCTGCGCGGCGCGGCGTAGTACGACTGGTTCCACATCAGGCTGGTCAGGTACGTCTTGTCGGCCGCGTTATCGACGTTGAGCGTGGCGCGCACCGTCTCGGTCAGGTCGACGCTGGCCGTCAGGTCGACGATTCCGTAGGCCTCCTGCTCGACGGGGACGATGTCGACCATCGAGACCTTGCTCTGCCAGCGCACCGCCGCCCCGACCTTGAGGTTGCGCAGCTCGGGGAAGGTGTAGGTGGTCGTGGCCTTGAAGGTCTTGCGCGGCAGGTAGGTGCGGGTGGGCTGGTCGTTCTCGCCCTCGACCTTCAGCTGGGTCCAGCCGGCGCTGAGCGTCCACTGGTCGGTCAGCGCGCCGCTGGCTTCCAGCTCGTAGCCGGTCACCTCGGTGTCGATCCCGGCGTAGTAGCTCTGGCCGTTGGTGAAGTCGCCGGCGTATTCGGCCAGGTCGCCCTGCTCGGACTTGAACACCGCGCCCGTCAGGTACAGGCGGTGGTCGAACCACTCGCTCTTGACCCCGGCCTCATAGGCCTTGCCATGCGCGGCGGGCAGGGTCCGGTGGTCGATGTCGACCTCGGACTGCGGATTGAAGATGTCGGTGTAGCTGGCGTACAGCGAGACGTTCTGGGTCAGGTCGTAGACGCCGCCGACATAGGGGCTGACCTTCTCCTCGTCGCGCGGGGTTTCCGTGCCGTAGGAATAGCCCTTCGACTTCAGCTTCAGGGCGTTGAAACCGGCCACGATCTTGAACTGGTCGGTGACGCTGAAGTGGGCGGCGGCGTAGAAGCGCGACAGGCGGTCGGTCTGGTCGGAGGCCTGGTACGGACCCGGATAGGTCGGCTCGGCCGGCTGTTGCGAACCCCACAGGCCGACGGCCGGATAGAGGATCGTGTCGGCCGAGAAGTCCTCCCATTCCTTGCCGGTCGACTTGGAGGTCTGTCCCCCGACCACCAGTTGGTGGGTGCGGCCGAACAGCTGGAACGGACCCGAGGCGTAGGCGTCGAGGATGTAGTTCTCGTACTTCGACGGATAGATGCCGCTCATGCCCTTCACGCCCAGGCCGGTGACCGGGTCGGGATTGTCGTAGGCGTAGAGCAGCTTGGCCTTCTCATTGAAGCGCTTGTAGGTGCCGGTCGCCTTGATCTGCCAGCCGTTGTCGAACCTGTAGTCCAGCTCGGTGAAGGCGGTCTGGTCCTTGACGTTCCAGTAGGTCCAGTCGGCCGAGGTCGAGGCCGAGCGCGGGTAGTCGACGAGGGTCCCGTCCAAATAGTTCAGCGGCAGGGCGCCCCACAGCACGCCGCGCGAGCGGTTGTCCTGCAGCGAATAGCCGGCGGTGGCGGTCAGCTTGGGCGTGACGTCCCAGGCCATCAGGCCCGAATAGACGTTCCGGTTGACGTGGTAGTGGTCGAGGTACGAACCCTTGTCCTCGTTGGCGTAGATCAGCCGGCCGCGCACCGTGCCCGCCTTGTTCAGCGGCCCCGCGACGTCGGCCTCCAGGCGGTAGTCGTCCCAAGAGCCGTACTGCAGGGCGCCGCTGGCCTTGAACGTGTCGGTCGGGCGCTTGCGCACGTAGTTGACGGTGGCCGAGGGATTGCCGGTGCCGGTCATCATGCTGTTGGCGCCGCGCACCACCTCGACGCGGTCGAACAGCACGGTGTCCAGGTCGCCGAACTGGATGCCCCAGATCAGCGGCAGGCCGATCCCGTCGACCTGGAAATTGGTGATGTCGAAGCCGCGCGAGTTGTAATAGGTGCGGTCGGTCTCGACCTTCTCGACATTGACCCCGGTCACCTGGGCCAGCAGGTCGTGGACGCTGGTCAGGCCGAAGTCGCGGATCCGCGTCTGGTTGAGGATCGTCACCGATTGCGGCGTCTCGCGCAGGCTCATGTCCAGGCCGGTCACGGCCGAGGTGCGGGTGCGCGCGCCGGTGACGACCACGCCGTCCACCTGGTTCTCCGCGGTATTGGCGTCGGCGGTCGCGGCGGTCGCGACGTCGTCGGCCAGGGCGGAGCCGCCCCATGACACGGCCGCGACGGAGGCGCCGGCCAGAAGCAGGGCGCGCAGGATCGTGGTCATGATATCCCCTCTTGCGATCAATAATGATTCGCAAGAGCAAGTATCGACGAGGGCAACCGGTGTCAAATCCGGAACGCGGCTCGGCGTTCCGGATCGCGTGTCGTCAGTCGGAAACTGGAAGGGTGTTAGCCGCCCGCCTTCACGGCGGTCCACGAGCGGGTCGTGCTTTCCTGGCCGATCGCGGCGCGCAGCCAGGCCAGGTTGTTGTCGACCGACTCCGGCGGCAGATCCTGGCGGGCCAGTTTCTCGGCCTCGTCGATGCGGCCTTGCAGGCCGATGACCAGGGCCAGGTTCTGGCGCACCTGGATGGTGGCGGTGGGCAGGGCGACGGCCTGGCGCAGGGCGGCCTCGGCCCCCTTCAGGTCGCCGGTCGAGGCCAGGTGCATGGCCAGATTGGTCAGCGGGACAGCCTCGGTCGGAGCCAGGGCCACGGCCTGGCGGTGGGCGGCCAGGGCCTCGTCGTCGCGCTTGGCCTGCTCGTAGGCCACGCCCAGCAGCGACGGCGGGCGCCAGTCGCGCGGTTGCAGGGCGGCGGCCTTGCGGCCCGGCTCGATGGCGTAGAAGCCCTGGCCGCGCGCCACGTTGGCCCGCGCCGATTCCATCAGGGCGTCGTAGTTGTCGGGCGTGACGATCAGGATGCGGTCTGCCGCGTCGACCGCCTCGTCATAGCGGCCCAGGGCGCGCAGGGCCTGGGACAGGGCGACGCCGGCCTCGACGTCGCGGGGGTCGCGTTCGGCTTCGGTCGACCAGAAGGCCATGCGGGTCAAGGGGTCGGCGCGGCGCATCTCGGCCCTCTGGGCGGGCGTGGCCTTGCGCGGCGCCTCGGGGGCGGCGACGGCCGACGCGGCCGGGGCGGGCGCGGACTTCCTGGCGGCCTGCGCCGAGGACGCCGTCAGCACGCCGACGGCGAGGACAGGGGCGAGAACGGTTGCGAGGAGCGCGCGCTTGCGACACATGAAGAAGGATCTCCCGACGGTCCCGCATCCTCGCGCGCGGCCCTCAAGGAATCGTTAAGCATAATTTCCATCGTTCAGGGCCCGCCCATGTCGGAACCGATCATCGCCTCCTCGTCCCGCTCTCCGGAGGACGGCGCGCCGACGCCCATCCACTGCCTGTACGAGTCCGAACTGGCCGCCTTCGTCGAGGCGCGGCCCAGCTTCGTGAAGGGCTTCGTGGCCCTGGAGGACTTCAAGGCCAAGGCCGGCCAGGTGCTTGTTCTCCCCACGCCGCAAGGGGCCGTGGACCGCGTGCTGCTGGGCCTGGGGACCCGGGACAAGGCCGAGGCCATGCTGTTCCGCGCCCTGCCGGGCCGCCTGCCGGCCGGCGACTACCGCCTGGCGGCCGTTCCCGACGACCTGGACGCCGGCCAGATCGCCCTGGCCTTCGCCCTGGGCGCCTACAAGTTCGACCGTTATCGGCCCCGGACCGGTGACGAACCGCGACGACTGGTCGCGGACGAGGCCGTCGATCTGGACGAGGTCCGCAGCCTGGCCCACGCCTGCGCCCTGGCCCGCGACATGGTCAACACCCCGGCCAACGACATGGGCCCGCTGCAGATCGAGACCATCGCCCGCGAGATCGCCGAGCGTTACGGCGCGACCCTGGACGTGGTCACGGGCGATGACCTGCTGGAAGCGAACTATCCCGCCGTCCACGCCGTGGGGCGCGCCGCCGTCCCGGCCCGCGCGCCGCGGATGCTGGAGCTGACCTGGGGCGATCCCTCGCATCCGCGCGTGGCGCTCGTCGGCAAGGGCGTGGTGTTCGACACCGGCGGCCTGGACATCAAGCCGTCCGGCGGCATGCGGCTGATGAAGAAGGACATGGGCGGAGCCGCCCACGCCCTGGCCCTGGGCCGGATGGTGATGGCCGCCGGCCTGCCGGTGGCGCTGACCGTGCTGATCCCGGTGGTCGAGAACGCCATCGCCGGCGACGCCATGCGGCCCGGCGACGTGCTGGCCACCCGCTCGGGCCTGACCGTCGAGGTCGGCAACACCGACGCCGAGGGCCGGCTGATCCTGGCCGACGCCCTGACCCGGGCCGGCGAGTTGGAGCCGGTGCTGACCATCGACATGGCCACCCTGACCGGCGCGGCGCGCGTGGCGCTGGGGCCGCAGGTCATCCCGTTCTACACCCCCGACGACGACCTGGCCCTGGAGATCGAGGAGGGCGCGCGCGTCGCCTCCGACCCGGTGTGGCGCATGCCGCTGTGGGACGGTTATCGCGAGGCGGTCGAGAGCGACATCGCCGACCTCAAGAACGACCCCGACGGCTGGGCCCAGGCCGGCTCGATGACCGCCGCCCTGTTCCTGCAGCGCTTCGCTCCGGCCACGGGCGCGTGGGTCCATTTCGACATCTTCGCCTGGAACCCCAAGGCCCGGCCGGGCTTCGTTTCCGGCGGCGAGGCCCAGGTGATCCGGGGGCTGTACGGCATGCTGAAGTCGCGTTTTCCGAAGGCCTCCGCATGAGCGATCCACGCCCAAACGATCCAAGGGTGACCCTCGCGCGCCCCGACCTGGCGGACCTGGACCTGCAAGGCCTGGTCGCCGCCGAACGCTACGAGGCCCCAACGCTTCGGCAGGTCGCCGTCCCGACCGCCGCCCTGCGCAAGGCCGCCCATCCGATGGCCGAGCAATGGGACCAGCTGCTGTTCGGCGAGCTGTTCCGGGTGCTGGAGGTGAAGGACGGCTTCGCCTGGGGCCAGGCGGCGCGTGACGGCTATGTGGGCTTCGTCGCCGAGGACGACCTGGCCGCCACGGGCGCGCCGGCCACCCACCAAGTGGCGGTCCCGCGCACCTACGCCTTCGCCGAGCCGAACATCAAGTCGCGCCCCGTGGGCCTCTATTCGCTGAACGCCCTGACCGCCGTCGAGGCGACCGACGGCCGGTTCGCCAAGGGCGAGGGCACCGGCTGGTTCGTCGCCGCCCACCTGGCGCCGGTCGGCGTCGCCCTGACCGACTATGTGGCCGTCGCCGAGGGCTATCTAGGCGCGCCCTACCAGTGGGGCGGTCGCGAATCGCTGGGCCTGGACTGTTCGGGCCTGGTGCAGCAGGCCCTGGCGGCCTGCGGCCGGGCGATCCCGCGCGACACCGACCTGCAGCTGGCCTTCTTCGCGCCCATCGCCGAGGCCGACCGCCGGCGCGGCGACCTGGTGTTCTGGAGAGGACACGTGGCCGTCCTGCTGGACGCCGACACCATCCTGCACGCCAACGCCCACCACATGGCCGTGGCGGTCGAACCCCTGGCCGAGGCCGTCGCCCGCGTCGAGGCGGCGGGCGGCGGACCGGTCACGGGATGGCGGCGGCCTTAGTGGGCTACTTCGGCCACTGGGCCAGCCAGTCGACGATGGACTGCGGGGTCATGTGGCGGGCGTCGGTCAGGGCGAAGAAGGCGCCCGGATTGACCAGCTTGCCGTTGCCGTCGACCACCAGGAAGCTGGGCACGCCCTTGAGCTTGTCGACGCCGTAGCGGGCCGGGATCTGCATGTTCTTGTCGTAGCGGCCGACGTTCACCGTCACGACCTCGTAGTGCTTGTCGACCCACGGCTTGACGTCGGGCTGCTCGATGACGCCGGCGAAGATCCGGCAGTCGGCGCACCAGTTGCCGCCGAAATCGATCAGGGTCAGCTTGCGGGCCTTCTTGGCGCGCTTCAGCGCGGCGGCGACGTCGGCCTCGGCGTCGGCCGCCTCGTCATAAGGGTAGGGCGGGGTCGGCAGGTCGGCCAGCGACTTCAGGGCCACGGTCGGCGCCTTGGCGGCGAAAGCCGAGCCAGGAACGACCAAGATTGGGGCGGCGATCAGCATCGCGGCGAGAGAGGCGGCCAGCAGGCGAGCGGTCATGGTCGAACGGTTCCGGTGAAGCGGTACGGTTCGATACTCTACTCACGGAATGGGAAAAGGCCGCAAGGCAGCTTTGCTGCAGACGGCCTCACGGCGCCTGCAAACGGGGCAAAGAAAAAGGCCGCGAAGCGAACTTCGCGGCCTTTTGATCTTTTGTCGCGCCTGGACGCCTGGTGGAGCCGCCTAGTGGGCGGGCGCGGCGGCCGGGGCGGCGGCCGGGGCCGGAGCGGTCTCGCCGCCCGAAGCGGCCGTGCCGGCGGCCGGCGCTTCGCCAGCGGCCGGGGCGGCGCCCTCGGCGGCGGGAGCCGCGCCAGCCGGCTTGGGAGCCGGAACCGGCAGCTTGGAGCCCAGGCTGTGCAGATAGGCGATCACCGCGATGCGGTCTTCCTGCTTCTTCAGGCCGACGAAGGTCATCTTGGTGCCCGAGATGTACTTGCCCGGAGCCTTCAGGAACTGGTCGATATGGTCGTAGTCCCACACCGCGTTCTTGCCGCCGAACTCGGTCATGGCCGGCGAATAGGCGAAGCCGCCGTGCGAGCCGGGCTTGCGGCCCAGGACGTCCCACAGGTCGGGGCCGGTGCCGTTGGGGCCGCCTTGCTCGAAGCTGTGGCACGAGGCGCACTTGGCGGTGACGGCCTTGCCGGCTTCGATATTGGCCGGAACCAGCAGCACGCTGCCCCAGTCGGGCGCGACCTCGGCCACGGCGCCGCCGGGACCCGCTTCCTCGGCGACGGCGATCTCGTAGCCCGGCTTTTCCAGCTCGTGCTTGGCGAAAACGATGTCCGACGCTTCCTTGAGACCGAAAATGATCAGGCCCGTCATAAGGACGCCGCCGAAGATCTTGTTGAACGTCAGGTCGCTCATCTAAAGCCTTACCAGCCTCTTGGGGGCCGTCTGACGACAGGCCCGAATCCGCGCCCGGAGGTTTCCCCCGTGCGCTCCATGTTGCGCTCGCGTCTCTTACACGCTACCGCCCGGGGCGCAACCGGGCAGCAACGGTTTTGACCCGCATCGGCCTTTCATGAACCCCATCGTCGTCATTCCGGCCCGCATGGCGGCCACCCGGCTCCCCGACAAGCCCCTGGCCGACATCGGCGGGGTGTCGATGATCGTGCGCGTGCTGCGCCAGGCCCAGGCGGCGGGAATCGGTCCGGTGGCCGTGGCGGCGGGCGACATCGCCATCGTCCACGCGGTCAAGAAGGCCGGCGGCCAGGCGGTCCTGACCGATCCGGACCTGCCGTCGGGCTCGGACCGCATCCTGGCCGCCCTCGAGGAGCTGGACCCCGAACGCCGCCACGACGCCGTGATCAACCTGCAGGGCGACATGCCGTTCGTGCAGCCGTCGGTTCTGAGCGCCTGCGCCGACCTGCTGAGCGCCCATCCCGGCTGCGACATCGCCACGGTCGTCGCGCCCGAGGCCTCGCCCGCCGACCGCACCAACCCCGACGTGGTCAAGGCCGTGCTGGCCATGGAGCAGGACGGCCTGTCGGGCCGCGCGCTCTATTTCACCCGCTCCACCCTCTATGGCGACGCGCCGATCTGGCGGCACATCGGCATCTACGGCTATCGCCGCGCCGCCCTGGAAGCTTTCAACGCCGCCCCGCCCTCGCCGCTGGAGAAGCGGGAGAAGCTGGAGCAGCTGCGCGCCATGGAGCTGGGCCTTTCGCTGCGCGCCGCCGTGGCCGCCGAGGCCCCGATCTCCGTCGACAACCCCTCTGATCTAGAAGCGGCCCGCGCCTATCTGAACACCATTGGGGCGACCGGAAAGACAGCATGAGCATCCTCAAGAAGATCGCCTTCCAGGGCGAACCCGGCGCCAACAGCCACGAGGCCTGCCGCACCTATTTTCCCGACTACGAGGCCGTGCCCTGCGCCACCTTCGAGGAGGCGTTCGAGGCCATCAAGACCGGCGCCTGCCAACTGGGCATGATCCCGATCGAGAACTCGATCGCCGGCCGCGTGGCCGACGTGCACCACCTGCTGCCCGCCTCGGGCCTGAAGATCGTCGGCGAGCGCTTCAAGCCGATCCGCTTCCAGCTGATGGCCAACAAGGGCGTGACGCTGGAGACGGTGAAGATCGCCAGCTCGATGCCGATCGCGCTCAGCCAGTGCCGCCACAGCCTGAAGAAGCTGGGCCTGGCCCACGAGAGCGCCGGCGACACGGCGGGCGCCGCCAAGGCCCTGGCCCTGAAGCCCGACCCGACCCGCGCCGCCGTGGCCCCGGCCCTGGCCGCCGAGATCTACGGCCTCGACATCCTGGCCCGCGACATCGAGGACGAGCGCAACAACACCACGCGCTTCCTGGTGATGACGGCCGAGAAGCACCCCGAACCGCCGCCGTTCACCCACCGCTGCGTGACCAGCTTCGTGTTCAAGGTTCGCAACCTGCCGGCCGCCCTCTACAAGGCGCTGGGCGGCTTCGCGACCAACGGCGTCAACATGACCAAGCTGGAAAGCTACATGGAGGGCGGGGCCTTCACGGCGACCTTCTTCTACGCCGAGGTCGACGGCCGTCCCGAGGACCGCCCCCTGGCCTTGGCCTTCGACGAGCTGAAGTTCTTCTCCGAGAAGTTCGAGGTGCTGGGCGTCTATCCGGCCGATCCGTTCCGCGACCGGGTTTGAACCCTTCTCCCCCTGCGGCAGAGAGATAACGTCACGGCAAGCTTCGCTAATCGGGCGTTCGGCGCCTAACTTCTCCGCCAAGGTTCCAGCAAGGGGCCGGGGAGGGAATGACGATGAACACTCTGATCGCGCCCGTGATGGTGCTGACAGCCTGGTCGCTGGTGATCTGGCTGTGGATGTACGTCCAGCGGGTGCCGGCCATGAGCAAGGCCGGGCTCAAGCCGCAGGACGCGGCCTTTCCGGGCAGCCTGAACGCCCTGCCCGCGCCCGCCCGCCAGGCGGCCGACAACTACAACCACCTGATGGAGCAGCCGACGATCTTCTACGCGGCGGCCCTGGCCATCCAGGTCGCCGGCCACGGCGACGGCCTGGCGCTCAACCTGGCCTGGGCTTTCGTGGGGCTGCGGGTGCTGCACAGCCTGATCCAGATCAGCGTCAACATCGTGCTGCTGCGCTTCCTGGCGTTCTCGTCCGCGACGCTGGTGCTGGCGTGGATGGTGGCGCGGGAGCTGATCAAGCTGTTCGCCTGACGTCCGCCGGACGTCAGGCCTTCCCCCTGTGGGGGAGGCGATCGCGCAGCGATCGGTGGGGGGAGTCTTGGGCGCGTTGATCCTGCAGGACGTCGCCTGCCGAGCACTCCCCCTCCGTCGGCTTCGCCGACACCTCCCCCACAGGGGGAGGATTTACCCCTCCGCCCAGGCCTTGATCAGCTGGTGGGCGATCGCCAGCGGCGGGGGGGCGAAGAAGCCTTCCAGCTCGCCGGCGATCAGGGCCTTGGCCTCGTCCTTGGTGAACCACTTCACCGCTTCCAGCTCGGTCTGGTCGGGGGCGGCGGTGTCGCTGTCGACGTCGGCCATCAGGCCCATCATCAGCGACGAGGGCCAAGGCCAAGGCTGGCTGGAGTGGTAGCGGACGGCGGTGGCGGTCAGGCCGGCCTCCTCCATCAGTTCGCGGGCGCAGGCCTCCTCGATGGTCTCGCCGGGCTCCAGGAAGCCGGCCAGCGCTGAATACATCCCCGGCGGCCAGCCGGCCTGGCGGCCCAGCAGGCAGCGGCCGTCGTGCAGCGCCAGCATGATCGCCACCGGGTCGGTGCGCGGGAAGTGCTCGGCCTGGCAGGACGGGCAATGGCGCTTCCAGCCGCCGTCGCTGACCGCCGTCTCCTGGCCGCAGTTGCTGCACCACTTGTGCTTGCGCCGCCATTCGAACATCGACTTGGCCGTGGCCAGGATGCCGGCGTCGGGCGGCGGCAGGGTCAGGGCGACGCCGCGCAGCTCCTCGAACCGGCCCAGGCCCTGCAACGGCCCCTCGGCCGGATCGGCCCCGCCCTCCAGGTCGACGGCGAACACCGCGATGTCCTTCCACAGGCCCAGGAACAGCAGCCGCTCGGGCGTGGCGGCCAGGTCCTTGGCCATGTCCGCGCGCAAATAGGCGATCTGGGCGCCCGTGACCTTGCCCTCGTCCCCGACGAGGTCCTCGACCAGGGCCTTGCCGTTCCAGATGGCGACCGCCAGCGAGTGCGGATCGTCGGCCTTCTCGGCCAGCCAGGCTTCGTCGCCCCGGCGCTCGCTGGCGCGGTCGAGCGGATTGCCGGCGAAGATGTTGGTGATGATCGAAAGGGCCATGGCGAATCTCTAGAGCATTTTCGAGCGATGTGGATTCCGGTTCGCGCGAAGAAAATGCGGCCCGGCGAAAACCCGCATCCGCGACGAAGAGTCGTCACGCCTCCGGAGCTTGTGTCTTGCATCCGTCTCAATGAGTCGCGATATAGGCCTTGGAGATCGGCGACGGGCGGAGTCCTCGCCAACCTGGTCAGGGCCGAGAGGCAGCAGCCACAACGAGTTTCGCTCCGGGTCGTCTGCCGGTCTCCACCTTTCCCCACATTATGACGACAACAGCCCCTCAAGCGCGGGCCGAGCCTTTTGCTGCGCCCTTCGGCGCACTACACTCACGCCATGGCCGACCACGACGACCTCACGACCGATTCCGCGCCGCCGTGGGATGAAGACGCCCCCGAGCGCGACGAGAACACCGCCGACATCTTCGGCGGTCCGCCGGCGGAGGCGACTCCGCCCGTCGTCGCGACGCCGCCCGCCGAGCCGAAAGCCGCCCCGGTCGCCGAGGCGCCGTCCGACCCTGACGCCGCCTACACCGTGCTGGCGCGCAAGTACCGGCCGCGCACCTTCGAGGACCTGATCGGCCAGGAGGCCATGGTCCGCACCCTGGCCAACGCCTTCGCCACGGGCCGCATCGCCCACGCCTTCATGCTCACCGGCGTGCGGGGCGTCGGCAAGACCACGACCGCCCGCCTGCTGGCCCGGGCCCTGAACTACGAGACCGACACCGTCCACCAGCCCTCGGTCGACCTGACCGTCGACGGCCGCCACTGCAAGGCCATCGTCGAGGGCCGGCACATGGACGTGCTGGAGCTGGACGCCGCCAGCCGCACCAAGGTCGACGAGATGCGCGAGTTGCTGGACGGGGTGCGCTACGCCCCGGTCGAGGCGCGCTACAAGGTCTACATCATCGACGAAGTGCACATGCTGTCGACGGCGGCGTTCAACGCCCTGCTGAAGACGCTGGAAGAGCCGCCGCCGCACGCCAAGTTCATCTTCGCCACCACCGAGATCCGCAAGGTGCCGGTGACGATCCTGTCGCGCACCCAGCGCTTCGACCTGCGCCGGGTCGAGCCGGACGTGCTGGTCAAGCACTTCGCCAAGATCGCCGCCAAGGAAGGGGCCAAGGTCGAGGAGGACGGCCTGGCCCTGATCGCCCGCGCCGCCGAGGGTTCGGTCCGCGACGGCCTGTCCCTGCTGGACCAGGCCATCGTCCAGGGCGAGCGCGGCTCGACCGTCACCGCCGCCGTGGTCCGCGACATGCTGGGCCTGGCCGACCGCGGCCAGACGATCGCCCTGTTCGAGAACGTCATGAGCGGCAAGCCGGGCGACTCGCTGACCGGCTTCCGCGCCCTGTGGGGCTTCGGCGCCGATCCGGCGGTGGTCATGCTGGACCTGCTGGACCACTGCCATGCCGCCTCGGTGGCCAAGGCCCTGGGGCCGGACGCCCTGTCGATGCCCAAGGAGCAGGCCGCGCGCCTGACCTCGATCGGGGCCCAGACCTCGGCCGGGACCCTGTCGCGCCTGTGGCAGATGCTGCTGAAGGCCCACGAGGAAGTGCGCCGCGCGCCCGACGCCATGGCCGCGGCCGAGATGGCGATCATCCGCCTGTGCTACGCGGCGGACCTGCCCGGTCCTGAGGAAGCCCTGAAGGCCCTGCGCGACGGTCAGCCGGTCGGCGGTGGTCCGGGCGGTGGAGGCGGCGGTTCGATGGGCGGCGGCGGAGGCGGCGGGGCCGTCAACGCCCAGGCCCGGGTGATGGCCGCGCCGGCCGCCCAGGCCGCGCCGACTCTTGCCTCGTTCGAAGACGTCGTGAAGTTGATCGCCGAGAAGCGCGACATCGGCCTGCGCCTGGACGTCGAGCAATATGTCCGCCCGATCAGCTTCCGGCCTGGGGCGATCACCTTCGAACCCGCTCCCGGCGCGCCCGGCAACCTGGCCGGCCGGCTGGTGCGGGCGCTGAAGGAATGGACCGGCCAGCCCTGGCTGGTGGCCGCCGAGGGCGGCGGCGGGGCCGAGAGCCTGCTGGAACGCCAGAAGCGCGAGGACCGCGAGGAGCTTGCTTCGATCCGGGCGGACCCGTTCGTGGCCTCCGTGCTGGACGCCTTCCCCGGCGCCGAGATCGTCGAGGTCCGCAAGATGATGACGCCCGAGGCGCCGCCGATCGAGCCGGACGAACTGGAAGAGACTTAAGCGTTGTCATCCCGGACAAGGCCCGCAGGGCCGCCAATCCGGGACCGACGCGTGAACGCCGGCGTTTCCGGCGGTCCCGGATAACGGCTTCGCCGTTTCCGGGATGACAGGAAAAGTGGAGAAAGCAGATGAAAGACCTCGGCGGCCTGATGAAGCAGGCCCAGGCCATGCAGCAGAAGCTGGCCGACGCTCAGGCGCGGATCGTCGAACTGACCGTGGACGGGACCGCCGGCGGCGGCATGGTCACCGTCACGCTCAAGGGCTCGGGCGAGCTGGTCAAGGTGGTGCTGGACGAGAGCCTGGTCGAGCCGGGCGAGGGCGAGGTGATCGCCGACCTGGTCGTCGCCGCCCACGCCGTCGCCAAGTCCAAGCTGGACGCCCAGCGCGACCAGATGCTGCAGGAGGCCGCCGGTCCGATGGCCGGCATGATGGGCGGACTGCCCGGCATGAAGTTCTAGCCTCTCCCCGTCCGCACGGAGACCCCGATGCTCCATCTTCGCACCGTATTGATCGCCCTTGCGCTGACGGCTCCAGGCGCGGCCTTCGCCGCGCCCCTGCCGGCCGACCTGGCCGCCGCCGCCCATGCCTATGACGCGGCCCAGGTGAACGGCGACCGCGCGGCGCTGGAGCGGCTGGTGGCCGACGACTACGTGCTGGTCAACGGCGCGGGCCAGGTCCAGGACAAGGCGCGGCTGATCGCCGACTACGTGACCCCCGGCTTCAAGCTTGACCCGTTCACGATCGAAGAGCCGGTCGAGAAGGTGCTGGGCGACACCGCCCTGCTGGGCGGCCGGGTCAACATGACGGGCGTGGACAGCGGCCAGCGCTTCGCCCTGGTCGTGCGCTTCGTCGACACCTGGGCCAAGCGCGACGGCCAGTGGCGTGTGGTCTATTCGCAGGTCACGCGGGTCGCCAAGCCCTGATGGCCGCCTCCGCGGGACCCGAGATCGAGCGACTGATCGCGCTGCTGTCCAAGCTGCCGGGCCTGGGTCCGCGCTCGGGCCGGCGCGCGGCGCTGGCGCTGCTGAAGAAGCGCGACACCCTGCTTGCGCCGCTGACCGCGGCCCTGGTCGACGCCCAGGCCAAGGTGCGCACCTGCTCGGTGTGCGGCTCGCTCGACACGTCGGATCCTTGCGCCATCTGCTCGGACGCCACCCGCGACAACCGCCTGCTGTGCGTGGTCGAGGAGGTCGGCTCGCTGTGGGCCATGGAGCGCGGGGGCTCGTTCAAGGGCCGCTACCACGTGCTGGGCGGCCTGCTGTCTGCCCTGGACGGGATCGGTCCCGAAGCGCTGCGGGTCGGCGAACTGCTGGGCCGGGCGAACGCGAGCGAGATCGCCGAGGTCATCCTGGCCCTGCCGGCCACCGTCGACGGCCAGACCACGGCCCACTACCTGGCCGACCGCCTGGCGCCGACCGGCGTCTCGGTGACCATGCTGGCGCGCGGCGTGCCCGTGGGCGGCGACCTGGATTGGCTGGACGACGGGACGATCGCCCAGGCGCTGCGGGCGCGGCGGCCGGCTTAGGGTCCACCGCCCATTCCATCGATCCTTTCATCCCGACGAAAGTCGGGACCCAAGCGGCCCGTCAGGGATGGCGCTTGCGAACGGGACAGTCGTGGATTGGCGGCCTATTCGGCTTGGGTCCCGACTTTCGTCGGGATGAAGGGAGTAGAGGAGGAAGCGGGCGCGCCCAGCACGCTCTCCATCCCCGTCAAATCCAACCCCGGCGTCTTCCGCCGCGCCAACCCCACTGTCCGCCGACCCAGCGCCTGATAGAGCCCCGCCAGATCCGCATCCACGGCCGCGATCGCCTCGACCTGCGTTCCCACCGTCGCGGCGTCCCCTCGGGCGATCGGACCCGTCAGAGCCTGGACTGGTCCGCGATCCAGGATCGCGCTCAGGGCGTCGCGCAGGATAGGGCTCAGCACGTGCAGGGCCGTCGCTTCGTCCAAGCCCGCCGCCGCGTGGCAGTCCAGCGCCGCCTGGACCAGGGCCGCCAGGTAGTTCGACGAGAACACTGTCCCCGCGTGATAGAGCCGCCGGTCGACGTCCTGCGGCAGGACGACCGGATCGCCGCCGACGGCCGTCACCGCTTTCGCAAGCCGCGCCACGGCCTCGGCGTCGCCCTGCAGGGTGCAGACCACGCCGTCGAAGGTCAGGATCTCGCGGGCTGGATCGGCGAAGGCCTTGACCGGATGCAGGGCCACGACCGCCGCCCCGGCCTGGCGCAGGGGCTCCAGCGGGACCAGGTCGCGCGCGCCGCTGCAATGGAAGACGACCAGGCCCGCCGGGTCGACGGCTTGCGCCAGCCAGGCGGCCGTCTCGTCGATCGCGCCGTCGCCGACCGAGATCATGACCACGTCGCCGGCCCGGATCGCGATCGGATCGGCGAAGGTCAGGGCCTGGCCCTGGCCGATGAAGTCCCGCGCCGCCTCCACGCGGTCCAGGTCCCGCCCGACCACCCCCGCGATCTCGAAGCCCGCGCGGTCGTGGAGCAAGCGGCCCAGGGTCCGGCCGACCGCGCCCGGTCCGATGATCCAAAGCCGGGACATGAAGGGCCTCTCTCGCAGCGAAGCCGAGGGTCTAGACCGCCCGCGCCCGGATTTCGAGGCCGCGCGACCTCGCTTCCTAGAACCGGCGACTCCCGCTAAGAACGGAGCATGAACTTCTCCGATCCGTTCCTGATCCTCGCCCTGGTCCTGCTGGTCGTGGCGCTCGCCGCCGCGGCGGTCGCCGTCTGGGCCATGCGCCGCGCCGCCGCCGCCGAGGCCAAGGCCTGGGAGCTGAACGCCAGGCTGGTCCAGGCCGACGAGCGGGCCCGGCTGCTGGAGGACCAGACCGCCACCCAGGGCGAGCTGATCCGCGCCCAGGCCGCCCAGCAGGCGACCATGACCGCCAACACCGTGGCCGAGGCGCTGATCAAGCGCACCGAAGAGAATTTCAAGAGCCGCGAACTGCTGAGCCAGCAGCGCCTGGAAGCCCAGCTCAAGCCCGTGGCCGAGACCCTGGCCAAGTTCGAGGCCCAGGTCACCGCCGTCGAGAAGGCCCGCGCCGAGGAGACCGGCGGCCTCAAGGCCCAGATCGCCGCCCTGATGGAGGCCTCGACCGCCACCCAGTTCGAGGCCCGCAAGCTGTCGGCCGCCCTGCGCCGCGGGGCCGGCGTCCAGGGCCGCTGGGGCGAGCAGACTTTACGTAACGTTCTTGAGGCCGCCGGCCTCAACAACCGCTTCGACTTCGAGGAGCAGTTCAGCGTCGAGAGCGACGAGGGCCGCCGCCGCCCCGACGTGAAGGTGAAAATGCCCGGCGGCGGGGTGTTCGTGATCGACGCCAAGTGCTCGCTGAACGCCTTCCTCGAGGCCCAGGAGGCCGTCGAGGAGCACCTGAAGGAAAGCGCCCTGGCCCGCCACGCCGCCAGCGTCCGCGCCCACATGCAGAGCCTGTCGGCCAAGGCCTATTGGGACCAGTTCGCCGGCGAGGGTTCGCCCGACTTCGTGGCCATGTTCGTGCCCGGCGACGGCTTCCTGGCCGCGGCCCTGGACCGCCTGCCCGACCTGATGACCGAGGCCATGGACCGCCGCGTGCTGCTGGTCACCCCCACCACCCTGTTCGCCCTCTGCAAGGCCGTCGCCTATGGCTGGCGGGCCGAGGACCAGGCCAAGAACGCCGCCGCCATCGTCGCGGTGGGCCGCGAGCTCTACAAGCGCATCGCCGTGATGGGGGCCCACGCCGGCTCGGTGGGCAAGGCGCTGGAGGCGGCGGTCGGCCGCTACAACCAGTTCGTCGGCTCGCTGGAGAGCCAGGTCCTGACCCAGGCCCGCCGCTTCGAGGACCTGTCGGTCGATCACGAGGGCAAGGAGATCGGCGAGCTGGGGCCTGTCGAGGGCTCGGTGCGGCCGCTGATCAAGCTGGCGTCGGGCGAGGCCCCGGAAGCCTCGGACGAACCCATGGTTGCGCGCTTGAAAGCTAAGCCGTAGCCTGGCGGCATGATCTTCTTCGCCTGCGCCGGCGCCATCATCGCGTCGCTCTACATGCTGCTGTCCCAGGGCCTGACCGTGCTGAACGCGCGGCGCACGGGCGTGCTGATCAGCAAGTCCTACGGCAAGGCCAAGGTCGAGCGGGCGGTGGACGCCGAGCGTTTCGACAAGCTGCTCAAGGGTCGGGTGAAGGCCCTGGGCATGCCGGCCCTGATCCTGGTCGGCGCCGTCTGCGTGCTGGCCTGGCAGATCTTCGCCATGATGATCACGCTGGCGGCTCCCTAGCCCCGCGCCTTTCGGTCGCCTTGACGCTAGGCGGCGCGGACCTTACCTGACTGTCGTTATGGCCATCCGTCGCATCCTCACCGTCGATAACGCCGCCGATCTGGCGATTCTGAAGCAAGTCTCCAAGGAGGTGCCCGCCGTCGACGACGCCCTGCGCGCGCTGATGGACGACATGCTGGAGACCATGTACGACGCCCCCGGCATCGGCTTGGCGGCCGTGCAGGTCGGCGAGCTGGTCAATGTGATCGTCATGGACCTGGCCCGCGAGGGCGAGGAGCCGGCCCCCCGCTACTTCGTCAATCCGAAGATCACCTGGGAGTCCGAGGAGCTGTTCTCGTACGAGGAAGGCTGCCTGTCGGTGCCCGAGGTCTACGACGCCGTCGAGCGCCCGGCCAAGGTCAAGCTCAGCTATCTGAACTACAAGGGCGAGGCGGTCGAGGAAGACGCCGAAGAGCTGTTCGCGGTCTGCATCCAGCACGAGATGGACCATCTCAAGGGCGTGCTGTTCATCGACCACCTGTCGCGCCTGAAGCGCGATCGGGCCATCAGCAAGGTCAAGAAGGCGCGCCGGGCGGCTTAAGGCGCAACGAAAACCTCGTCCTTCGACAAGCTCAGGATGAGGTTTTCGACTGTCGGGGCCTGTAAATGGTCCTCATCCTGAGCTTGTCGAAGGACGAGGGCCAAGCGCGGCGACGTGAGCCTTACTTCGTCGCTTCGTGGACTTCCTTCTTGGCGTTCGAGCCGGCCTTCTTGGCGTCGGCGTTGATGTCGGCCGCCGCTTCCTTGGTCTCTTCGCCGGCCTTGGCGCCGGCTTCCTTGGCCTTGTCGACGGCCTCGCCGGCCGCGACCTTGGCGTCGGCGGCGGCTTCCTCGGTGCTTTCCTTCAGCGCCGTGCCGGCTTCCTTCACGTCGGGGTCGTTCTTGATGTCGGTGGCGGCTTGCTTGATCTCGCTACCGGCGGCCTTGGCGCCTTCCTTGATCTGGGTGGCGTGCTCGTCCGAGCAGGCGGCCAGCGAAAGAGCGGCCAAGCCGGCGGCGGCGATCAGGGTGATGGAGCGCATGGCGTTTCCTCCTGGAAATAGGGGTCGTTCATAGAACGGCGATCCATGGTGAAGGTTCCGACTCTGTCGCACCCCCGCCTTCCTAATGAGGGCTCGGCCGTCTAAACGTCCGCCATGCGCCTTGCCTTCCTCGGAACCCCCGATTTCTCCGTCGCCTGCCTGGCCGAGCTCGTCGCCGCCGGCCACGAGATCGCCTGCGTCTATTCCCAGCCGCCCGCCCCGCGCGGCCGCGGCCAGGACCTCAAGCCCTCGCCGGTCCACGCCTTCGCCGAGAGCCTGGGCCTGCCGGTGCGCACGCCGGTCTCGATGAAGACCCCCGAAGAGATCGAGGCCTTCCAGGCGCTGGACCTCGACGCCGCCGTGGTGGTGGCGTTCGGCCAGATCCTGGTCGCCGAGGTGTTGGACGCCCCGCGCCTGGGCTGTTTCAACCTGCACGCCAGCCTGCTGCCCCGCTGGCGCGGCGCGGCCCCGATCCAGCGCGCGATCATGGCCGGCGACGCGGTGACCGGCGTCCAGGTGATGCGGATGAGCGTGGGCCTCGACGAAGGTCCGGTGCTGATGGGCGAGCAGGTGCGGATCGACGCCCTGGAGACCGCCGGGACCCTGCACGACAAGCTGGCCGCTGTCGGCTCGCGCCTGCTGCCCATCGCCCTGGCCGCCATCGAGCGCGGCGGGGCCCGCGAGACGCCGCAGAGCGAAGAGGGCGTCACCTACGCCAAGAAGATCAAGGCCGCCGAGGCCCGCATCGACTGGACCCGCCCGGCCGCCGAGGTCGACCGCCACATCCGGGGCCTGTCGCCGTTCCCCGGGGCATGGTTCGAGGCTCCGTCGGAAAAGGGGCCGGTGCGGGTGAAGGCCCTGCTGTCGCGGGTCGAGGACGGCGATGGTGAGGCGGGCGTGGCCCTGGACGACGCCCTGCTGATCGCCTGTGGAGACGGCGCCGTCCGCCTGCTCAAGGCCCAGCGCGAAGGCAAGGGCGCTCAGGACGCCGAGGTGTTCCTGCGTGGCTTCCCCGTTTCCGCCGGAACGGTTCTGGCCTGATGCCCCGCTACCGCCTGACGATCGAATATGACGGCCGGCCCTATAACGGCTTCCAGGCCCAGGCCTCGCAGCCGTCGGTGCAGGGCGCGATCGAGGCGGCGGTGAAGGCCTTCACCGGCCAGGACATCCGCATCGCGGCCGCGGGCCGCACCGACACCGGGGTCCACGCCACGGCCCAGGTGGTGCATGTCGATCTGGAGCGCGGCTGGCCGGCCGAGACGGTGATGAACGCGCTGAACGCCCATCTGGTGCGCGAGGCGGTCAGCGTGCTCGACGCCGTGGTGGTGTCCGACGACTGGCACGCCCGGTTCTCGGCCAACGAGCGGCGCTATCTCTACCGCATCCTCAACCGCCGCGCCCCGCCGGCGCTGGAGGCGGGCAAGGTCTGGCACGTCAAGAAGCCGATCGACGCCGAGGCCATGCACGCGGCGGCCCAGGCGTTGGTGGGCCTGCATGACTTCACGACGTTCCGCGACATGGCCTGCCAGGCCAAGTCGCCGTTGAAGACCCTGGACGTGGCCCGGGTGTTCCGCGTCGGCGACGAGGTCCACCTGGTGTTCGAGGCCCGCTCGTTCCTGCATCGCCAAGTGCGGTCGATGACCGGCACCCTGGCAGAGGTCGGGGTGGGGCGTTGGACGGCTCAGGACGT
>NZ_JBFUAW010000021.1:0-116502 GCF_056406095.1 Caulobacter sp. P1_D6 | reverse complement strand
TCCGTCGGCTACGCCGACACCTCCCCCACAGGGGGAGGACCTAGAAGCTCCTACTTCAGCACCCCTCGCCGCGTCATCCACCACGCATACCAGATGAAAAACGCCAGCAGCCCCGCGATGACGGCGCTGGTGATCGCCATCTGGGAGCCCATGATCTTGCCGCCGTCCGTCAGAACGTAGGTGTAGACCAGACTCAGCAGGAAAGCCGCCAGCGACACCGCCAGGACCGGCCAGGCCAGCTTGTTGCGCAGCAGGATCAGCACCGACCCCGCGAACGCCCCGAACACCCCGATGGCCCAGACCGCCGTCATCCAGGCCGGCATCTGATGATAGTGGTCGATCTGGGCCGGCGTCATGCCCGCGCCGGCCATGTAGGCCGCGCCCTGGGTCATGCTCATCACGAAGTCGAAGGCGCCGATGGCGTTGAACAGCACGGCGACGACGCCCACCAGCCACAGGTGCCAAGGCGTCCTGATCGTTGTCTCGCTCATAGTCCCCTCCCCAACCGCGCGGCCGCTCGCCGCTGTCTCAGTGGATCGTCCTAGGCGTCGACACCTCGCGCCCTGAGCTTGGCCTTCAGCTCCCGCACCGGCCGCGCCAGCAGGAAGCCGAACGACACGCAGCCGTCCTTGGTGTGTACCGCGTGATGGATTCGATGAGCCTGGATCAACTGCTTCCAATAGCGCGATCGCCCCAGCGGAACCTTGAACCGCTGGTGCACCATGCCGTCGTGGAAAACGAAATAGATCGCGCCATAGGCCGTGATCCCCAGGCCGATCGGCAGCAGCCACGGGACGCCGTGCACCCCGAAATAGATCGCCACGATGGCCGGCGTGGCGAACACCACCGCGAACAGGTCGTTCAGCTCGAACAGTCCGGTGCGCGGCTCGTGGTGCGAACGGTGCCAGACCCACAGCCAGCCGTGCATCACATAGCGATGCATGACCCAGGCGAAGCCTTCCATGAAGGCCAGGGCCGCCAGGAACAGGGCCAGGTGAAGACCAAGGGTCGCCATCGTCATCCCGACTATCGCCGCTCCAATCAACGTCTCAGGCGGCGCGCCAACGTGTGCGCGACCACCAGGCCGAACAGCCCGACGACGGTCAGCACGCACCAGGCCTTATACACCCCCCCGATCCCGGCGTCGCGCCAGAGGATCGCCTGATAGGCCTCGATGGTCCAGGCGTGGGGCGTGAACCAGCCCGCCGCCTGGAGCCAGGGCGGCATCAGGAAGCGCGGCACCATGCTTCCTCCGATGGCGGCCAGGACCAGGATCACGAAGGTCGACAGCATCTGGGCCTGTTCCCGCGTGCGGCACAGCGAGACCAGCCCCAGCGCCACGCCGGCCGCGCAGGCCGAGGCCGCCAGGGTTGTCGGCAGCCACAGCATCGCGTGCTGGACCACCGCCACGCCGTAGACAATCTGGGCGGTGGCGAAGATCAGCAGGGCCTGGATCGTCCCCTGCCCGACCAGGAACAGGAACTTGCCGCTGACCACCGGGCCCATGCCCGCCGTGCCGGCCAGCAGGCGGTCGGCCACGCCCGAGCTCTGCTCGTCCATCAGGCCCAGCGCGCCCTGCATGGCCGAGAACAGCGCGAACAGGATCATCACCGCCCCGGCGTAGTAGGCGATCACGCCGCCGCCGGTCTTGGCGTTCTTAATCGCCTCGCGCTCGAAGAAGCCGCCGTCGTCGTGGGTCTTGGTCTCGCGCATCAGGGCCGCGGCGCTGTCGGCGTTCTCGATCTGCTCGTCGGTGAAGCCGCCGAGGGCGGGCTCCAGCTGGGTCACCGTTCGACGCAGGGTGACGTCCGGCAGAGCGTCGGCCAGCACCTGCTGCACCCGGGCCTGGGCCAGGGGCGCGGCCACCGCGCGGCTGGGGTCGGCGACGATCAGGAAGGGCTTGTCGGCCGAAGCCGGATCGGCCCGGATCACCAGGCCGGCGTCGGCCTGTCCCGCCTTGACCCGCCGCCGCACCTCTTCGGCCGTCGGCGCCATCTCGGCGCGGACCTCGGGCGAGCGAACCAGCGCCGCCGCCAGCCGGGCGGAGTCCGCCGTGCGGGCCGTGTCGGCCACCGCCAGCTTCAACTGGATGTCGTCGCCCGTCGTCCCGGCGAACACCGACGAGAAGATCAGGAACACCAGCGGCGGCAGCAGGAACGTCATCAGCAAGGCGCCGCGATCGCGCCAGAGATCCAGCGCCATCACCCGCACCATGGCGGCGATCTTCCACAGAGGCTGCATCACGCCGCCAGCTTCCGGTCGGCCACCAGGGTGAAAAGATTGGCCAGGGACGGTTCGCGCACCCGGATTTCGCGCGGCGTCAGGCCCGCCTCCCGCAGCCGCTTGTCCAGCTTTCCCGCCGCCGCGTAGCCGTCGGTGTCCAGCCGCGTCCAGACCGTCGAGCGCCCCGTGCGCTCCAGGCCCTCGGCGAGCAGGGCGCTCTCGCCGGCGGCGGCGAGCGCCTCGGCCAGGTGGACCTGGATCTCCATCCGCTCGCCGAACGCCTCGGCGATCAGGGTCTGGGGCGCGCCCTCCAGCACCATCCGGCCGTCGCGCAGGAAGCCGACGCGGTCGGCCAGGGCGTCGGCCTGGTCGAGGTCGTGGGTGGTCATCAGCACCGCCACGCCCAGGTCGCGCAGGCCGCGGATCACCGCGTCCACGGCCTCGCGGGCGTCCAGATCCACCCCGACGGTCGGCTCGTCCAGGATCAGCAGGCTGGGCTCGTGGACGATGGCCGCGGCGATGTTGGCCCGGCGCTTGTAGCCGCCCGACAGATGCTTGATCGGCACATCGGCTCGGTCGGCCGTGCGGGTGAGTTCCAGGGCGCGCCGGACGGCGGCCGCCAGGCCGGCGCGCGGCACGTCGGCCAGGGCGGCGAAGGTCTGGATGTTCTCGGCCACCGTCAGGTTCGGATAGAGGGCGATCTCCTGGGGAACCAGGCCCAGGCCGGACCGCGCCCCCGCCACGCGGGTGGGGTCGCGCCCCTTGACCAGGACCTCGCCCTGGTCAGGCCGGATGCGGCCGCAGATGGCGCGGATCAGGGTGGTCTTGCCCGCCCCGTTGGGGCCCAGCAGCGCATAGATCTCGCCGGGACGCAGCACCAGGTCGACGCCGCGCAACGCGGGCTTGCCGCCATAGGCGTGGACGGCGCCGCTCACGGTCAGGGCGGGCGCGGCGACGATGGGGTCCGACGAAACGGGCTCGACGGTCACGCCGCCGCCTTGCGCCGGGCGAACAGGTCGCCGACGTAGCGGCCCAGCAGGCCGCCGCAGCCCACCCGGGCCAGGGCGCCGAACGCCTTGGCCAGGTGCTCCTCCATGACCTCGCGGGCCCCGGTCGGGCCCAGGGTGGAGACCACCGTGGCCATGGCCGCGTCCTTGCCGACGTCCTTGCCGGCCGCCTCGGCCGAGCCCTGGACGTCGATCAGGTCGTCACGGATCTGGAAGGCCAGGCCGATGTGACGGGCAAAGACACCCATCGCCTCGACCGCCGCCTCGGGGGCGCCGGCGACCATCGCCCCGCCCTGGGCGGCGGCGACGATCAGCACCCCGGTCTTCTCGTGATTGAGGCGGTCCAGCGCGGCCGGGTCCCGCAGCTGGTCGCGGTCGAACAGGTCGCGGGCCTGGCCGGCGATCAGGCCGGAAAAGCCCACGGCCTGGGCCGCGCGGCCGGCCAGCTCGGCGCGCAGCGCGGCCGGCAAGCCCTGGTCGGCGGCGATCACCGCATAGGCCTGGTTCAGCAGCCCCACCCCGGCCAGGATCGCCGTGGCCTCGTCGAAGGCGCGGTGGATGGTCGGCAAGCCGCGTCGCAAGCCCGCGTCGTCCATCGCCGGCAGGTCGTCCAGGATCAGCGAGGCGGCGTGGATCATCTCGAACGCGCAGCCCACGTCCAGCGCCGCCCCCTCGGGCGCGCCGAACTCGGCGGCGGCGAGCAAGGTCACCATCGGGCGGAAGCGTTTTCCGGGGGCCAGCAGCGAATAGCGCACCGCCTCGACCAGCCGGTCGGGCGCCGAGCCCAACGGCGGGGCCAGTTCGGCCAGCCGCCGATCCACCCCGGCGCGCAGGGTCTCGATTCTCTGGAAAAAGGCGGCGTGGTCGTCCATCTCGTGGGTCGCGACCGTACTTCCACCCCGACGCGGGCGAGCGCATTTGAACGGCGCCCCCCGGGGGCGTCAACCGAAAGGTCCTCGTCCGGACGACCCGGGGGCGGACAGGCGCCGATCAGCCCCGGCAGAAGCCGAAGAAGCGCTTGATGTCGGCCCGCTCGGCCGCCGTGCGGGCGTCCTGCGGATAGGCCTTGTCCTCGACCTGGCTGATCAGGCCGGTCTTCTCGAAGGCGGCCAGGACGGCGTCGGCCAACGGGATCTTGCCGACCGCGTCCAGACCGTCGGCGATCTCGGACGGCGTCAGCTGGGCGGCGTAGCGGCCCTGGGCCTTGCCGGACTGCAAGCGCACCGTCCCGGCCCCGGGCTTGCCCTTGATCAGGCTCGTGTGGAAACCCACGGCGGGCGTCTTGCGGCGGCACGAGAAGATGATCCCCACCACGTCGCTGTCGGGCAGGCCGTAGGCCAGGCGCTTCTCGTTCTCGGGCGTGCCGAAATAGTTCCACTTCAGGCCGTCCGGGGCCGGCGCGGCCTTTTGCGACGTCAGCGACGCGGGCGGCGCGGTCGTCGAACAGGCGCCCAGCACCACCGCGCTCGCCGCCAGCGGCAGCCACAATCCCTGATGCTTCATCGCCCGTCCCCGTTCAGCCCGCCTCCGATCTAGCCGCGTTCGGCGGAAATGGCGACCGGCCCCAGCCCGGAAACCGCCCCATGGACGGGTCTGGCGACACAAGGCAGGGTGGAGCCAGCTGGCGGGGGCGGCGTTCAGGAGTGATGTCCATGAAACCCTTCCCCCTCGCCGCTCTCGGCCTGGTCGCCGCCCTGGCCGCCTGCGACCGCAAACCCGCCCCGCCGCCGGTCGAGACCCCCGCCGCGCCGACGGCGCCGATCGCCGCCGCCCCGGCCCCGATGGCGCGCCCCCTGGCCTTCGACCAGACCGACACCGCGGCCAAGGTCGCCCTGCGCCTGCCCGCCGAGATCGCCAACTATCCCGCCCTGCACACCCTGCTCTACGACCGCGAAGTGGCGGGCCTGCGGACCTTCGCCGCCAAGGCCGCGGCGGATCACAAGGCCTCGACCGGCCAGTTCCCCTGGCGGCCCTACAATCGCCAGGGCCAGTGGTTTCTGGCCGCCGACGCCGCGCCCCTGGTGTCCTTGCGCGCGCTTTGGTTCGAGGACACCGGCGGCGCGCACCCCAACCACGGCGGCGCATCGCTGCTGTGGGACACGGCGGCCAACCGCGAGATCCAGCCCAAGGCGCTGTTCCGGGAGGGCGTCGACATGACTGTGCTGGACAAGGCGATCTGCGACGCGGTCGCCCAGGCCAAGACCCGCCGCGAGGGCGCCACGCCGCTCAACGACATGTTCTCGTGTCCCAAGTGGAGCCAGACCGTCCTGGCCCTCGCCCCCTCGGCCATCCCGGGCAAGATCGGCGGACTGACGGCGCTGATCGATCCCTATGTGGTCGGTCCCTATTCCGAGGGCGACTACGAGGTCACCGTCCCCGCCGCCGCGTTCCAGGGCCTGCTGGCCCCGGCCTATGCCGGCGCGTTCGGCGGCGCGCCGAAATCGCCGGGCAATCCGGACGGGACGCTCAGCGTGACGATGGACCTGAAGTAGCGCCCCGCGTTTCTCCCAGTTTGAATCCGCCTCAAGGTTGCGCTTGTCACGTACCGGTGCAATCTGGTCCCGTTTCGATTGGGGGAACTATCCATGCGTAAGTTTTATCTCGCCGTGGCCATGGCCGCGGCGGCGACGCCGGTCTGCGCGACCGACCTGGCCAAGTCCTCGGACGGCTACACCTATTTCAACAAGCCGGGCGCCCAGGTCGCCGTCCACGACGCCGACGTCCGCGACTGCAAGGTCAAGGCCGGCCGCCTGCACCAGCCCGACACCAGCGCGCCCGTCTACGCGCCCGGCCTGGCCGGCGCCATCGGGGTGGCGATCGCCAAGGCCATCGCGCAGGCCGTCGCCGACGCGAAGGCCCGCCCTGTGAACGTCGAGAACTGCATGGTCGTGAAGGGCTGGCGCGTCGTGGCGCTGGATCCCCTGACCGGCGAGGCCGCCAGCAAGCTGGAAACCGCCGCCAAGGTCGCCCGGATGACGCCGCTGATCGGCGCCGCCGAGCCTGAAGGCACGATCGTGCGCGTGTTCGCCAACGACGCCGCCAGCAACCAGACCGCCGGCATGTTCTCGCCCGCCCGCAACACCATCAAGTCGGCGCTGAGCGTCGAGGCCATGGGCGATCCGCCCGAAAGCGACAAGCCGACCAAGGAAAAGGCCCCGCCGGCTCCCAAGCTGGCCAAGAGCGCCCGTCCGCCCGCGCCCCTCAAGGCCGAGCAGCTGGGCGAGATCCCGGCCGACTCGGCGCTGATCGTCGTCAACGTCCAGGGTACGGGCGCCTTCTCGGTCACCTTCCAGCGCCAGGGTCCCGACGCCAAGACCCCGGCTTGGGCCGACGGCCGTCCGGGCAGCTTCCTGGCCGCCCAGCCGGTCAAGGCCGCCGCCACCGCCGGCGGCGCCCAGGGCACGACCCTGGTGTTCGCCGTGCCGCCCGGCCGCTGGAAGATCGCCCACATGAGCGCCGGCCTGTTCACGGTCAGCCTGTGCCTGGGCGCGCCCTCGTTCGAGGTCGCGGCCGGCGACGTGGTCTATGCCGGTTCGTTCGACCCGGCCTCGGCGACCAACAACATCGGCCCGGAAATGACCCTGGAGCCCTACCGCGCCGTCTTCCCGGCCCTGTCGGGCCTGGGCGACAAGATGCGGCCGGCCACCTACGTCAACGGCTCCACCGGCCAGTGCCAGGGCGCCTACATGTACGCGCTGGAAACCACCGGCGGGCAGTTCGCCGAGGGCTACGCCCACGGCTCCAAGGCCCAGCCCGCCCAAATGGCTCCGACGACTTCGGCCTCGGCCGCCGCGGCTCCGGCGCCTCAAGCCGCCACCCCCGCCGCGACGCCGGCCGCTCCCCCCGCCCCGGCGACGAGCCCGACGCCGACGTCCGCCCCGGCCGCCACCGCCCCCGCGGCGGCTTCGGCTCCGGCCGCGTCCTAGGTCGACCATGGCCTGGACCCTCGACCGGCGATCGTCCTGGGCGATCGCCGGCCTGGCGTCGCTGACCAGCGCGGGGGGCGCGGTCGCCGGCACTTACTACCAGCCGCTGATCTACGGGGCGCCGCCCGCCGTCTATTCCTACGGCGCGGCGGGCGAGAACGCGCGCATGCCGATGTCCCTGACCGACACGGCGCCCGTCGCCGTGGAGGGCGAGGTCTCCAAGGACGGGGTGATGGCCCAGCACGTCCTGCGCGTCGACCAGGCCCGCGTCTTGACCAGTCTGGTCCAGGGCCGCTTCCGCTCGATCCCGGCCGGCACGGCCCTGGCCCGCGTCGAGGTCACCGGACCGGCCAATCTGGTCGTCTGGTGCGACCTGCGGGCCAACACCACCTGGAACCGCCGCGGCTCGTTCGAGTGCCTGACCGACACCAAGGGCGCCGGCGTGTTCGACCAGGGCTGGGCCGGGATGTCGGACTACTATTTCGCGGCCGCCGGCTTCAACGTCGTCAACTCGCCGCGCACCCTGGTCAACAAGGCGACCTGGCGCGAAGCCAAGCCTGACGAACGTCCCACCCTGCTGCTGGGCTACAAGTGGTGCGACGGTGACGGGACCGCCAAGCCCGCGCGCTTCGCCCGGGCCCTGCAGGCCGACGGCGACAATCGCTGGTTCGTGGCGGGCTCCTACTGCGCGGGCGGAGCCAGCGCGCCGCTCGGCGGCGGGGCCTTCGACCTGGGTCCGCTGAAGGTCACCACCTCGGCCGGCGCGGCGCCTGGCGCGCTGCGCTACAAGGTCGAAGGCCGACTGCCGCCCACGCCCCTGCTCCAGCCGGTGCTCTCGGGCCTGGCCGACCTGTCCGCCCCGCCGGAGCCCAAGGTCAACCGCGCCCTCGCCCCGCCCCCGGCCGAGCTGTCGCTGAAGCCGCTGGTCTCGGCCGGCGCCGCCCCGGCGGTCGTCGCCGGCGACATCGCCAAGGGCCAGCCGTTCTTCACGGTCGGCGTACGCCACGGCGTCACCGGCGTGCTCAAGCAGGAGGTGCGCGGCAAGGGCTGGTTCTTCGACAAGGCCCTGCCGGCCGGCCAGCCGGTCTACGGCGTGCCGATGGCCGGAGCCGGCGCGACGGGCCTGGTCTGGTGCGCCCCGCGCCAGGACGACAAGCCCAAGGGCAAATCGCCCACCCGTTGGGTCGCCGCCTGCCTGCCGCAGAACGCCGCCCAGGCCAATTGGGTCGAGGCTCAGACGGCGATGATGAGCGTCAACCTGTCGTGGTTCTACGGCAGCCGCACGACCAACGCCCTAGACGTCGAGCGCGGCCCGATCGACCTGCCGCCGATGACCCTCAGCTACGTCTTCGCCGGCTGGAGCGAGCAAGGCTCGCTGATGCTGGAGGTCCGCCTGGACTGGGGCGAAGGCCCGCAACTGCTGCGCGCCCTCCGCGTCGCGCCGGGCGCCGACGGCGTGGTGAGCGTGAAGACCATGGACGGGGTGATCAGCGTCAAGCGCGTGGGCGACGCCGCCCAGGCGCAGACGCTCAAGCCTCTGCTGGCCCAGGCGGACGTCGTCTATTAGACAGCGATAGCTCTATGCCGCTCAGGATTCCCAGCCGCAATGTCGTATGTCTGCAGCCAGTGCGGCGCCGCTCACGAGAACCTCCCTGTCTGGGCCTGTCGCGCGCCTGACCTGTGGGCAGCCGCCAGCGAGAAGGAACGCGATGAGGACTTCCGCCTGAGCGGTGATTTCTGCAGCTTTCGCGACGAGCACTATTTCGTCCGCTGCGTGCTGCAGATTCCCGTCGTCGACTCCGACACCGAAGTCTTCGAGTTCGGGGTCTGGAGCACCCTGAGCGCCGAGAGTTTCCGGCGCTATTTCGACACGTTCGACGACACGGACCAATCGAAGCTCGGCGCGATGTTCGGATGGTTCGCGAACCGGCTCGACGGTTATCCTGACACCCTGAGCCTGGCTTGCGACGTGCTGCCTCAGGACAACGGCCAGCGCCCGCTGATCCGGTTTCACGACACTGACCACCCTCTCGCCGTTCAACAGCGAGAAGGGGTCACGCTGCGGGTGGCCACCGATTACCTTCACGCGCGAGGGGCGCTCTAGGCGGCCCTACAGCGGGATGTTGTCGTGCTTCTTCCAGGGGTTCGACAACTCCTTGCCCTTCAGGCTCTTCAGCGCCCGGACGATGCGCTTGCGGGTGCCGTGGGGCATGATGACGTCGTCGATATAGCCGCGCGAGGCCGCCACGAACGGGTTGGCGAAGCGGTCCTTGTACTCGGCTTCGCGGGCGGCCAGGGCCTGCGGGTCCTTGGCCTCCTGGCGGAAGATGATCTCGACCGCGCCCTTGGCGCCCATGACCGCGATCTCGGCTGTGGGCCAGGCATAGTTGAAGTCGCCACGCAGGTGCTTGGAGCTCATCACGTCATAGGCCCCGCCATAGGCCTTGCGGGTGATCAGGGTGATCTTCGGCACGGTGGCCTCGGCATAGGCGAACAACAGCTTGGCGCCGTGCTTGATCAGGCCGCCGTACTCCTGCTTGGTGCCCGGCATGAAGCCCGGCACGTCGACCAGGGTGATGATCGGGATGTTGAAGGCGTCGCAGAACCGCACGAAGCGGGCGGCCTTGCGGCTGCTGTCGATGTCCAGGACGCCGGCCAGAACCTGGGGCTGGTTGGCGACGATGCCCACGCTCTCGCCGTCCATGCGGGCGAAGCCGCAGACGATGTTCTTGGCCCACTCGCTTGAGATCTCGAAGAAATCCGCCTCGTCGACGATCTTCAGGATCAGTTCCTTCATGTCGTACGGCTTGCCCGGATCGCTGGGGATCAGGCTGTCGAGGCTGGGCTCGGCGCGGTAGGCCTCGTCGAAGCTTTCGCGTTCCGGCGCGGTCTCGCGGTTGGACGAGGGCAGGAAGTCGATCAGGCGACGCACCTGGGTCAGGGCTTCCAGGTCGTTCTCGAACGCGCCCTCGGCCACGCCCGACTTGGAGGCATGCACCCGCGCACCGCCCAGCTCCTCGGCGGTGACCACCTCGTTGGTGACGGTCTTCACCACGTCTGGGCCGGTCACGAACATGTAGCTCGTGTCCTTCACCATGAAGATGAAGTCGGTCATGGCCGGCGAATAGACGTCGCCGCCGGCGCAGGGGCCCATGATCACGCTGATCTGCGGCACGACGCCCGAGGCCATGACGTTCTCGAGGAAGATGTCGGCGTATCCGGCCAGGCTGTCGACGCCCTCCTGGATGCGCGCCCCGCCCGCGTCGAACAGGCCGATGATCGGCGCGCCGACCTTCATGGCCTGACGCTGGACCTTGACGATCTTGGCCGCGTGGGCGCCCGACAGGCTGCCGCCGAACACCGTGAAGTCCTTGGAGAAGACGTAGACGACCTTGCCGTTGATCGTGCCCCAGCCGGTGACCACGCCGTCGCCGGAGATCTTCTGGTCGGCCATGCCGAACTCGGTGCCGCGATGCTCGACGAACATGTCGAACTCCTCGAAGCTGTCTTCATCGAGCAACAGGTCGATCCGCTCGCGCGCGGTCAGCTTGCCCTTGGCGTGCTGGGCGGCGACGCGCTTCTCGCCGCCGCCGGCCCGGGCCTGCTCGCGACGACGATCGAGTTCCTCGAGAATATGCTGCACGCGGACGCTCCCCTGCTCTCTCACCTGGGCGGTTTTCCCACCTTATGAGCCGAGCCGTAATGGCGCGAGCTTTCCGTGGCAAGCCGTACCCTGCGGCAGTGCAGCAACGAGCGGCGTTCGGCTAAGTGCTTGAACGTTCTGCAGGGGCTTAGCGGCGCAACGCCGCGAACCAGCGCTCCAGAACCTGGGCTTCGATCGCCAGGGCCTCGGCGCGGGCGACCGCTTCGGCGTCCTGCCCCCAGGTCTCGGCCTGGAAGATCTCCTCCAGCCGCGACAGGTCCAGCGCCTTGCGGCCGGTGACCTTGCCCGCGCGCAGCGCCAGGCCCAGGACGGTCGAGCCGAACAGGCCGGCCGCGTAGGCGACGCCGGCCAGGGTGAAGTCGTCCATGGTCAAGGCCAGGGCCTCGACCGAGGCCAGGGCGGCCGGCGATTGCGGCGTGTGGATCACGCCGGCGGCGGGCTTCAGATGCAGGTCCAGCTCGGCCTTGGCCCAGTCCAGCATGCCGCCCCAGTCGCGCTTCTGGCGCTCGACCAGGGGCGTGGGATGGTCGGCCCAGTAGCAGAGCAGGTCCGAGCCGGCGTAGGCCGCGACCTCGGCGGCCACCTCGGCCCGGGTTTCGCGGATGCGGTCGATGGCGGTGAAGGCCAGGCGGGTGGCGGGCATGGCCGTTGTATCGATGAGATCGACCTGGGCGTCCCACTCGGCCGCGACCAATTGGGCCAGGACCAGGGTCGGCAGGACCAGTGGCGACTTGGCCGGCGACTTGGGCGTGCGGCCGTCCAGCAGCACGGCGAAGCCGCCCTCCACCGGAGCCGCGGTGGCGGCCTTGTAGAAGCGGCGGGGACGTTGCAGCAGATCGGGCTTGTCGACCAAGGCGGAACTTCTTTTCAGTTCAGACATCAAAACATCGGTTTCAGGCCGTTGAATGATCAAACAACGCGCCCAAGGCAAGAGACGGCGACGCAAGGGAGAGCAACCGCGTGAGCCTACCCTCCAACGACATGATGGCGGCCATCGCCGCAACCCGTTTCGGCCTGGGCGCCCGTCCCGGCGAGATCGATGCGGCGAAGAGCGACCCGCGCGGCTTCCTGACGGCGCAGATCCGTCAAGAGGGCGCCGACCAGCCGCAAGGCGGCGAAGGCTCGGCCCAGCGCCTGGCCGAGGTCAATGCCTACCAGATGGAGAAGCGCGACGCGAAAGCCATGGGCGATCCCAAGGCCCCGCCGGTTCGCGACCTTCAGAAGGAGTTGCGCGAGCAGGCCGGCGACGACTTCCTGGCCCGGGCCCGACTGGGCGCCAACACCGACGCGGCGTTCCGCGAGCGCTGGGCGCTGTTCTGGGCCAACCACTTCACCGTCTCGTCCACCAACCTGGCCGTGACCTCGGTGGCGGGGCCGTTCGAGCAGGAAGCGATCCGCCCGCACGTGTTCGGCCGCTTCGAGGACCTGTTGGTCGCCTCGTCCACCCATCCGGCCATGCTGCTGTACCTGGACCAGGCCCAGTCGGTGGGCCCGAACAGCCGGGCTTCCCAGTACCAGCGCAAGAACGCCAAGAAGGCCGGCGGGCTGAACGAGAACCTGGCCCGCGAGATCATGGAGCTGCACACGGTCGGGGTCGACGCCGGCTACAGCCAGGCCGACGTCACCGAGTTCGCCCGGGCCATGACCGGGTTCAGCGTCGGCCGGCCGCAGGACCAGAACCCGCACCAGTTCCTGTTCCGCGACAACGCCCATGAGCCCGGCGCGCGGACGGTGATGGGCAAGCACTATCCGGAACAGGGCCAGGCCCAGGCCCTGGCGGTGATGCGCGACCTGGCCGCCAGCCCGCACACCGCCCGCCACGTCTCGACCAAGCTGGCCGCCCACTTCGTCAGCGACGAGCCGCCGCCAGGGCTCGTGGCCAGGCTGCAGAAGACCTATCTGGACAGCGGCGGACGGCTGGACGAGATGGCCCGCGCCCTGGTGAACGCGCCGGAGGCCTGGGACCCCGCCCCCGCCAAGTTCAAGACGCCCTACGAGTTCGCGATCTCGACCTGGCGAGCCGTGGGCGCCGAACCGTCGGGGATCGGCAAGCTGGCGCCGGTGCTGACGGGCCTGGGCCAGAAGCCGTTCTCGCCGCCCTCCCCCAAGGGCTGGGCGGACGAGGCCCAGACCTGGTGCGCGCCCGACGCCCTGATCAAGCGCCTGAGGTTCAGCGAGGGCTTCGCCGCCGTCGCCGCCGACCGCCTCGACCCCAACACCTTCGCCCAGTCCGCCCTCGGGGCGCGCCTGACCCCGCCGGTCGCCAAGGCCGTGGCCCGGGCCGAGACCCGCCGCGAGGCCATGGCCCTGTTGTTGATGAGCCCGGAGTTCCAACGCCGATGAACGCTCAAGTTTCCCGCCGCTCGCTCCTGCTGCAGGCCGCCGGCCTGGGCGTCTCGGTCAGCTTCCTGGGCGGCTCGGCCTTCGCCGCCGCCGACGGGGCGATGGCCAGGCGCAAGATGGTGGTGGTCATCTGCCGGGGCGGCATGGACGGCCTGACTGTCAGCCCGCCGGTCGGCGATCCCGACTACGCGGCCCTGCGCGGCGCGGTGGCCGTGTCGCCGGACCAGGCGCTGAAGCTGGACGGAATCTTCGGCCTGCACCCGGCCCTGGAGTCGGTGCACGCCCTGGCGCTGCAGGGCCAGGCCCGCATCGCGCCGGCCATCGCCAGTCCCGACCGCGCCCGCTCGCACTTCGAGGCCCAGGACGTGCTGGAGACCGGCGCCGCCGAGGTCTACGGCGTCAACACCGGCTGGCTGAACCGCACGCTCGAGGCGATGGGGCCGTCGAAAATCGAGGGCCTGTCGGTGGGCGCCACCGCTCCGCTGATCCTGCGCGGCAAGGTCCAGGCCGCCAGTTGGTCGCCGGGCAAGGGCGTCGACGAGACCGCCCGCCTGCCCACCCTGCTGCAGGATCTCTACAAGGCCGACCCGATGATGGGCCGGGCCTTCGCGCGCGGCTTGGAGACCGAGGCCATGGCCCAGCAGGCGATGACCGCGCTCAACCCCGCCCCCGTCCCCGTCTCGACGGACGCGACGGCGATGGCGCCCCAGATGGCCGGCAAGGCGATGTGGCAGAACGCGGTGAACACCTCGGCCGCGACGCCGCAGGTCATGGCGCCGCCGGCCATGGGATCGGCGCCCACCCAGAACGCCCAGGCCATCGCCGGCCAGCGTCAAGCGCGGGAAGCCGCCCGCAAGCTGGGTTCGACCCTTGCCGGCTTCATGGTCCAGGAGGGCGGCCCGCGCATCGCCGCCATCTCGCTGGACGGCTGGGACACCCACGCCGGCCAGGTCGGTCAGTTGAACACTCGCCTCTCCTACCTGGACGCGGTGCTCGACGGGCTGAACACCGGTCTGGGCGAGGAGTGGAGCAACACCGTGGTGGTGGCCGCCACCGAGTTCGGCCGCACCGCCCGGGTCAACGGCACCGGCGGCACGGACCACGGCACCGGCTCGACCGCCCTGGTGCTGGGCGGCGGCCTGAAGAAGGGCGGGATCATCGGCGACTGGCCCACCCTGAAGCAGGAGGCCCTGTTCGAGAACCGCGACGTGCGCCCCACCCTCGACATGCGCGGCCTGTTCAAGGGCGTGCTGGCCGAACACATGGGCGTCGACCGCGCGGCCCTGGAGAGCAAGGTGTTCCCAGACAGCGCGGACGCCAAGGCGGTGACGGGGCTGGTCTAGGAGGCTCGGACTTAGCTTTCTTCCCAAAACGGCTGTCATCCCGGACGAGCGCGCAGCGCGAAGATCCGGGACCGACGCCTGAGCGCCGCGCTTCCGGCGGTCCCGGATCGGCGGCCCTTCGGGCCTTGTCCGGGATGACAGCCCTAGTGGCAGCAAACCCAAATGCGATAGGCCCGCCGTCCCTCAGCGCTGGTCGACGATCACCTTCTCCAGCACCACGTTGTCGTCCAGGCGCCAGACCTTGATCACGCGCCGGCCGGCGGCGACGCCGTCGAAGCGGGCCTCCACCGTGTGGGCGTTGTTCTTGACCGCCTCGACCCAGGCGACCTGGGCCGGCGTCGAGGCCCCGCCGGCGGTGGGGACCAGATTGGCCGTCACCACCTGGACGGGGCCGTCGTCGATGGAGACGCCGATCCGCATGCCCTTGCCGCCCGTCGTGTCCAGGGTCGGCGCCAGGCGCAGGCCGATCCTCACGGGACCAGGCTTGGCGACCGAGACGCCGTACTCCAGCCGCACGCCGTCGCCGGTCGCGGTCGAGGGACGGCCCTGCGGCAGGGCCACCACCGCGTCGCCCTGGCCCAGATCGGACAGCACCGTCCAGGCCAGGCCCTTGCCGCCGACCGCGCGGTCGAACTTCGCGGCTTCGAGGACGACGACCTTGGGATCGCCCCGGCTGGGCGGCGCGAACTTGATCTCGGCCTTCAGGCGCTCGGGCGGGGTGTCGGCCGACACCCGCATGACGCTGGGCATGGTCTGCTGGCTGGGGTCGTTCCAGATCACGTAGCTCATGTGGACCTGGTTCATCATCCCGGCCCACTTGCCGCCGTTGCGGGCGTGGTATTCCGCCGTCAGGTCGGCGTCGCGCTTGAAGGTCGCCTCCACCTGGCTGGCGAAGTAGTTGGCGCGGGCGTCGTTTTTGGAAGCCAGGCGGCGGTTCCAGGCGGTGGCGTAGTACATCTCGTAGAGGTTGGAGAACGCCAGCACCGGATATTCGACCAGCTGGAAATAGGCCTCCTGCTGGTCGGGGCGCAGCCGGGTCTTGATCGCCTCGACCTTGGCGACCAGCGCGCGCCAGTCCTCGATCATCGCTCCGAACTCACCGCCGTCCAGCACCGGCCCCATGCCTTCGCCCAGCAGGAAGGTGTCCTGGTCGATCAGCTCGGGTTTGCGCCGCGAGGCGTAGACGCCGTAGGTCGCCATGACCTCGCCGATGTCCGGACCCAGCGCCTCGCCGAAGGTCTCGCCGGCCCATTGCCGCGGATAGGCCTCCAGGGCCTGGGGCGTCATCGCCTCGGGGTTCCAGGCCATGCGCATGAAGAAGTCGAGCGGGTATTCCAGCGGCTTGATGTCGCCGACATTGACGATCCACAGGTTCCGCGCCCCGCGCTCGTAGGCCAGGTCCATCTGCTGCCAGATCTTGGCCACCTGGTTGGTGTTGATCCACTTGTAGTTCCGCGGCCCGCCCACATAGTCGAAGTGGTAGTAGACGCCGTAGCCGCCGGCCCGATCGATGGGGTCATGGCCGCCCAGCGAGGCCGCCACGGGCAGCCGCCGGATCTGGCCCCAGTTGTCGTCGGCGAACAGCAGGGTCACGTCGTCGGGCACCCGCATGCCGTGGTCGTAATAGTCCTGCACCTCCTTGTAGAGCGCCCAGACCTGGGGCGTCTTCTCGGGCGGCTTGCCGGTCACCTCGGCGATGATCTTGCGCTGGTCGGCCACCACCTTTTCCAGCAGCTGGGTGGCCGTTCCCTCGGCCATCGCCTCGTCGCCGTCGCCGCGCATGCCCACGGTCACCAGACTCTCGTAGGGCGTGCCGTCGCCCTTCGACATCATCCGCTCGATGCCGCCGCGCCAGAAGGTCCGCAGGTTGTCGCCGTTGGTCGTGTAGTCCCAACGCCCGCCGGTGACCCCCTTGTCGGTGTTGCGATGCCACTCGGCCTGGGCCCGCGTCATCGGCTCGTGGTGCGAGCTGCCCATGACCACGCCCATCTCGTCGGCCAGCACCTTGTTGCGCGGATCGTCGTCGTTGAACGCCTTGGGCGCCCACATGGCCGGCCACAGGTAGTTGCCCTTCAAGCGCAGGGTCAGCTCGAAGACATGGGCATAGAGGTCGGCGTTGATCCCGCCGAACTTGGCCTTGGCCCAGCCGCTGAACGCCGGGTCCTCGTCGTTGATGAAGAAGCCGCGATACTTCACCCGGGGATGGTCGGCCCGGGCGCCGGCGGTCAGGAACAGGTCCTTCTTCCTGGCGACTGGCACGTCGGCCCACCACGACCAGGGCGAGACGCCGATCCGTTCGGACAGGTCGTAGGCCCCGTAGACCGCGCCTCGCCGGTCGGCGCCGACGATGACCAGGGCGCGCGGGACGCCGGGCGCCGGGCGCTCGACCACCACCTGCCGGAAGCCTTCCCACTGGCCCGCGAGATCCTCGACCTTCAGCTTGCCGCTCTTGACCAGGGCGTCGATGGCCGGGCTTGAGCCGAGCACGCCGATGATCACCGTGGGACCGTTGGCCTTGGACAGATTGGAAAGCTTGGCCGCCTCGCCGCCGCCGACCTTGCCGAGGTCGGCGCGCAAGCCCTCCGCCGCATGCCGCACCGCCGGGTCGGCCGTGGGGTCAACATAGACCGACACGGGCTGTCCGCCGCGGATCAGCGCCAGGCTCGTCGATTTGCCCGTCGCGCAGACGGTGACCGGCGTGTCGCACGCGAACGCCGCCGGAGCGACGGCCAGGGCCAGGACGAGGCTCCAGGCGCCTCGGGTCGGAATGGGATGGGTCCGCACGCTTCCTCCTGGGCCTGATCAGCCCAAGCCTGGTCCGCTGGGGGCGTGTCGACCGAATTATGATCTGACCAATCAAGACCAGAGGTCAGACCATATCAGCGCGCGCGGATCGCACAAGGCTTGCCCGCCCCTACCCCGCCGCGTTCAGCTTGCGCTCGACCGCCTCGACCAGCTCCTTGACGTCCTGGTGCTTGCCGTTCTTGAAGGCGATCCGTGTGCCGGCCTTCAGCGGGCCCATCAAGGGGCCCTCCGTGGGGACGGGCGCGAAGCTGAGGACCTCGACCGTGTTGATCGAGACCGGCGAGTCGTCCGGACGCGTGAAGCTGACAAAGGCCATGAAACACATCCCTCAAGGTTGAGGAATGAGCTTTTCACAGCCAAAAGGCGCACTCAAGCGCTAGCGGCGCTTGGTCCTTAGCGGCGCTTGGTCTGGCGGCGGGCGAACGGGTCCTGGTCGGCCTCGTCCTCCGAGAAGCCGAACTTGGCGAAGCCGGCCTTCAGCTCGGGGCTGATCGGCGCCTCGATGAACAGCATGCCGACCGAAGGGTGCGGCAGCATCACCGAGCGGGCGTGCAGCTGCAGCTTCAGGCCTTCCGACAGCTGGGTCGACTTCTCGTCGCTGTACTTGGGGTCGCCCAGGATCGGGTGGCCGATGGCTTTCATGTGGGCGCGCAGCTGGTGCGTGCGGCCGGTGTGCGGGCGCAGCGCCATCCAGGTGACGCGCGGGCCGGCGCGGCTGATCGAGACGAACTCGGTCTCGGCCGGCTGGGCGTCCTGGTCCTTGGGTTCGGCCGGCACGACCAGCTCGCGGTCGCCGACGCCCCGCTTGGCGAGGTGCAGCTCGATCACGCCCTCGGTCGGGTGCGGGTTCCCCTGGACGATCGCCCAATAGGTCTTCTGCGCCTTGCGCTTGGCGAACGAGCCCGACAGGCGCGCGGCGGCGGCCGGGGTCTTGCCCAGCAGCAGCACGCCGGAGGTGTCGCGGTCCAGGCGGTGGACCAGCTTGGGCCGGTTGACGCCCTCGCCCCAGGCGCTGAGCAGCTTGTCGATGTGGTGGGTGGTCTTGGTGCCGCCCTGCACGGCCAGGCCGGCGGGCTTGTTCAGCGCCAGGACTTCCTCGTCCTCGTACAGCACCAGCGACTTGGCGAAGGCGATGTCGCGCTTGGACAGTTCCTGCTTCTGGTCAGGATCGGGCGCGTCGGGCAGCGGCGGCACGCGCACCTGCGAGCCGGCCGCCAGCTTGGTGTCGGCCTTGACCCGAGAGCCGTCGACCCGGACCTGGCCCGAGCGGAACAGCTTGTTGAGCTGGATGTGGTTCAGGTGCGGCCAGCGGCGCTTGAACCAGCGGTCCACCCGGACGCCGTCCTCGCCATTGTCCACATAGAGGGTACGAACTTCTTTCATGCCGCGAAGATCCTGCGGGCGATCAAGAGGCCCGCGAAAAGGGCCGCCACGGACAGGATCACGCTGGCGGACGTATAGGTAAAGGCCTGGGCGTAGGCGCGCTTCTCGATCATCAGCGCGGTCTCCAGCGAAAAGGCCGAAAAGGTGGTGAAGCCGCCCATCACGCCGACACCGAGCAGGACTCGCCAGTGTTCTTGTTGCGCGCCGCCCCGCAGGGCCAGCCAGGCGGCCAGAAGGCCCATCAGCAGTCCGCCCGTCAGGTTGACGATGAAGGTGCCGTAGGGCCAGTTCGATCCGAACAGGCGCAGGGCCTGAACACCCACCAGATAGCGGGCGACGGAGCCAACGGCGCCTCCGACGGCTACGAGGAGAAGTTTGGTCATCGCGCCCTTATGCGCCGGGCGGCCGCGAACGCCAAGCCACGCCTGAAGCCGCGTCACGAAACCGAACGCCGAAGCGGCTTGAACGTCGCGTGGGCGATTGTCACATGGTGTAACCATAGGTAGCATCATTTGCACGTCGTCGAGAGAATCCCATGTCGCTGCCGCGCGTGATCGCCCTGAGCCTGCTGATCGGTTCTCCCGCCTACGCCACGATCCCCCCGCCCCCTTCGCCCAAGGGGTTCGAGGTGACGGTCTTCGACCCGCTGCCCCGCGAGGCGACCTGCGTCGGCGGCCGGCCATTGCGGGTGATCGAAGCGGCGGCGCTGCATCCACGGGTCGCGGCGGCCTACGGCGAGCCGATCGTGGTCACCGCCGACGCGCCGCCGGTGGCGGCGAAGGACTCGCCCGACGAGGTGCTGACATTCTCCGTCAACGCCGAGGGCCAACCGCTCGATATCCGCCGCCTCGCCACGGGCCCCGGCTTCGCGGATCCCGACACCGTGATCGCCGCCCTGGCCGGCTGGCGGTTCGAGGCCGGCGCGCCGCTCTCCGGCTGCCGGGTGTCTATCCCCACGCACCGCGCTCCGATCGAACAGGCCAGCCGCGCCACCCTGTTCGAGATCATCGCCTTCGACCGCCGCAACACCCCGCCCGCGGTTCGCGAGGCCATCTCCAAGGCCGGCAACTGCGGGGCGGCGCCGCGCCGTCTGCCCAAGACCATCGCCTATCCGGACCTGCGCCGCTTCAACGGCCGCGATCGGAACCCGGCCTGGGCGGGCGTGGTCTACGACATCGATGCGGACGGAACGCCGCGCAACGTCCGGGTCGACAGCCAGGGCGGCGATCCGGCCCTGGCCGACGGAGCCGCCGCGGCTGTCGCCGGAAGCCGCTACCAGCCGGGCAGACCGGTGCAGGCCTGCTATGTGACCTTCGCCGCCGAGCCCCGCGAGACCCCCGCCCCGCCGCGCCCGAAGACCGTCGCCAAGCTTCCTGAAGGCGAGACCCCAGCGAACGACTGTCCCGTGACCCAGGCGCAGCTGAACCTGCCGGCGTTCAAGAACTATCCCCGCGCCTACGCCGCCCGGAAGGTGGCGGGCTGGGCCCTTCTGAGCTTCGACGTCGCGCCGTGGGGCCAAGTCGGCAACATCCAGGTGGTCGACTCGCAGCCCAGCGCCGCCTTCGGCCAGGCGGCCCTCAGCATGCTGTGGACCGCTCGCCCGAAGCCTCCAGCCGAAGGTTACAGGGGCTGCATAGTGCCGGTTGTTTACAATATTCCCGACCCAGAGCCGATATTCGACTGATCAAGGGCTCCAAAAGGCCCGGGAAACGTGCATTTCGACGTTTAGACATCTTGCGGTAACCTAGTTTGCAAACCGTGTTCCTGCACCGAGCGTTAAGGCTGTAAAAGGCATCCTATGGGCTCCTCCCGCGCCAAGGCCAACATGCCCTTCGATTCGAGCCATAGCGACGACCGCAATGAGCATCTGGCTCTCAGCGGACCCGTGCTCCAAAGGCTGGCGGGGTCCGAACTGATCGCGCGCGGTTCGGTCAACATCATCAGCGTCAGGGCCATCCGCCGCTGGGCCGGCGACTGGTGGGACAAGAAGCGCGTCGACGTCTGGACCTATGTCGAGCGCAAGCTGGCCGAACACCTGGACCGCAGCGACCTGCGCGCCCGGATCGGCGAGGAAGACTTCCTCATCGCCATGAACAACGACCAGGGCCTCGCCGCCCAGGCCACCAGCGTGCGCATCCTCGAAGACGTGCTGACCCATCTGCTGGGCGCGGCCGAGCCTGGCGACCTAGGCGTGCGGTCCGTGATCGGCGTCGAGGCCGGCGGCGTCGTCTGCCGTCCGGTCGACGCGGCCGTGGTGCTGGCCGCCCGGGCCCGCCGCGACTCGACCCGCTCGCCCATCCGCTTCGACATCGATCCGCTCGAAGAGACTCGCCGCACGCCGGTGGCCTTCACCACCGCCGGCGGCGCGGCCCTGCGCGTCGACTTCACGCTCGAGCACGTGATCAGCCTCAAGCGCAACGTCGCCACGGCTGTGCGCATCGAGCCGGTGGTCACCCACCTGGGCTCGGGCAAGCAGATCAGCGCCCGCGCCGTCTCGCGCCTGCCCGACCGCGACGCCGCCTTCATCGACGAAGCGGCTCTGAAATACGCCGCCGTCTTCGCCCGCTCCTCGCAGGGCCACGACCGGCCCGACCTGATCGTGCCGGCCTCGTTCCGAACCCTGGGCACCCAGCGCGGCCGCGACATGCTGACCGGCACCTCGGGCCTGTCGCTGGCGCTGCTGCGCGGCGGCATCATGATGGAGCTGGTCGACGTCACGCGCGGCACGCCCGCCGGTCGTCTGCTGGAAGTGGTCGGCCTGCTCAAGGCCCTGACGCGCGGCGTTATCGCCCGCGTGCCGCCCGAGAAGGAAGCGCTGCGCGTGCTGCGCGACGCCCGCCTGCAGGGCCTGACCCTGGACGCCAGCGACCTGATGGGTCCGGCCGAGAAGATCGCCGCCGACATCATGGCCTTCGGTCGCGACGCCAAGGGCCTGGCCCCGATGGTCGCCCTGCAAGGCCTTCCCGCGGAAGGCTACTTCGCCGCCGCCGAGACCGCGGGCCTGACCCACGCGGCGCTGCGCGCTGCCCACCCGATCAGCTCGACGGCTAAAAAGGCGGTCGGCTAGACTCGGTTAGCTAGCTAGACTGCCGCGCGACCCTCGCCGACCGTGCGGACGATGGCGCGGGCGTCATAGACGTCGGCGCCGCGAGGCGGCTGGCCCTTACCGAACACCACTTCCATCGAGCTGCTCACGGCCGGTTTGGGCCCCAGGTTGAAGCTCGTCCCGACGCCGAGACCGACCGAACTGCCGCCGCCGTGCCGGCCATAGTCGTAGCTGCTGGTGCCGCCGCCGATCGACAGGGTCGAGCCGCTGTTCGAGCCGGTCTGCTGGGTCACGCGGTCGGCGACCCGGAACCAGTCGTAGCCGTCGCGCAGGGCCAGCTCGGCCGAGCGCAGCAGGACATAGTCCGAAACCTGGTTGATCGGCGCGCCGGGATTGCCCTGGAACGTGACGCGATATCGGCCGTCTTCCAGGCGATATTCCGAGTAACCGGCCCCGTGCGCCGCGGTCTGCGGCGCATAGAGCGTCGGCGCCGTGGTGCAGGCGGTCAGCATGGCGGCGGAAAAGGCGAGTATGATCAGGCGTTTCATGAGGAAATCTCCTGCCAGGCTTAACGAGTTTCCTGGCGTCCCTGTTCCGGTTTGGCCTGTTGCGGAACCTCAAGGCCCAGCTTAGCCAGAACCGTGAGCATGTCGTCCGGAATCGGCGCGCCGATCCGGCGCTCGCCGCCGTCGGGATGGGGGAAGACCAGACTGGCTGCGTGCAGCATCAGGCGCGGCACGGGCGCTCCGCCCAGCATCAGCGCCCCGCCATAGCGGCTGTCGCCGGCGATCGGCCGTCCGATCGAGGCCATGTGGACGCGCAGTTGGTGCATGCGGCCGGTGTCGGGGGAGAGCTCGACCAGGGCCGCGCCCTCGGTCGAGGCCAGGGTGCGATAGCGGCTGCGGGCGGTCTCGGCGTCGGGGTGGTCGGCCGCGCAGACCCGCATATAGGCCTCGCGCCCGATCGACTCCCGGCGCAGGGGGCTGTCGATCTGGCCGCCGCGCGGCTCGGGCGCGCCCGGCGTGACGATGGCCAGATAGGTCTTGCGGAAGCGCTTGCCCATCAGGGCCTTGCCCAGGAAGGTCGCCGCCGGCTTGGTGCGGGCGGTCAGGATCACGCCCGAGGTGTCGCGGTCCAGCCGGTGGATCAGGCGCGGCCGAGGTCGGTCCCGTCGCGCCAGGGCCCACAGCAGGTCGTCCAGCGTATGGGCCTGGATGCGTCCGCCCTGGCTGGACAGGCCGGCGGGCTTGTTCAGCACGAAGACGCTGTCGTCCTCGTGGATGACCAGCGACTTGGTGAACTCGATCTCTTCGGGGGTCAGGACGACCGGCGTGTCGGAAGCCTTGGACTTGGCGACGCCGGGCGGCGTACGGAAACGGGCGCTCTTGGCCGAAGACTTGTTACTCAGGGGGATGGCTTTCGCGACGCCGGGCTTGGAGATCGTTGAGTTCACGCTTGAGGACAAGACCGTAGAGCCCGACGCCGATCCCGATGGGCCCCAAGATGTAGATTATGGCTTCAAGCGGCGTCATGCCTTGTCTCCACGAGGCGCAATGTACCACGCGAGGGTATGGAAGACGAGCGCGAGCCCTATGGACACGTAGCTGGCGGTCTTGAACCCGGCGCCCTTGACGTAAGCCTCGATGAAGGAGGCGCCCATGATCGCGTAGGCATAGGTGGTCAGGTTGGCCGTGAAGAGCTTCAACCGCGTCTGCACATCGGCTTGCCGCTGAACCGGATCCTGCGTCATTCGCCTGTCCTCCGAGCGCTATCCCGAGATCAAGATACACGACCGTAAAACGAGAACAAACCATAAACAACTCTTCCTACACGCGTTCCTTCGGCGCGATCCACAGCGCCCGGCCATTCAGGAACAGCCACAGCAGCATCAGTCCGGCCGGCGCCAGCGCCCAACCGCCGCGCGAGGCGACGCTGGTCAGCAGGAACACCGCGAAGGCCAGCGGCAGGGCGTAGACGGCGTTGGCCGCGATCGAGGGCCAGTGCGGCGGTCGGGTGAACACCAGCAGCGGCCCAGCGCTCCGGCGGCGGAAGATCAGCGGCGGCAGGGCCAGCAGCAGGGTGACCGTTGCGATCGGGATCATCGCCACCAGCGCGCCGGCCAACGGGATTTCCAGAGCGTCGGACCATTCGGGCAGCTGTTCGCGGTAGAACCGGTGCAGCGGATCGGCCGCCAGCCCCGCCAGGATCGTCGCCAGGGCCAGCAGAGCCACACCGCCGACCACCAGGACGTTCCTCTGGGTCCGCAGCAACCGCGCCCCGAACCGCGCCGTCAGGACAGCGACGATCGCCGCGCAGGCGCCAAGGCTGAAACAGGCGTAGGCGAGGTCGGCATAGAGCCATTTGTGGGTGGCGTACTTGGCCTGCAGCGCCCCGAACCGGGCGGTGGCCTGCTTAAAGGCCTCGGCGTCCGGCGCGGCGAAATAGAGCGCGCCACGCAGCTGCCGCAGTTCGGCGAAATAGGCGTTGGAGTCGGTATGCCAGGGCGTCGCGGCGGCCTGTCCCAGCAGGACGACGCCGGCCAGCAGCAGCAAAAGCGACAGCACGGCGATCACCCGGACCGCGAAGGTAAGCCTCACTTGCCGTCTCTCCGCAGGCGGTTCCAGGCGTCCAGCCGTTCCTTGACCTTGGCCTCGGCGCCGACCGGCTTGGGCTCGTACAGGGTCGGCCGTTCGATGCCGTCCGGGAAGTAGTTCTGGCCCGAGACCCCGCCCTCGACATCGTGGTCGTAGGCGTAGCCGTCGCCATAGCCAAGGGTCTTCATCAGCTTGGTCGGGGCGTTGAGGATGTGGGCCGGCGGCATCAGGCTGCCGGTCTCCTTGGCCAGGCGGCGGGCGGCCTTGTAGGCGTTGTAGACGGCGTTGGACTTCGGCGCGCTGGCCATGTGGACCACCGCCTGGGCCAGGGCCAGTTCGCCCTCGGGACTGCCCAGGAAGTCGTAGGCGTCCTTGGCCGCCGTGGTCAGCAGGAGGCTCAACGGATCGGCCGCGCCGATGTCCTCGGACGCCATGCGCACCAGGCGGCGGGCGATGAACAGCGGGTCCTCGCCGCCCTCCAGCATCCGCGCCAGCCAGTAGAGCGCCGCGTCCGGATCGCTGCCGCGCACCGACTTATGCAGCGCCGAGATGAGGTTGTAGTGCTCTTCGCGGTTCTTGTCGTAGGCCGGACGGCGCTTCTGCAGGAACTGGCCCAGTTGGGTCGGGTTCAGCGGCGTGTCGGTGCCGATGGCCAGCAGGGTCTCGGTCAGGGTCAGCAGGTAGCGGCCGTCGCCGTCGGCCATGGCGACCAGGGTCGAGCGGGCGTCGGGGTCCAGCGGCAGCTTGCGGTTCTCGGCCGTCTCGGCCTTGACCAGCAGGGCCTCCAGCGCCTCCTCGTCCAACCGTTTCAGCACGAAGACCTGGCAGCGCGACAGCAGAGCGCCGTTCAGCTCGAACGACGGGTTCTCGGTGGTCGCCCCCACCAGGGTGACGATCCCCTCCTCCACGAACGGCAGGAAGCCGTCCTGCTGGGCGCGGTTGAAGCGATGGATCTCGTCGACGAACAGCAGGGTGCTCTGCCCCGCCTGGCGACGCATGCGGGCCTGCTCGAAAGCCTTCTTCAGGTCGGCGACGCCGGAGAACACCGCCGAGATCTGCATGAACTCGTAGCCGCCGGCCTTGGCCAGCAGGCGGGCGATGGTGGTCTTGCCGGTGCCGGGCGGCCCCCACAGGATCATCGAGGCCAGGCGATGGGCCGCGGCCATGCGGCCGATCGGGCCGTCGGGCCCCAGCAGATGCTCCTGGCCCACCACCTCTTCGAGGGTCTGGGGACGCAGGCGGTCGGCCAGCGGCGACGGCGCGTGGGGCGTCAGGCCGGCGGCTTGGAAAAGATCGGACATGGGCTAGGTTTACTTAATCGCGGAGGGAACCACCATGACCAACGAAGGCGATCCCACTCGGGGGCCGACGACCGGCGTCACCCCCTATCTTTCCGTCGTCGGCGGCAAGGCCGCCGTGGACTTCTACAAGCGCGCTTTCGGGGCCGAGGAGGTGTTCCGCAACACCGCCGACGACGGCGAGCGCCTGCTGCACGCCCGCCTGCTGGTCAACGGCGGCTGGGTGATGCTGTCGGACCATTTCAGCGAGATGCGCGGCGGCGCCCCGGCCCCGACGCCGGCCGCGGTGACCCTGCACCTGGAGGTCGACGACGCCGACACCTGGTGGAGCCGGGCGCTGGAAGCCGGCGCCACGGTCGCCTACCCGATCGCCGACCAGTTCTGGGGCGACCGCTACGGCCAGCTCCTCGACCCGTTCGGCCACACCTGGTCGGTGGCCTCGAAGATCAAGGGCTAGGGCGTCACGCCGTAGCCGGCGAACTCCTTGTCGATGTCCGGCTGGGCCTTGCGGGCGGCGGCGAGATCGAGGTCGCCGGCCGCCTTGGCGCCCTGCCGGCGCTTGGCCAGGCCCCGCCCGAACAGCGACGCGGCCTGGTCGGGCGCGGTCTTGAGGGCGGCGTTGTAGTCGGCGATCGCGCCGGCGAGGTTTCCCTGCCGCAGCTTCACGAACCCTCGGCTGTCGAGGATGGCGGCGTTGCCGGGCGACAGCTTCAACGCCGCCTCGCAATCGGCCAACGCCTTGTCCAACTCGATATTGCCCAGGCCGCGCACCCAGCATCGGTCGTTGTAGAGCCCGGCCTGGTCCGGCTCCCGGGCGATCAGCACGTCCAGGTCCTTCAAGGCCAGATCGTAGCGGCCGGCCTCCTGGTTGAGCGTCGAGCGCAGGTGGCGGGCGCTGTAGCTTTCCGGCCAGGCCTCGAGCGCCTTTTCCGTGTCGGCCATGGCCAGGTCGCCCTGCCCCCAGGCGCGGCGGCGTTCGGCCCGAAGCTCGTAGGCGAAAGTGTCGTCGGAACTCAGCGCCAGGGCCTTGTCGATGTCGGCGAGGAAGGCCTCGCGCTGGTCCTTCGGCGTGATGCGGGCCCGGATGATGTAGGCCTCGGCGTTCGGCTCCAGGGCCAGGGCGCGGTCGATCTCGGCCCGGGCCTTGTCCATCTTGCCCAGCCGGGCCAGGGCGCCGGCATAGCCGGAATGGGCGCGCGCGCTGTTGGGGGCGTGGGCCAGCCAGGCCTGGTAGTTCTCCTCGACCGCCTTGTCGTTGCGCTGCGCGCTGAGGATCTCGCCCCGCAGGCCGTAGACCGCGACCATGTCGGGATCCAGCTCCAGCGCCTTGGCGTAGTCGGCCAGCGCGGCCGGCATCTCGCTGTCGACCTCCGAGGCCTGACGCACATGGGCGCGCCGGCGATAGGCGTCGGCGCTCTTGGGCTTGAGCGCGATCAGGTCGTCATAGACCGCCGTCGCCTCCCGATAGCGCCCGCCCTCCAGCAGCGTCTCCGCCTTGGTCTCCAGGAAGCGGTCCCGCTCTATCCGCGGCCCCAGCAGAGCCAGGTCCGCCAACGCGGCGTCCGTCTCGCGCAGCCGCGACAGGACCAGCACCCGGAAGTATCTGGCCGTATCGTTGGTCGCGTCCTGCTTCAGGGCGGCGTCCAGGCTTACCCGCCCGCCCTCGAAATCATCCGCTTCGACCTGACGGAGAGCCTGGGCATAGAGCGCCTCGGCCGTGCGCCGCGCCTGGACCTCGGCCTTGGACGGAGGCGGCGCCTTGGGCGTGGCGGCCAGAGCCGCGCCCGCGTAGGTCAAGCCCGCACAGGTCAAGAACGTCAGCGTCGCGCCGACGACGATGGATTTACGCACGCCCCCTCCGGATCATATCCGTCGCCCCCGCGACTCGAACCGTTCCGGTTGTAGCGCTCCGCCCTGCGGCTTGCGAGGCCTAGCTAGGCCCGCAGCCGCGCCGTGATCCGCTGGCCGTTGCGCTCGATGGTCACCGTCCAGGTCGCGGCCCCGGCGTTCGACACCGCCGCCAGGTCGGCGGTGGTGTTGATGGCCTTGCCGTTGACCTCGCGGACGAAGTCGCCGGGACGCAGGCCGGCGTTCAGGGCGAAACCCTGGCCGATCTTGGTGACCAGCACCCCGCGACCGGCGAAGGGGTCCACGCCCAGCTCTTGCGCGGCGGCCGGCGACAGGTTGACCACGGTGGCGCCGTCAAACGGGCTGCGGCCCTTCAGCACCCGCTCGTCCTTGGCAGGCGTCTCCGGCGCGGCCTCGGCGCGCAGGGTCAGGGTCTGCTCCTTGCCGTTGCGGTTGATCAGCACCGAGACCCGGTCGCCGACCTTGTGGGTGCCGATGGCGAAGGCGCCGCCGCCCTCGTCGTTCACCGCCTGGCCGTCGATGGACAGGATCACGTCGCCGTCGCGGATGCCGGCCCGGTCGGCCGAGCCGCCGGGATAGACGTCGGAGATCACCACGCCGCGCGGCGCGGCCAGGCCCAGGCTGCGAGCGATGTCGCCGGTCACGGGTTGACCCTTCACGCCCAGCCAGGGCCGCACCACGCTGTGGCCGCCGCCCAGGGCGGTGTTGACCACCTGGCGCACGACCGACGCCGGAATGGCGAAGCCGACGCCGCTGGACGAGCCCGAGCGCGAGATGATGAAGGTGTTCACCCCGATCAGGTCGCCGTCCATGTCGACCAGCGGACCGCCGGAATTGCCCGGATTGATCGCCGCGTCGGTCTGGATGTAGCTGCCGAACTCGGCCGCCCCGACGTCGGTGCGGGCCAGGGCCGAGACGATGCCGTTGGTCACCGTCTGGCCGACGCCGAACGGGTTGCCCAGGGCCAGGACCAGGTCGCCGACCTCCAGCTGCTCCTGGTCGTCGATGGCGATCACCGGCAGGCGTTCGCCCTTGGTGTCGATCTTCAGCACCGCCAGGTCGGACCGCGGGTCGTCCAGCAGCACCGTGGCCGGGAACTCCCGGCGGTCGGCCAGCTGGACGGTGATGTCGCTCATGTTCTCGATGTTGTGGTGGTTGGTGATGATCACCCCGTCGGCGCGCACGACCGCGCCGGAGCCGAGCGAGCCCTGCACCTGGTCGCGGGTGGCTCCGCCGCCGCCGCCCATGAAGAAGTCCCAGAACGGATCGACGCGCTGGCGCACCACGCGCTTGCTGGCCACGTTGACGATGGCCGGGGCGGTCTTCTTCACCACCGGCGAGAACGAGGCCTTCATCGACATCGGGTCGGACGGCACGCGGCGAGTCGGCTGGGCCAGGTCCGGGATGGTCTGGGCCTTCGACGGCCCCTGCGGCGAGCAGGCGGCCAACAGGGCCAGGGCGGGAAGCACGACGCGATAGGATCGCATGGGTTCTAAGCGACTCCGTGGAAATTCAGCCCGCGAGATCAGTCCAGCTTTCGGGCGCATTGATGGCGGCCAAGGTTCGGGATTTGGTCCTTTCGGTTCAACCCGTCCTGGCGCTAGTCAAAGAGGGTCAGGCGGCGCTCGGTTCCACCGCCACGGGACGGGCCACGCGGATCGCCAGGACCGTGGCGCCCAGCAGCAGGGCCGCGGCGATCAGCACCGGCAGGCCGGGCATGTGCAGGGTCGCGTCATGGCGGACCACCCACGCAAACGGCAGCAGGTACAGCGCCGGCCCGACGATGGCGGTGATGCCCATCATGGCCGAGTTGGCGCCCTGCAGCTGGCCCTGCTCCCACGGCTCGACGCGGCGGGTCATCAGGCCCTGCAGGCCCGGCTGGATCAGGCCCGAGAAGGCGAAGATCGGCAGGCCGCACAGATAGAGCGCCCCGGTCGGGGCCAGGCCGTAGATCATGAAGCCGACGCAGCCCGAGAACAGACCGATCAGCAGCGCCCCGCGCTCGCCCACCCGCTTGACCACCGGTCCGACCACGAAGCTCTGCAACAGGATGCCGGCGATGCCGCTGCCCATCAGGGTCAGGCCGATCACCGCCGTCGACCAGTGGTAGCGGAAGCCCATGTAGAGCACGAAGACGCTGGGCAGCACGTTGTGCGCCAGCTGAAACAGGAAGCCGACCCCGGCCAGGCCCAGCAGGTCGGGCTTGCTCTTCAACAGGTTCAGCGAGCCCAGCGGATTGGCCTTGCTCCAGTCGAAACGATGGACGCGCTTCTCGGGCGGCAGCGATTCCGGCAGGACGAAGAAGCCATACAGCCAGTTGCACAGGGCCAGGCCCGCGCAGACCAGGAACGGCAGCCGATGGTCGAACTGCCACAGCCAGCCTCCCAGGGCCGGGCCGAAGGTGAAGCCCACCCCGAAAGCCGCGCCCATCAGGCCAAAGCCCTTGGCCCGATCCTCGGGCTTGGTGACGTCGGCCACATAGGCCCCGGCGGTCGAAAAGCTGGCGGCGGTCATGCCGTTGAACACCCGGCCGACGAACAGCCACCAGATGGTCGGGGCGAACGCCATGAACAGGAAGTCGACGCCCAGGCCGAAGATCGAGGTCAGGATCACCGGCCGGCGGCCCCAACGATCCGACATCAGGCCCAGGATCGGCGCGCAGAAGAACTGCATCACGCCCCAGGTGGTGGCGAACAGCACCACCCACAGGGCGGTCGAAGCGGTGTCGCCGCCGTTGAAGCGCTTCATCAGCTCGGGCAGCACGGGGATCATCACCCCCAGCGACAGCACGTCCAGGCAGGCGGTGATGAAGATGAAGCCGAGAGCGGCTTGTCGGTGTGTCCTGCCGATGGTCTTGGTCATGCGTCGCCCTCCCTGGCGCGTTCTTTTACGTCCATAGCTGCCTGGCTGGCGAGACTTGTCAGCAGCACGCGCCACCACTCGGCGTGGCGCTGCAGGAACACCGGATCGGGGAAGCGGTGACGCGCCACATGCTCGATCGGCACGGTGCCCCAGCCGCGATGCTCGACGGTGACGCGGGTCTCCTCCCCCACGGCTTCGAAGCGGACCTCGACCTCGGTGTCCATGCCGGGCGCGAAGCTGGCCTGGCGCCAGCCGAACACCAGCCGCTGGCCGGGGTCCCAGACGCGGACGGGGCCGATCTCGAACACCTTGCCGGACGGCAGGCGCTCGACCAGTCGGGTCCCCTCGCCCGCCCCTTCAAAGGCCAGCACGCCCGGCGAGCGCGGCGTGAACGAGAACAGGGCGTTGGGCTTCCACCAGGCCCCGATGTCGGCGGTGAACACCTCGAACACCCGCAGGGGCGCGGCCTTGATACGCAGGGCGACCAGGACCTTGGAGCTCACGCGCCGCCCTCTTCGATGTGCGCCTTCAGCGCCAGGAGCTGGTCGCTCCACAGGCCCTCGGCCGCCTCGGCCCAGGCCTTGAGCTCGGCCATCGGCGCGGAGCGCAGGGCGTAGACCCGCACCCGGGCGTCGAACGGTGGATGGGTCTCCTCGACGAGGCCCGCGTGGCGCAGAGCGCGCAGGTGGCGGCTCATGGCCGGGGCCGACAGGCCGGCGGCCTGGGCCAACTCGCCCGCCCGGCGCGGCCCCCGGCGCAGCAGGTCGACGGTCGCCCGTCGATGCGGGTCGGCCAGGGCCGCCAGGGTGGCGTCGAGCGAGGCGCTCATGCCTCCCCGCCAGACAAAGAGGGGGCAGCGGCCCGACCGGCGTCGAGCAAGGCGATCTGCCGCCTGTTGGCCTTCAGCCGCCAGGCGGCCTCCAGCGCCCCGCGCAGGGTGGGCTCGTCGGCCTCGGCCAGCACGACCAGGGTCGCGCCCTTCAGGCCCCATGCGCCCGGCACGGGCCGGAACACGGTCGGTTCGACGCCGACGATGACGTCCTGATGCTCGCGGGTCAGCTGAACCATGCCGAAATTGGCGTTGGGGTAGCCCAGGGTCGCGAAAATCCGACCCACCCGGAAGTCGACCGTGCCCATGTGCGAACTCTCGACGGCCTCGGGCAAAGCCAGGGCCAGGCGGCGGAAATCGTCCTGGGTCATCGACGCCGTCACGCCCAGCCCTTGACCACCTTCAGGCCGGACTCCGCCTCGGCCTCCTCCACGCTCACGGTCCGGACGGGCGCGCCCACGGTCCAGAAATGGCCTTCCGGATCTCGGCAGCGATAGGTGCGGTCGCCGTAGAACTGGTCCGCCGGCTCCATCAGGATCTCGGCCCCGGCCGCCCGCGCCTGCTCGCAATGGGCGTCGATGTCGCCCTCGAGATGGATGTGGACGGTCTGGGTGTTGAACCCGTCGATCGAGGCCGGGCTCTTGTGCTGGGCGGTCCATTCCGAGCCGATCATCACCAGGCTGCCGCCGAAGCTCATCTCGGAGTGCGCCACGTTGCCCTCGTTGTCCTCGATCAGCATCACCAGCTCGAAGCCGAACGCCGCTTCCAGGAATTTCAGCGCGGCCCTGGGGTCGCGATAGCACAGGGCCGAGGTCAAGGCGGTGCGGATCATGGCGAAGCTCCGTTTCCGATATCGTCAATATTTAACGCATATCGAAACTATCTAGGCAAGCGGCGCCGTCATAAATCCGCCGCCGTTCAGCTGAAGGTTGAAGACTTTCGACGGAGACTCACGATGATCCTGCTGCCCCCGACGCCCGCTCCCGAGCCAGCACATATCGCCGTCGCCGCATGCGCCCACCAAGGCGGAGCCGAGGCGGTTTCCTTCGACCAGCTTCCCATCGCGCTTCGCATGGACCTGAAGACCCGCGCCCCGGAACTGTCACCGGCCGGCGGTCCCTTCAACGCCACCGACATCGGGGTCGGACCGCGCACGCGCTTCATCGCCGCCGTCCGCTACAAGGACCGCTACCTCGTAGCCTACGAACACGGCGGGCGCGGCTATCACGTCGATCTGCTGACCTACAACGCCAGCTTCGCCGACGACGCCTATGCCGGCCCGCTGGCGCGCCACATGGCCTTCGACAAGCCCGACTGCGCGGCCCTGGACGAAGCGATCACCGCGCCCCTGCCCGCAGTGCCCTACATGGGACCCAACTGGTAGGCGGTCAGCGCAGCGCCGGTTTCACCGGCCCCAGCGCCCCATCGCCCTTGTCGCCCTTGACGCCGATCAGCCGGGTCAGCAGCGGATAGACATCGACATTGTCGAACACCGGCAGCACCACGCCGGGCTTGAAGGCCGGACCATGGGCGACGAAGACCGCCCGCATGGCGGGGTCGAACGGGTCGTAGCCGTGGGCCCCGCCGTCGCGCGGATGCTCGGCCCAGCGCTTCTTGATCGCGCTGGCCGTGGCGAAGTACCAGCCGCGCTCGGCCAGGCAGACGATCGGCGGCACGCGAGGATTGGTCCCATAGCCGTAGCGGGCCGGGATCTTGCCCTTCTCCCAGCAGGTCAGGTGCGGATGGGGCTTCAGCATCGCCGCCTTCACCTCGGCCTCGAAGCCCGGCAAGGCGCGCACGCCGACCACCGAGCCGGTGCTGACGAACTTGACCTTGGCCGGATCGACCAGGGTCGCCACGTCGACCAGACCGCTGAGCGGCTGCGACGCCATGCCATGGTCAGCGACGACGACGATGTTGGTGGTCTCGTACAGGCCTCTCGCCTTCAGACCCGCCACCAGCCGGGCGATCACGGCGTCCACCCGGGCGGCCGCGGCGTTCACCTCCGGCGAGTCCGGGCCGTAGTGATGGCCCTCGGTGTCGGTGGCGTCGAAATAGAGGGTCGCCAGGCCCAGCGGCGGGCTCCTGGCGTCGATCCAGGCCAGCACCGTGTCGACCCGGTCGTCATAGGCCAGCTTCTCGTCATAGGCCTTCCAGTAGCTGGGCCGCACGCCGTCGATCGCGGCCTCCGAGCCTGGCCAGAACAGCACGCCGGCATGCACGCCCTGCTGCTCGGCGCTGACCCAGATCGGTTTGGCCTGGTTCCACCAGCGCTCGTCGCCGACCGCCTCGTGGTTGGACATCTTGAAGTCCACGCCCGGGACCTCGTCGGCCTCCAGCGTGTTGTTGACCATGCCGTGGTGGTCGGGCCGCTTGCCCGTGACCAGGGTGTAGTGGTTCGGATAGGTCAGGGACGGGAACGAGGGCCGCATGGCCCCGCGCGCGCCGTCGGAGGCCAGGGCGTTCAGGGTCGGGGTGTTTCCCCGGTCCAGATAGTCGGCCCGGAAACCGTCCAGCGAGATCAGGATCGTCAGGGTCGACTTCGGGGGCGCCTTGGCCTGCTCCGAGGGCTGCGCCGTGGCGCAGGCGCCCAGCATCAGGGCCAGGACCACGGCCATCCAGCGACACATGACGACCATCTCGCACCTCGTACTCGGACTGTCGCCCTATAGCCCAGTCTCGTGACGGCTCGCCACGCATGACCGCGACTTAACTTGGCGGGACTCGGTCGCCCGGCCATAGTCGCCGCATCTTTTCAGGGAGTCGCCCGCATGACCGCCGCCGGAACCTGCTCCGCATGAGCTTCGCCCTGGAGGCTGACGGCCTCGTCAAGACGTACGGCGCGGTAAGGGCCCTGGACGGCCTGTCGCTGCGCATCCCGGCCGGCGGCGTGTTCGGCGTGCTGGGTCCCAACGGCGCGGGCAAGAGCACCCTGTTCCGCATCGCCCTGGGCCTGGTGCGCTCGACCGGCGGCACGGCCCGGCTGTTCGGCGCCCCGGCCGGCCAGACCTCGTCCCTGCGCCGCGTGGGGGCGATGATCGAAACCCCGCGCTACCAGCCCTATCTGACCGCGCGCGACGTGCTGCGGATGCTGGCCATGGAGAGCGGCGCGACCGGTTCCGCCGACATCGACTACTGGCTCGAGCGCGTGGGCCTGGGCGGCGCCGCCGACCGCAAGGCCGGCACGTTCTCGGTCGGCATGAAGCAGCGCCTGGGCTTGGCCGCGGCCTTCTTCACCCGCCCCGAACTGGTGATCCTGGACGAGCCGACCAGCGGCATGGACCCGGCCGGCATCCAGGAGATCCGCGCTCTGATCCGCGACCTGGCCGACAAGGAGGGCGTGACCATCATCCTGGCCAGCCACCAGTTGGACGAGGTGCGCCGGGTCTGCGACCGGGTGGCGATCCTCTCCAAGGGCAAGCTGGCCGCCGAGGGCGACGTCGAGGCCCTGACCGGCGGCAAGCCTCGCCTTCGCCTGACCGTCTCGCCGATCGACAAGGCCCTGGCGGTGCTGGGCGACAAAGGCGAGCCCGATGGCGCCAACGCCGTGCTGGCCGACGTCCTGCGGTCCGAGACCCCCGCCCTGATCCGCGCCCTGGTCGAGGCCGGGGTCGAGATCACCGAGGCCCGCTGGCGCGAGGCCGACCTGGAAAGCGCCTATCTGGGCGCCCTCGAACCGAAGGATCTGGTCGATGCTCGCTGACGCCATCGCCGCCGAGCGCTTCCGCCTGTCCCGCGACCGGGTTTCGCTGTTCTGGGGCTTCGCCTTCGCGCCGCTGATCGCCATGCTGTTCAGCATCGCGATCGACATCTTCACCCGCATGGTCCTGCACCGGACCATCCCCGGCGAGACGACCGACCTGGCCAACCGGGCCATGGGCGCGGTGGCCGGAGCCTCGGGGCCGTTCACCGCCCTGTTCCTGCTGATCGGCGCGGCCGCGATCTTCGCCGGCGACTATCGTTGGGAGACCTGGCGGCTGGTCACCCCGCGCAACAGCCGGACCAACCTGCTGGCCGCCAAGCTGATCGTCTTCGCCGAGGTCGCCGCCTGGAGCCTGCTGTTGACCGCGATCACGGCCGTGCTGGCCGGGCTGTTCGGCAGCATCGCCAATCACGCGACCCTGGTGGGACCGCGAGCCGGCCCCGCCTTCGTGGGCCAATATGCCGGGGTGATGCTGGTGACCTGGCTGGAAGTCCTGCTGATCGGCGGACTGGCGGCCCTGATCGGCGTCCTGACCCGCTCGACGATGGGCGCGGTGATCGCCGGGCTGGTGATCGTGTTCGTGCAGTCGACCCTGGCCGCCACCCTGCACGCCACCACCTGGAAGAGCCTGCTGATCCCCGCCTATGCCGGACGCGTCCTGAAGACCTTCCTCGCCGCCCCCGCCGAGGCGCGGCCCGACAGCGGCCCGGCCGGCCTGGCGCTGGTGTTCCTGCTGGTCTGGTTCGCCCTGCTGGCCGGCGGCGCGGTGGCGCTGTTCAGGCGCCAGGACCTGACCAAGGAGTAGCGCCTCCGATGCCGGCCCGGTCCGCGACCCTACTGTTCGCCCTAGGCTGCGGCCTTTGGCTGTCGGGCTGCGCGGCTCGAGGCCCGTCCATCGTGCTTTCGGTCAAGGACCAGCGCGAGGCCGACAACATCGAGACGCGGGCGGAGGTGGCGAGGCTGGAGAAACAGGGCTTCGACCCGATGACGTTGATCGGACCGGCCGCCCGCAAGCCGGCGCGCTGCCTGCCCACCCGCCAGCCGGGCGTCTTCGTCTGCCGCCTGGTGAGCAAGCCCTACAAGGACTCGCCATGGGTCGCCCGCGACGCGCGGATGCGGAACCAGGACGGCGTCTGGTTCCACGATCCGGCTCGGTACGACACGCTCGACGGTCCCTATCGCCTGGCCGGCTTGGACGGCCCCGCCTCGACGGCGGTCTGTTACGACACGCGCGTGGACTGCATCGAGCGGGTCCCAGGCGCCGTTTTCAGCTGGGGTTGGAACGCGGCCTATGTGGTCGCCGCCAGCCATCCCCGGTCGATCGTCACCGGCGAGATCGACCGGTCCCAGACCCGCTATTTCTACATCGTGCGTGCGGACGACCATCGGAACGCCGATCCCGGCGCCGCCGTGCGCGGCCCCTTCACGGCCCAGGCCTATCAGGAAGAGCGGGGCCGCCTGGGCCTTCCCGAGCTGGGCTCCTACTACCCCGACCTGCGGTAGGCCGACGGGCCTCTAGGCCGCCGCCCAGGTGGTCTGATCGGTCGAGACCTGGAAGTGCTCGACCTGGGCCTCCAGGCGCACGGCGTCGTCGGCCAGGCCGCGGCTGGCGGCGGTGGCCTGCTCGGCCATGGCGGCGTTCTGCTGGATGACCTGGTCCATCTGGCCGACCGCCAGGTCGACCTCGGCCAGGCCCGCGGCCTGCTCGCGGCTGGACTGGGCGATCTGCTCCATCAGCCCGCCGATCACGCCCACCCGTTCGACGATGTCGCCCAGGGCCGCGCCGGCTTCGCCGACCAGGGTCACGCCCGAGCGGACATGGTCGGACGACTCCGAGATCAGCCCCTTGATCTCCTTGGCCGCCTCGGCCGAGCGCTGGGCCAGGGCCCGGACTTCTTGCGCGACGACCGCGAAGCCGCGACCGGCGTCGCCGGCACGCGCCGCCTCGACCCCGGCGTTCAGGGCCAGCAGGTTGGTCTGGAAGGCGATCTCGTCGATGACGCCGAGGATCTGCGAGACCTTGGTCGAGGAGTTCTCGATCTGGCTCATGGCCTCGGCCGCGCGGCCCACGACCTGGCTGGAGCGGTCGGCGACCGCCCGGCTGTCGATCACGGCGGCGTTGGCCTCGTTGGCGCCCTCCGCGGTGCGCTTGACGCTGGCGCTGACCTCGCCCAGGGCGGCGGCCGTCTCGGCCAGGCTGGCGGCCTGGCGTTCGGTGCGGGCGGACAGGTCCTCGATCGCGCCGCTGATCTCGCCGGCCCCGGCCCGCAGGCCGCCCGCGCCCTCGATCACCTCGCCCAGCGCCGCCTCCAGTCCGGCGATCGCCCGGTTGAAGTCGCCGCGCAGGCCTTCGTAGGCGCTGGGGAAAGCCGTCTCCAGCCGCGCCGTCAGGTCGCCGGCCTTCAGGCGGGCCACGGCCGCCCCCAGGGCCTCGACCACCTGCAGGCGGCCGGCCTCTTCACTCCGCCGCTCGGCGTCGTGCCGCGCCTTGGAGGCCTCGGTCTCGTCTCGTTCGGCCGCGATGCGGTCCTCGGCCGCCTGGCGGGCGACGATCGCTTCGCGGAACACGGCCACGGAATTGGCCATCTCGCCAATCTCGTCGCCGCGTCCGGCGAAGGGTACGGCGCGGTCATAGTCGCCGGCCGCCAGCCGGCCCATGAAGCCGGTCATGGCCTGGATCGGCTTGACGATGCGTCGGCTCATCAGGGCGATGCCGCCCCCGACCACCACCAGCAGCAGCAGCCCCGCCCCGGCCAGCAGGGCGAAGGCCAGCTTGGTCTGGCCCTGGGCGCGGGTCTCGACCGCGGCGGCGTCGTGATTGGCCATGACCACGACCTTGTCGATCACGGCGCGGTGGGCCTCGTAGGCGACATCGGCCCGGGCCAGGCCCTGGCGCGCGCGCGCCATGTCGCCCGACCGGACGGCGGGCAGGATCTCCTGGTCGATCTCGCGCCAGAACTGCATGGCCGGCGCGGACGACTCGTCGACCAGCATCGCGCGCATGTCCGGATCGATCGGCGCGGTCTTCCAGTACGCGTTGCGGGTGTCGTAGTCCTTGCGCAGCGCGGCCAGCTTGTCGGCGGCGGCGTCCACGGTCTCGGGGTGGGCCACCAGCTTGGTGGCCACCAGGTCGGCCTCGACCACATAGAGCGGCGGCGGCAGGATGTCGGCGACGATGTCCTTGTTGTCGACGATCTGGCGGAACAGCGGACCGCCGACCCGCAGGCCCTCGATCGCGAACAGAGCCACCCCGCCGGCCAGGATCACGCCCGCCGCGAGCGCGCCGCCGAACGTGCGCATGACACCGGAAATCTTCATCCTGATCCCCTCCCCCGAGAGTTCTTAATGATGAAGGATGAGGCGACGAGGTGAACAAAACCTCTACCAGGGCGGCAGCGGGGCCTGTTGCAACCTGTCGCAGGGGCCCAGACGCAAAAAAGGCCCCGGATCGCTCCGGGGCCTCTTCCGTCAGCCGAGGCTGAAAATCTTAGTCGTCCGAGTCGTTCGAGAACACCGGACCGGAGTCCTTGCCCTTGGCCGAGACGTCGCGGTCGACGAACTCGATGACGGCCAGCGGAGCGTTGTCGCCGTAGCGGAAGCCGGCCTTCAGGACGCGGATATAGCCGCCCTGACGGTCCTTGTAGCGGGGACCGATGGTGGCGAACAGCTTGCCAACTTGCTCGACGTCGCGGACGGTCGAGATGGCCTGACGACGCGCGTGCAGGTCGCCGCGCTTGGCCAGGGTGACCAGCTTTTCGACGAAGGGACGCAGTTCCTTGGCCTTCGGGAGGGTGGTGACGATCTGCTCGTGCTTGATCAGCGAGGCCGACATGTTGGCGAACATGGCGGTGCGGTGAGCGGACGTGCGACCGAGTTTACGGTGAGCCTTACCGTGACGCATTGTAGTGTCTCCTGGGCCATGGCCCGCTGTAGCGCGAGAAAAAGCGCTGATTGTCACCAATCCCAGCGGCGTCCCTGCCGGGTTCAGAACGAAGCGCCGGGGCCCTCCACCGCTGTTGCGGCTTCAAAAGGCCCAGGCCGCCCTGCGAGAGAGCGGCCCGGATTAAGCGCGGTACTCGATATACTCTTCTTAGATCTGGTCTTCGAACTTCTTGGCCAGGTCTTCGATGTTTTCCGGCGGCCAGTTCGGAACGTCCATGCCCAGGTGCAGGCCCATGCCGGCCAGCACTTCCTTGATTTCGTTCAAGGACTTGCGGCCGAAGTTCGGCGTGCGGAGCATTTCGGCTTCGGTCTTCTGGATCAGGTCGCCGATGTAGACGATGTTGTCGTTCTTCAGGCAGTTGGCCGAGCGGACCGACAGTTCCAGCTCATCGACCTTCTTCAGGAGCGCCGGATTGAACGGCAGTTCCGGCTTGGCCTCGTCGGCCGTCTTGGCCTTGGGCTCTTCGAAGGTGATGAAGATCTGCAGCTGGTCTTGCAGGATGCGGGCGGCGTAGGCCACCGCGTCCACCGGCGTGACGGCGCCGTTGGTTTCCACTTCCAGGATCAGCTTGTCGTAGTCCAGCGACTGGCCTTGACGGGTCGGCTCGACGCGATAGGCGACGCGCTTGACCGGCGAGTACAGGGCGTCGACGGCGATCAGGCCGATCGGCGCGTCTTCCGGACGGTTACGGTCGGCGGGGACGTAGCCCTTGCCGGTGTTGACCGTGAACTCCATGCGCACCGAAGCGCCGTCGTCCAGCGTGCAGAGCACGTGGTCGGGGTTCAGGATCTCGATGTCGGCCGGGGTTTCGATCTGACCAGCGGTCACCGGGCCGGGGCCCGTGGCGCGCAGGGTCATGCGCTTGGGGCCTTCGGCGTGCATGCGCACGGCCAGTTGCTTGATGTTCAGAACGATGTCGACGACGTCTTCGCGGACGCCCTCGAGCGAGGAGAATTCGTGCACCACGCCATCGATCTGGATGGCGGTGACGGCGGCGCCCTGAAGCGAGGAGAGCAGGACGCGGCGGAGAGCGTTGCCGAGCGTCACACCGAAGCCGCGTTCGAGCGGCTCAGCCACGATGCGAGCCTTGCGGGTCGCGTCGGCGCCAGTCTCGATTTGCGGCTTCTCAGGACGGATCAGCTCGTTCCAGTTTCTTTCGATCACGTGGTCGATCCCTTGAACGCGGCTCGCCGGCCGCGAATCTCGCAGCCGGCGATGGAGAATTGGGTCTTAATAGTACTAGACGCGACGACGCTTGGGCGGACGGCAGCCGTTGTGCGGGATCGGCGTCACGTCGCGGATGGTCGTGATGGTCATGCCGGCGGCCTGGAGGGCGCGCAGGGCCGACTCACGGCCCGAACCCGGACCCGACACGTTGACCTCGAGGGTCTTCACACCGTGCTCGGCGGCCTTCTTGCCAGCGTCTTCCGCAGCCATCTGAGCGGCGTACGGCGTCGACTTGCGCGAGCCCTTGAAGCCCATCATGCCGGCGCTCGACCAGGAGATGGTGTTCCCCTGGGCGTCGGTGATGGTGATCATGGTGTTGTTGAACGAGGCGTTCACGTGCGCCACGCCCGAGGTGATGTTCTTGCGTTCGCGCTTTTTAACGCGTGCCGGTTCCTTGGCCATCGTTCAGGCTGCCTTACTTCTTCTTGCCGGCGATCGGCTTGGCCGGACCCTTGCGGGTGCGGGCATTGGTGTGGGTGCGCTGACCGCGGACCGGCAGGCCCTTGCGGTGACGCAGGCCGCGGTAGCAGGCCAGGTCCATCAGACGCTTGATGTTCATCGAGTTTTCGCGGCGCAGGTCGCCCTCGACGGTGAAGTCCTTGTCGATCGTTTCACGGATCTGCAGGACTTCGGCGTCGGTCAGCTGATTGACCCGGCGGGCGTCATCGATGCCCACCTTCGTGACGATGTCACGAGCGGACTTCTGGCCAATGCCATGAATGTACTGAAGCGCGATCAAAACGCGCTTGTTCGTCGGGATGTTGACGCCTGCGATACGGGCCACGTCTAATGTTCTCCTAGTCACGCACTAAAGACGCGAACGGCGCGCCCGGCCCGGTCTTTCGACCCAGTCCGGCGCGCACAGATCGCGCCCTTTCGCGGAAGCGCCCCGTTATAGGGATAGTTGCGCGTCCGTCAATGGCGGAATCCGCTCAATCGAGAGGATTCCAACGAAGTCTTAAGCCACGACAGAGAGCGCGGCGTCGATCGACGCGGCCACGGTGTCCACCGAGGCCATGCCGTCCAGTTCCGTGAGCTTGCCTTGCTCACGATAGTAGGGGAGCAGTGGAGCGGTCTGGGCGTTGTAGGCCGCCAGCCGCGTCACGAACACTTCCGGATTGTCGTCGGGTCGGCCCTGCTCGGCGAATCGCTTGGAGATCCGCTCGATCAGAGCCGGCTCGTCTACCTTGAGTCGGAGAACGGAGTCGATCTTCTGACCCCGCTTGGCCAGGATCGCGTCCAGGGCCTGGGCCTGGGGAACCGTCCGCGGGAAACCGTCGAAGATGGCGCCTCCGGCGGCTTCCGCCTCGGGCAGCCGATCCTCGATCAGGGCGATGACGATCTCGTCGGTGACCAGCTCGCCGCGGTCCAGCACGCCCTTGACCTTTTGGCCGAGCTCGGAGCCCGAGGCGATGGCGGCGCGCAGCATGTCGCCGGTCGACAGCTGGACCATGCCCCGCTGCTCGACCAGGCGCTTGGCCTGGGTGCCCTTGCCCGCCGCCGGCGGCCCGAACAGGATCAAGTTCATCAATGCGCTTCCTGCGTTTTCACGGGTCTGCCGCCCGCGTCCGCTCAGACCTAGAGTGCGTTCGCTAAAAACGGAAGCCGGTTTGTGACAAACCGGCTTCCGCGTTCTCGCCTTACGTCGCGTCGGCTTCCCTTTCGAGAGATGGGGCTAGCGCCCCTTGCCGCCGCGCAGCTTCGACTTCTTGATCAGACCTTCGTACTGGTGCGCCAGCAGGTGGGACTGGATCTGGGCGACCGTGTCCATGGTCACGGTCACGACGATCAGGATCGAGGTGCCGCCCAGGGCGAACTTGGTCGGGCCCAGGCTGCCCATCAGCAGTTCCGGCAGGATGCAGACCGCGGTGATGTAGGCCGCGCCGATCACCGTCAGGCGGGTCAGGACGTAGTCCAGATATTCCGCCGTCCGCTTGCCCGGACGGATGCCCGGCATGAAGCCGCCGTACTTGCGCAGGTTCTCCGCCGTCTCGTCGGGATTGAACACGACCGAGGTGTAGAAGAACGAGAAGAAGATGATCAGGGCCGCGTACAGCACCATGAACAGCGGCTGGCCGTGCTGCAGGGCGCCGACCACGCTGGGCAGCCATTGCAGCCAGTTGGGCAGGTTGGCGGTGGCCAGGAAGCCCATGGCGGTCGTCGGCAGCAGCAGCAGGCTGGAGGCGAAGATCGGCGGGATGACGCCGGCGGTGTTCAGCTTCAGCGGGATGAAAGAGGTGTCGCCGCCGATCATCCGGTTGCCCTGCTGGCGCTTGGGATAGTGGACCAGCAGGCGGCGCTGCGAGCGCTCGATGAAGACGATGGCGAAGATCACGGCCACGGCCAGCACGCCGACGGCGAACAGGGCGAAGCCCGACATCGCCCCGGTCTGCACCTGGGTGAACATCTGCACCACGCCCAGCGGCAGGGCGGCCACGATGCCGGCGAAGATGATCAGCGAAACGCCGTTGCCGACGCCCCGGCTGGTGATCTGCTCGCCCAGCCACATCAGGAACAGGGTGCCGCCGGTCAGGGACACGACGGTCGAGATGATGAAGAACAGCGGCGCGATGCCGCCGACCACCATGCCCGCCTGGCTCTGCAGGCCCACGGCGATCGAGAACGACTGCACCAGGGCCAGCACGACCGCCAGGTAGCGGGTGTACTGGTTGAGGGTCTTGCGGCCGGCTTCGCCGCCTTCCTTCTTCAGCTTTTCCCACGGCGGATACACCGAGCCCATCAGCTGCACGATGATCGAGGCGCTGATGTAGGGCATCACGTTCAGCGAGAAGACGGCCATGCGCTGCACGGCGCCGCCCGAGAACATGTTGAACATGCCCAGGATGCCCTTCGACTGCTGCGAGAACGCGGCGGCGAAGGCTTCCGGATTGATCCCCGGGATCGGCACATAGGTGCCGAGCCGATAGACGATCAGGGCGATGAGCGTGAACCAGATGCGCTTGTGAAGTTCGGTGGCCTTCTGGAAGGACCCGAAGTTCATATTGGCTGCGAGTTGTTCGGCGGCCGAGGCCATTCAAATCCCCACGTCGAGAGCGCGCGCCGCATCCGCGGTCAGGTCGCGCTCCAAGCATTAATCCGAGCCAGGTCCGGCTGGCGGTGAATCGCCGGGGCCGGACAGAGCCCGAGTACGGAGCCGTACATAGGTGAGGCTCGCCGCGATGTCACGGCGAGCCTCGTTATTCTGTCATCCCGATGGGAAACTGCGGGGGCGGCGGGGGTGTCCCCTGCCCTCCCCGCGATCCCGGCGACGGCGCCAGAAAGCGCCGCGTCCGGGATGACATTATCGTCTTAGGCTTCGGCTTGAACCTTGGCCTTCTTGGTCACGGTCACCGAACCGCCGGCGGCTTCGACGGCCTTGATGGCCGCTTCGGTCGCCGAATAGACGGTCAGCTTCAGGGCGGTCTTGATCTCGCCCTTGCCGAGCAGCTTCACGCCGTCCAGTTCGCGACGGATCACGCCGGCGGCGACCAGGTCAGCAGCGGCCAGCGTGGCGCCGGCCTTGAACTTGCCAGCGGCCACGGCCTGCTCCAGGCGCCACAGGTTCACTTCAGCGAACTCCAGGCGGAAGGGGTTGTTGAAGCCGCGCTTAGGCATACGCATGTGCAGCGGCATCTGGCCGCCTTCGAAGCCGGCGATGGCGACGCCCGAGCGCGCCTTCTGGCCCTTCACGCCGCGACCACCGGTCTTGCCCTTGCCCGAACCCGGGCCGCGGCCGATGCGCATGCGGCCCTTGGTCGAGCCGGGAGCCGGAGCCAGTTCATTAAGCTTGGTCATGTGTGCCTCTCCTTGGAGATCTGCGCCCGGCCAGCGGCCGGACTCGGCTTTTGAAACGATAGAAACTTCAAACGAAAACCACCCCGGCTTTCACCGGGGTGGTGATTTCGACGTCTCGTAGCAGAACTACTCGACGATTTCCAGCAGGTGCTGGACCTTGCGGATCATGCCGCGCACCGAGGGGGTGTCTTCCAGCTCGGACTCGCGGCCCAGCTTGTTGAGACCCAGGCCAGCGAGCGTAGCGCGCTGGGTGGCGTTGCGGCGGATCGGGCTGCCGGTCTGGCGAACCTTCACGGTCTTGGTTTGCGTAGCCATGTCTTAGCCCTCGATGGCGTCCGGAGCCGAGGCTCCGTCGGCGCGGCGGCCGAGAATGTCGCCAACCTTCTTGCCGCGCTTGGCGGCGATCTGGCGGGGCGACGATTGGACCTTCAGGGCTTCGAACGTGGCGCGCACCATGTTGTACGGGTTCGAGGAACCCGTCGACTTGGCCACGACGTCCTGGACGCCCAGGGTTTCGAGAACCGCGCGCATCGGACCACCGGCGATGACGCCCGTGCCGGGAGGGGCAGCGCGCATCATGACCTTGCCAGCGCCCCAACGGCCGTAGCCGTCGTGGTGCAGGGTGCGCGACTCGCGGAGCGGGACGCGGACCATGGTCTTCTTGGCTTCTTCGGTCGCCTTGCGGATGGCTTCCGGCACTTCACGCGCCTTGCCATGACCGTAGCCGACGCGGCCCTTTTGGTCGCCGACGACCATCAGAGCAGCGAAGCTGAAGCGACGGCCGCCCTTAACGGTGGCGGCGACGCGGTTGATGTGGACGAGCTTTTCGACGATGTCGCTGTCGACCCGCTCTTCAGGGGCGTTGCGGTCGCGTCGGTCCCGGCGAGGACCGCCTTCACCGCGCTGTTGGTCACCACGAGCCATGATGTTTCCCTTAGAAGTTCAGGCCGGCTTCGCGCGCGGCGTCGGCCAGGGCTTTCACCCGTCCGTGGAAGATGTAGCCGCCGCGATCGAAGACGACGTCCTTGACGCCCTTTTCGATGGCGCGCTCGGCGACGAGCTTGCCGACGAGGGCAGCCGCGTCCTTGTCCGCGCCCTTGGCCGAACCTTCACCCTCGAGGGTGGAGGCCGAAGCCAGGGTCACGCCGCGTTCATCATCGATGACCTGGGCGTAGATGTTCTTGGACGAACGGAAGACCGACAGACGCGGGCGACCATTGGACAGGGCCTTGAGGCGGGTGCGGGTGCGTTGGGCACGACGCACGGCGGATTCGCGAGGTGAGAGCGCCATGGCTTACTTCTTCTTGCCTTCCTTGCGGCGAACCTTCTCGCCAGCATACCGCACGCCCTTGCCCTTGTAGGGCTCCGGCGGACGAATGCGGCGGATTTTCGCGGCAATCTCGCCAACCGCCTGCTTGTCAGCGCCGGCGATCTTGATTTCGGTTTGCTTCGGAACCGCGAAGGTGACGCCGGCCGGAGCCTCGACGTCCACATCGTGGCTGAAACCGAGCTGGATGGAGAGCGCGGTGCCCTTCATCGCGGCGCGGTAACCGACGCCCACCAGCTCGAGGGTTTCCTCGAAGCCCGTGGTGACGCCTTGCACCATGTTGGCCACCAGCGTGCGGGACAGACCCCACATCGACTTGGCGCGCTTGCTCTCATCGCGCGCCGTCAGCAGGAGGTCGGAACCTTCCTGCGAAACGGCGATCTCTTCGGCGATGGTCCAGGCGAGTTGCCCCTTGGGGCCCTTCACCGTGACCGTCTGCCCGTCGATCGTGACTTGCACGTTCGAGGGGATTGCGACGGCCTTCTTACCGATACGTGACATGCTCTGTTCCCTCCCGCGCCTAGTAGACGCGGCAGAGGACTTCGCCACCGACATTAGCGTCGCGTGCGGCGGAGTCCGACATGACGCCCTTCGGCGTCGAAAGGATCGAGATGCCCAGGCCGTTCTTGATCGGCTTCAGGTCCTTGATCGACGAGTAGACGCGGCGACCAGGCTTGGACACGCGGCTGATCTCGGCGATCACGGGCTCACCGTCAAAATACTTGAGCTCGATCTCGAATTCGGGGAACGCACCGGGCTTCTCGACCAGCGAGTAGCCGCGGATGTAGCCTTCGTCGGCCAGCACGTCCAGGACGCGGGCGCGCAGCTTGGAAGCCGGCGTCGCAACCTTGGCGCGCTTGCGCGTGGCGGCGTTCTTGATGCGAGCGATCATATCGCTCAGGGGATCGTTCATCGACATCTGATCGTCCTCACCAGCTCGACTTGACGAGGCCGGGGATCTGCCCTTGCGAACCCAGTTCGCGCAGAGCAATCCGGCTCATCTTCAGCTTGCGATAGTAGGCGCGCGGGCGGCCGGTCACTTCGCAACGGTTGCGAATGCGAACAGCCGACGAGCTGCGCGGAAGCTTCGCGAGCTTCAGGCGGGCTTCGAAGCGTTCTTCCAGCGGCAGGCTTTCGTCGTTGGCGATCGCCTTCAGCGCGGCGCGCTTGTCGGCGTATTGCTTGACGAGGGCCTTGACCGCGAGATTACGGTTAACGGCGCTTTTCTTGGCCATGGTGTGTTTCCCTGCCCGCTCTTAATTCGTGAACGGGAACTGGAATTCCTTCAGGAGAGCCTTGGCTTCCTGATCGGTCTTCGCAGTGGTGCAGACGATGATGTCCATGCCCCAGATCTGTTCGATCTGGTCATAGTTGATTTCCGGGAACACCAGGTGCTCCTTCAGGCCCATGGCGTAGTTGCCACGGCCGTCGAAGCTCTTGCCGTTCAGGCCGCGGAAGTCCTTCACGCGCGGCAGCGCGATCGTGACCAGGCGGTCGAGGAATTCGTACATCCGGTCCTTGCGGAGGGTCACCTTGGCGCCGACCACCATGCCTTCGCGCAGCTTGAAGCCGGCGATGGACTTGCGGGCCTTCGTGGGGACCGGCTTCTGGCCGGCGATGGCCATCAGATCCTTCAGCGCGGTCTGGGCCTTCTTGGAGTCGGCCACAGCTTCGCCGATGCCCATGTTCAGGACGATCTTGTCCAGCTTGGGGATCTGCATTTCGTTCGTGTAGCCGAACTGTTCCTTCATCGCGGCGCGGATGCGCGCGCGATATTCGGACTTCAGCCGCGGCTCGTAAGCTTGATCAACCATTGATCACCTCGCCCGTGGTCTTGGCCACGCGCACCTTCTTGTCGCCTTCGATCTTGAAGCCGACGCGGGTGGGCTTGCCGTTGGAATCCACGATGGCGACGTTCGAGACGTGCAGCGCGGCTTCCTTGCTCTTGATGCCGCCTTGCGGATCAGCCTGAGTGGCCTTGGTGTGGCGTTGAACCAGGTTCACGCCTTGGACCAGGACACGGTTGTCTTTGACGAGGACCTTGGTCACAGCGCCTTGCTTGCCCTTGTCCTTGCCGGCCAGGACGACAACGCGGTCGCCCTTCTTAATCTTGGCAGCCATTACAGCACCTCGGGGGCGAGGGAGATGATCTTCATGTGGTTCTTGGCGCGCAGTTCGCGAGGAACCGGGCCGAAGATCCGCGTGCCGACCGGCTCGCTCTGCTTGTTGACGATGACCGCGGCGTTCTTGTCGAAACGGATCAGCGACCCGTCCTTACGCTTCATGCCTTGGTTCACGCGAACGACGACGGCGCGAAGCACGTCACCCTTCTTCACGCGGCCGCGCGGAATGGCTTCCTTCACGGACACGACGATCACGTCACCGACGCTGGCGTAGCGACGACCTGCGCCACCCAGCACCTTGATGCACATGACCCGGCGGGCGCCGGAGTTATCGGCGACTTCCAGGTTAGTTTGCATCTGGATCATGGTTCAAACCTTCCAGATTAAGCAGAAGCCTTGGGAAGGACTTCCCAGGTCTTCAGCTTGGACTTCGGAGCGCACTCAACGATGCGAGCAATCTCGCCCGCCTTGTACGCATTGCTCTCATCGTGCGCGTGGTACTTCTTGGACCGACGCACGATCTTCTTCAGCAGCGGGTGAACGATGGTCCGTTCAACCTTAACCACTACGGTCTTGTCGCCCTTATCGGAGACGACAACCCCTTCGAGGATACGCTTGGGCATATCGTTCTCCTTAAGCCGCGGCCTTGGCGCGCAGCACGGTCTTGATGCGGGCGATTTCCTTGCGGATCTCGCCAACGCGGTGGGTCTTTTCCACCTGACCGGTCGCCGCCTGGAAGCGCAGGTTGAACTGCTCTTTCTTCAGGTTGAGCAGTTGCTCGGCGAGTTGGTCGGGAGTCATGCCCCGGATGTCTTGGATCTTGGTCATGCCGCTTCGGCCTCCAGAGCCGCACCGGCGTCGATGCGGGTGACGACGCGGGTACGGATCGGCAGCTTGGCAGCGCCGAGACGCAGGGCTTCGCGCGCGATATCGTCCGGCACGCCGTCGATTTCGAACATGATGCGGCCCGGAGCCACGCGAGCGGCCCAGTGGTCCACGGCGCCCTTGCCCTTACCCATCCGGACTTCAGCCGGCTTGCCGGTGACCGGCACGTCCGGGAAGATGCGGATCCAGACGCGGCCTTGACGCTTCATCTGGCGGGTGATGGCGCGACGAGCAGCTTCGATCTGGCGAGCCGTGATGCGCTCCGGCTCGACGGCCTTCAGGCCGTACGAACCGAAGTTCAGCAGGGTGCCGCCCTTCGAGGTGCCGTGGATACGGCCCTTGAACTGCTTGCGATACTTGGTTTTTTTCGGTGACAGCATAGCGCTCTATCCTTAGCCCCGATCGCGACGGCCGCGGTCGCCCCGGTCGGGACGATCGCCGCGCTCGCGCCCACCACCTTCGCCGGCAGGGCCGGACTCAGTGGCGAGACGCTTGTCGAGCGCCATCGGGTCATGCTCCAGCACTTCGCCTTTGAAGATCCAGGTCTTCACGCCGATGATGCCGTAGGTGGTCTTGGCTTCCGCGAAACCGTAGTCGATGTCGGCGCGCAGCGTGTGAAGCGGCACGCGACCTTCGCGATACCATTCCATACGCGCGATTTCCGCGCCGCCGAGGCGGCCCGACACGTTGATGCGGATGCCCTTGGCGCCAAGACGGACGGCCGATTGGATCGACCGCTTCATGGCGCGACGGAAGGCGATACGACGCTCGAGCTGCTGGGCGATGGACTCGGCCACCAGCTGCGCATCGGTTTCGGGCTTACGGATTTCGACGATGTTCAGGTGAACTTCGCCTTCCGTCATCACCGACAGGTCCTTGCGGAGCTTGTCGATGTCAGCGCCCTTCTTGCCGATGATGACGCCCGGACGGGCGGCATAGATCGTGACGCGGCACTTCTTGTGCGGACGCTCGATGATGATGCGCGAGACGCCGGCTTGATACAGGCGCTTCTTCAGCATCGCACGGACCGCGAGGTCTTGGTGCAGGAGCTTGCCGTACTGTTCGCCGTCGGCGAACCAACGGCTGTCCCAGGTACGGTTTACGCCGAGCCGCAGCCCGACCGGATTGACTTTCTGACCCATCAGGCGGCCTCACCCAGTTCGCGGACCACGATGGTGATCTCGGAGAACGGCTTTTCAACGCGCGTCGCACGGCCGCGGGCGCGGGGCGAGAAGCGCTTCATCACCAGGTTCTTGCCCACATAGGCCTCGGCGACGACCAGCGAGTCGATGTCGAGGTTGTGGTTGTTCTCGGCGTTGGAGATCGCCGAATACAGCGCCTTGCGGACGTCCTGAGCGATGCGCTTGTGGCTGAATTCGAGCTCGTTCAGAGCGCGCTGGACGTTCAGGCCACGGATGGACTGAGCGACCAGGTTCAGCTTGCGGGCGCTGGTGCGCAAGGTGCGAACCTTGCACATCGCTTCGTTGGCCGGCAGGCGGCGAGGTTGTTTAGCTTGGCTCATGGCCTACTTCCTCTTCGCCTTCTTGTCGGCGGCGTGGCCGGGGAAGTTGCGGGTGGGAGCGAACTCACCGAACTTCATGCCGACCATGTCTTCCGACACGGAGACGGGAACGTGCTTTTGACCGTTGTGCACGCCGAACACCAGGCCGACGAACTGCGGCATGATGGTCGAACGGCGCGACCAGGTCTTGATGACGTCCTTGCGGCCCGACGCCAGCGCGGCGTCGGCCTTCTTCAGGAGGTACCCGTCGACGAACGGGCCTTTCCAGACGGAGCGGGTCATGGCTTAGCGGCCCTTTTTCGCTTTGTGGCGCGAACGGATGATGAACTTATCCGTGGCCTTGTTGACGCGGGTCTTGGCGCCCTTGGTCGGCTTGCCAGCCGGGGTCACCGGGTGACGGCCGCCCGAGGTGCGACCTTCACCACCGCCGTGGGGGTGGTCGACCGGGTTCATGGCGACGCCGCGGACGTGAGGACGACGGCCCATGTGACGAACGCGCCCGGCCTTGCCGAGGTTTTCGTTCATGTGGTCCGGGTTCGACACGGCGCCGACGGTGGCCAGGCAGGTGTCGAGCACCATGCGCAGCTCGCCCGAGTTCAGACGGATCTGAGCGTAACCGGCGTCACGACCGACCAGCTGGGCGTAGGCGCCGGCCGAACGGGCGATCTGGCCGCCCTTGGCGGGCTTCAGCTCGACGTTGTGGATGATCGTGCCGATCGGCATGGTCCGCAGCGGCGAGGTGTTGCCCGGCTTCACGTCGACCTTGTCGGCGGTGACGACTTCGTCGCCTGCCTTCAGGCGTTGCGGGGCCAGGATGTAGGCCAGTTCGCCGTCCTGATACTTGATCAGGGCGATGAAGGCGGTGCGGTTCGGATCGTACTCAAGGCGAACGACGGTAGCCGTGCCTTGCTTACGACGCTTGAAGTCGACCAGACGGTACAGGCGCTTGGCGCCGCCGCCGCGGAAACGGACCGCGATGCGGCCATTGCCGCCACGACCGCCCGACTTGGTCAGACCTTCGACCAGCTTCTTTTCCGGGCGGCCCTTGTGGAGCTCGCTGCGGTCGATCAGCACCAGGCCGCGCTGGCCGGGGCTGGTCGGGTTAAAGTGCTTCAAGGCCATCTGATTAGAGCCCCGTCGTGATGTCGATCGACTGGCCTTCGGCCAGGGTCACGATGGCTTTTTTGACATCGGAACGGCGTCCGATGATGCCACGGAAGCGCTTGGTCTTGCCCTTGGTGACCAGGGTGTTGACCTTGGTGACCTTGACCTTGAACAGCTCTTCGACTGCGGCGGCGATTTCGTCCTTCGACGCATCGGCGGACACGCGGAAGACAACCTTGTTCTGCTCGCTGAGCAGGGTGGCCTTCTCGGTGATCACCGGCGACAGGATCGTGTCGTAGTGGCGGGCGGTTGCGGCCATCAGGCGGCTTCCTTCTCAGCGAAACGGGCCGAGATCGCTTCCACCGCGTCCTTCGTGAGGACCAGGGTGTGGCGACGCAGCACGTCATAGACGTTCAGGCCGGCGTTCGGCAGCACGTCGATGTTCGGAATGTTGCGGGCGGCGAGCTTGAAGTTGCCGTCCACTTCCGGACCCGCGATGACCAGCGCGTTCTTCAGGCCGATCTTGTCGAAGGTGGCGCGCAGGGCGGCCGTCTTCGGGTCGGTCAGAACGGCGTTGTCCAGCACGATGATCGAGCCGGCCTTGGCCTTCGAGGACAGAGCGTGGCGCAGAGCCATGGCGCGGATCTTCTTGGGAAGATCGAACGCGTGGCTACGGACGACAGGGCCGTGGGCCTTGGCGCCGCCGACGAACTGAGCCGCACGGCGCGAACCGTGACGGGCCGAGCCGGTGCCCTTTTGCTTGTACATCTTCTTGCCCGTACGAGAGACCTCGTTGCGGACCTGAATCTTGTGGTTCCCGGAGCGGCGCTTGGCCAGCTGCCAGGTGACGACGCGCTGCAGGATGTCGCCGCGGATGTCGGCGATGCCAAAGATGGCGTCGTCGAGATCAACGGAGCCGGCCTTGCCGCCGTCCAGTTTGATGACGTCGAGTTTCATTAGCCTTCGCCCTCTTCGGTCGTCGCCGCGGGGGCTTCCTCAGCGGGGGTTTCAGCGGCGGCGGCCGGAGCCTCGCCAGCCTTGCGGAAGGCGCCCGGACGCGGCAGGTCGGCCGGAGCGGCCTTCTTGATCGCGTCGCGAACCTTGACGTACGAGCCTTCCGAGCCGGGGACGGCGCCCTTGACCAGGATCAGGCCGCGCTCGACATCCACTTTCCAAACGGTGACGTTCAGGGTGGTGACGGTTTCCTGACCCAGGTGACCGGCCATCTTCTTGCCCGGGAACGTACGGCCCGGATCTTGGCGGTTGCCCGTCGAGCCGTGCGAACGGTGCGAGACCGAGACGCCGTGGGTGGCGCGCAGACCGCCGAAGTTCCAGCGCTTCATGGCGCCGGCAAAACCCTTACCGACGGTGATGCCCTGGATGTCGACCTTCTGGCCGGCGACGTAGTGGTCGGCGGTGAATTCCGCGCCCACTTCGATCAGAGCGGCTTCATCGACGCGGAATTCGGCGACGATCCGCTTGGGCTCGACCGAGTTCTTGGCGAAGTGACCGCGCATGGCGTTCGGGGTGTTCTTCGGCTTCTTGGCGCCGGCGCCGAGCTGGAGGGCGGTGTAGCCATCCTTCTCAACGGTGCGCTGAGCCGTGACCTGGCAACCATCCAGCGACAGGACGGTGACCGGGACGTGCTGTCCGGTTTCATCGAAGAAGCGGGTCATGCCCAGCTTCTTGGCGATCACGCCAGTACGATTAGCGGGGAGAGTCATCTGTTCGGCCCTCCTTACAGCTTGATTTCGACGTCGACGCCGGCCGACAGGTCGAGCTTCATCAGCGCGTCCACGGTCTGCGGAGTCGGATCAACGATGTCGAGGACGCGCTTGTGCGTGCGGATCTCGAACTGCTCGCGCGACTTCTTGTCGACGTGCGGCGAGCGGTTGACCGTGAATTTCTCGATAAGCGTGGGCAGGGGGATCGGGCCCCGTACCGTCGCACCCGTGCGCTTGGCCGTGTTCACGATCTCGCGCGTGGAATGATCCAACACGCGGTGATCGAAGGCCTTGAGCCGGATGCGGATGTTCTGACGATCCATATCGCTCGGTTTCCTAGTGGGCTGCGCCCGCGTCTCGAACCATTTCAAAGACCAACTCGGATCCTCCCGGGGGAGACTCCGAACGCAGCGTCCGCAAAACAAATAGGCCCCGGCGGTCACCCGCTAGGGCCGGTGACTGAAAACCGAGCCCTAAAAGGCCCGGTCGGCAGTCGTTCGCGAACCGCGTTTAAGCCCGAAAGCTCACAGCCGGTCCAACAGAAGGGGGCTTTTACGTGCCAGAATCGTTTTCGTCAAGCGGTTCCAGAGCCTGTTTCGAAGGCGACGAAAGCCCCCTTCCCTTCGCCCGTTCGCATGTTCCGGACCGGTCAAGACGGTCGTCCAGCCACGCTCCCGAAGCTCGGCCGACGGCCTGGCGCGCCGCCTTAATATAAAGGACCCGATTGCGGCGCGATAAACCGTCGATCGATGAAACATGCCTTTCCAGGGCCGACTATAGGGCATGAACGTGCGGGCGCTCGCGATAGGAATCTCCAGGCGTTTCCGCAAGTGTCATAAAACTGCATCATTTCGCCGATGACCGGTCAAGCTGGTCTTGTGACCCTGGGCGAAGCTCCATAAATCCGCCGCCTCGACGGACGAGCGGCCCTCCCCAAAACGACCGCCCGCCGATCGAGGCCACACAGTAAGGGGATTACCCACTATGAAGACCCAACTCTTTGCCGCCGCCGCCGTCCTGGCGCTGGCCGTCTCGGCTCCCGCCTTCGCCCAGAACGTCGGCTCGATCGGCGCCGCCGTGAACTACAACGACGTGAAGGCCACCGGCCTCGACGCCGATGGCACCTCGGTGAAGGTCGACGGCAACGTCGCCATCCCGACCGGCGCCTGGACCGTGACCCTGAACGGCAACGTCTCGGTCAGCGACAACGACCTGAGCGACGAAACCGTCGCTTCGACCGCCGCCCACGCCACGACCCTGGTCGCCGGCGACACCGTCCGCGTCGGCGGCTTCGCCGCCCTGTCGCGTCCGTCGAACGACACCCTGTGGGCCGTCGGCGCCGAAGCCTCCAAGTACTTCGACAAGGTCACCCTGACCGGCCTGGCCGCCTACGGCCAGTCGAACGACCTGGACGCCGACCTGTGGGCCGTCCGCGGCGAAGCCCGCTACTTCGTTTCGGACGACTTCCGTCTGGACGCCGGCGCCGGCTACTCGAACCTGGACGGCGACGCCGGCCTGAACGCCGACATCTGGGACGTCAATGTCGGCGGCGAATACAAGTTCGCCAACACCGGCTGGTCGACCTTCGGCAAGTACACCCACACCGAGTCCAAGGACCTGGCCGACCTGAACGCCGAAGCCGTGAAGGTTGGCTTCCGCTACACCTTCGGCGGCAGCCTGAAGACCCGCGACCGTTCGGGCGCCGACCTGATCGACGCCGACACCCTGTTCGGCTTCGGCGTCCGCTAAATCGGACCCGTTCGCCCTATAGCGGACTAAAGGAACGCCCCGGAGCTCAGGCTCCGGGGCGTTTCACTTTATATATATGCAGCGAGAGCGTGGTTCGGCGAACCCGTCTCACCTCGGTGCGGTCAGCCCACCCTCCACCGGCGCCTCGCGGTCGACCGACAGCGCACCGCCCGCCTCCTTCAGTTCCGCCACCTGCACCACGGTCCGCTGGCCCCAGTACGGGTCGGCCTTGGCCTCCGGCTCGTTGGACTGGTGGACGAAGTAATAGAGGAACGCCCTGCCCCCGCTGACCACCACGTCCGGGTGCTGACCCTTGGCGGTGTCGGTGGCTTGCGTTCCCGGCTGCTCGAGCAGCCGGCTCGACTGCAGGGTCCAGGTCTCGGCGTCGTCGGAGCGCAGGACGATCAGGCCTTTCCAGGCGTCGGCGATCATCCACCAGGCGCCCTTGAAGCGGAACACCTTGGGGCCCTCGGCGGCCATGTCGACCACGGGCTTGTCGCCGACCGGCTTCCAATGGACCAGGTCGGGACTTTCGACGGCCATGATCCGGCTGCCCTTGCGCTCATCCTTGTACCAGAGGCGGTAGCGGCTCCCGATCTTGACCACGCTGGCGTCGATCACCCGGTCCGAGCCCAGGTCCGGCGTGTCGCCGCAGGTCCAGGCCTTCAGGTCCTTGCTGGTCAGATGGACGAGGCGAGCGGTCGCGCCCTTCTCGCCCCAGCGGTGGAAGACGCCCGGCACGACGGTCAGCCACAGATGATAGACGCCGCCCTCGGCATAGAGCTCCGGGGCCCACAGGGTCTCGCCGGTGCATTCAGCGGGGATCTTCGCCTCGCCCGCATAGGTCCAGGCCATGCCGTCCCTGGAGGTAGCCATGCCGATCGGCGTGGCGTGGACCCAGGCGACGTCCTTGGGATCGGGCGCTTCAAAGGTGGCGCGGCGGTTGGTGTAGAACATCACCCATTCGCGGTGGGCCCTGTCGAACACGATCGAGACGTCGGCGGCGCCGTCGGTGGCCGGATCGCGATAGAGCGGCTTGGGCGCGGCGGCCTGTGAAGCGACGGGCAGCGCAAGGGCGCCGATCAGAGCCAAGGCTCGCAGAGTCATGCCGCTTCCCTCGATGAACTTGCCGGCAGTCTAGTCGGCGCGAGGGAAATCACAACGTGGGAAGGCGTCCCACATATTGTTCGCCCCGATCTCCGCGAAGAGACCGGGGCGAACAATCTTCAGGAAAGTCGGCGACTAGCGGCCGATGATCACGTCGCCCGAGCCGGCGACCGACTTGTGCACGGGACCGTTGGCCTTGGCGATGCGAACGTCGCCCGAGCCGGCCACCGAGATCTCGACCGCGTCGGCCTCGCCGCCGAAGTCGACGTCGCCCGAGCCCATGACGCTGACCTCGACCGACCGCGAGCGGCCGCCGCTGACGGTGACGTCGCCGGAGCCGGCGATGTTGGCTTCGAGCTTGCCGTTGACGCTGGCGGCGGTCACCCCGCCCGAACCGGCGATGTTGATCTCCAGGTCGCCGCCGATGTTCTGGGTCTTCACGTCGCCGGAGCCGGCGATGTTGATCTCGGCCGAGCCGGCGCTGCCGGCCTTGGTGTCGCCCGAACCGGCCTGGTTCAGCTCGAACTTGCCCCGGACGTTGGCGACGGTCCAATCCCCGCAGCCGGCGTTGGACAACTCCAGGTGCTCGCTGCGGCCGACATTGCCGAACACCGCGCCGGCGGCGGCGACCTGGGCATCCATCGGCACCCGGACCACGACCTGCGGGATGTCTTCCCACTTCACGTCGCCGACGCCGCGCACATGGACCACGCGCTTGCCCATCACCGTGTTGCAGCCGTTGATGCGGTTCATCTTCAGCCCGCCGTCGACCGTCACGTTCGAGCCGTTCTGGCGGATGCTCAGCGGCAGGCTCTGGTTGGTGGTCAGGAATTCGACCTTCACGTCGGACCGCGCCTCGGGGATCACCTCGACCCGGGCCACGGCGTCCTTGAACTTGACGGACGGGTCGGCGCAAGCAGCGCCGGCGAAACCCAGAGCGGCGGCGGCGGTCGCCAGAAGCAGAAGAGCGCGCATCGGTTGTTCCCTCGAAACAAAAGCGTTGTTGAGGGAAAGCTAGCCGGGCGTTTATCGAGAAACGACTTAATTCGAGGTCATGACCCGCTTGTCATGATTGGGCCGCAATCCAAGCGGCGCCGGTTCAAGCCTTGGCGTCGCCCAGTTCGAAGCTGCGTTCGAAGCCCTTGATGCGGTCCTCGACCAGCCCCACGCGCTTCATCGCCAGGGACGCCGCCCACAGCCCGGCGCGCGCCGCCATGGGCGTCTTGCGCATCGGCGCGACCGGCGCGCCCCAGCGGCGCAGCACGCCGTTGGCGTAGTGTGCGCCATTGGTCAGGCGCGAGCCCCAGGTCTGGTAGTCCACCGACAGCGAGACGTTGAACGTGCCCTGGTTCTCGATCCGGTGCGGGGCGTGCAGCGGCCAGGCAACGGCCATGCCGGGCTCCAGGTCGAAGACCTGGGCCTGGGCGTCCATCGCCCGGTGGTACGGCAGGTCCTCGGTCTGTTGCTTGAGCGCGATGTTCTCCATGCCCTGCTGGGGCATGTGCGCCTCGTCGTTCGGATAGATCCAGATCCGCTTGCGGCCGCGGATGTGGAACAGCGCCACGCCCGGCGCGTCGGCGTGGAACGGCACCTTGGCCTGCGGGGCCGACATGATCAGCTGGCCGTTCAGTTGGATCGGCTTGAAGCCCGGCGCCTGGCGGCTGATCTCGGCGAAGGCCTTGGCGATCAGGACACCCAGTTCGGGATACCAGGCCTCGGCCCGGCGCAGCTGCACCCAGATCCGGCCCTGCTTGACCCCTTCCAGCACTTCGCGCCCCGGCAGACGGCCGCGCGCGCCGGTGCGCATGGTGGCCTGGCCCTCGTCGTCGAAATCGAACAGGTTGATGTCGTAGAGCTCGGCCGGATAGGCGTCGAGCAGGCGCGCCAGGGGCTCGTCGTCGAACAGGCCGGTCTCGGCCAGGCCATGGCGGAAGGTGATCGGCGTCTTGCCGAAGGCGGACTTCTGGTCGGCCGACCAGTCGGCGATGAGGCTGGACATGACAGGCTCCTTCATTCGGCGAGCAAGGCCAGGCCGAGCCCGAGGCCCAGGCCGAGCCCCAGTCCCGCGCCCACGGTTCCGGTAAGGCGGCGATGGCGAACGGTCAGGCCCGCGACCAAGGACGAGGCGCCCTTGATCTGGCCGGCCAGGCCGGGTTCGCAGGCGGCGATGCGGTCGAAGCGTCGGCTCAACCGGGTTCCGGCCGCCGCGATCCGGCGGCCGCCGGGCAGGTCGGCCACGCGGGCCACCAAAGGCGCATGCGGCGTGATCAGCCCTTCCAGGGCCGGCTCGGCGGGATCGGCGAAGTCTTCCTTGTAGGCCTCTTCGCTGGGGCCGAAGTCGACGCGTGCGATCCCGCGCTCGGCGCAGACCCGCAGCGTCTCCAGGGTCATCAGCGCCCCTGGCGAATAGCGCGCATAGTCGGGGTCGTAGATCGGGAACCACAGGTGATGCCGGTCACCGCTGGTCAGCCCCAGCTCGGCGGCCACCACCACGTCACCAGCCCGCAACACCGCCAGGCGCAGGCCGAAATCGGCGTCGGCCACGGTGTCCAGGTCGTGCAGCAGACGGGTCGTCCAACCGCAGGCGAAGATGTCGTGCTGGTGCGTGCGGCGGATCTGGGCGCGCTTCTCGGAGATCACCCGCTCCAGCAGCGCCGGCGAGGGTCGATCGAAGTCGAACCGCACCGCGCCGTGATCGCGCTCCAGCGCCCGCATCCGCCGGCGCTTGTCCTTCAGGAAGGCCGACGCCCGTCCGGCCTGATAGGCCTCGAAGCCGTTCGAGAGATCGGCGATCATCGCGCGGCGAGCCTGCAGGCCCGGCTGGACCGGCGCGCCGACCAGCCCGCTGACCCGCAGGCGGCGTCCGCCCAGGGCTCGCACGACCTGCCCCAGGTCCAAGCCCTCGGCGGGATCGGCGATCAGGCCGTGGAAGTCGCTCATCGGCGCGCCCAGCGGCTGCAGCGCGCCGCCGCGTCGCTGGAACGGGAAGAAGCCGACGACCCGTCCGCCACGCCGGATCACCCCGACCCCGCCCTCGGGCGAGACGCGTTCGGCTGCCTCGACATAGCGCAGGTCGAAATAGGGACTGCCCAGATGCGGATGGGCCGCGCGCAGGGCGCGCCAGAGCGTGCGCTCGCCCTCCCCCAACTCGGCGACCTTGACGGCCTCGACTTCGATACGCGTGTCCACGACGGACAATTCCCCCCTACGGCGGTGCAACCTTAGGCATGGGGTGGCGACCAAAGGGTAAAGGTTGCCGCGAAATTTCAGCCCGCGTGGGCGGCCAGCCGGACCGGAACCGACTTGTAGGCCGGCGTGCCGCTGCGCCGGTCGTGATCCTCCAGCGCCACCAGGRCGTTGGCCTCGGGATAGTAGGCGGCGAGGCAGCCGCGCGGGATATCGCGCTCCACCAGGGTGAAGCCGCGCACGGCCCGCCGCCCGGTGTCGTCGAACGCCGCCGTCAGGTCGATGCGGTCGCCGGCCTTCAGGCCCCGCGCGGCGATGTCGTCGGGATGGGCGAAGACCACGTCGCGGCGGCCGAACACCCCGCGATAGCGGTCGTTCTGGCCGTAGATCGTGGTGTTGTACTGGTCGTGGCTGCGCAGGGTGGTCAGCAGCAGCACGTCGGCGTCGCCGCGCCGGGCGTCGCGGCCGTCATGGCGGTGGGCCAGGAACTGGGCCTTGCCGCTGGGCGTCTTCCACACCCGGTCGGACGGCGGCACGGGCAGGCGGAAGCCGCCCGGCTGGCGCACGCGCTCATTATAATTGGCGAAGGCCTCGGGAAAGACCGCCTCGATCAGGTCGCGGATCCTGTCGTAATCGGCGGCAAGGCCCGGCCAGTCGACGATGTCGTCCGGTCCGAACAGGGCCGCGCCGATCCCGGCGACGATGGCGGGCTCGGACTTCAGCTGGTCCGAGGCCGGGGGATTGAGGCCGCGCGAGGCGTGGACCATCGACATCGAGTCCTCGACCGTCACCGCCTGGCGCACACCCGCCTGCAGGTCCATTTCGGTGCGCCCGAGGCACGGCAGCAGCAGGCTTTCCGCGCCATGCAGCAGGTGGGTGCGGTTCAGCTTGGTGGCGACGTGGACGGTCAGGCCGACCTTCTGGAACGCCGCGAAGGTGCGGGTCGGGTCCGGCGCGGCGACGGCGAAGTTGCCGCCCAGCCCGACGAACACCTTGGCCTCGCCCGCCTCCATGGCCGCGATGGTCTCGACCACCGTGTGGCCGTGCTCGCGCGGCGACTTGAAGGCGAACACCCGGTCCATGGAGTCCAGGAAGGCGGCCGAAGGCTTCTCCCAGATGCCGACCGTGCGGTCGCCCTGGACGTTGGAATGGCCCCGCAACGGACAGATCCCCGCCCCCGGCCGGCCGATATTGCCCTTCAGCAGCAGCAGATTGACCAGCTGCTGCACGGTGCTGGAAGAGCTGCGGTGCTGGGTCAGGCCCATGCCGTAGCAGAGGATCGTGGCCTTGGCGGCCGCATAGGCCCGGGCCGCTTCCTCGATCTGGGCCCGCGACAGGCCCGAGCTCGCCTCGATCTCGTCCCAGCTCAAGCCTTCGACGATGGCCTTCACCATCTCGAAGCCCTCGGTGTGTTCGGCGATGAAGGCATGGTCCAGGACGGTGCCCTGGCTCTCGGCGTCCAGGACCAGCACGGCCTTCATCATGCCCTGAACCGCCAGGGCGTCGCCGCCGACGGTCAGCTGGTAATAGGCCGAGGCGATCGGCGTCGAGGTCAGCGTCGCCATCTCGACCGGGTCCTGCGGCGAGGCGAATTTCTCCAGCGCCCGCTCCTTCAGAGGATTGAAGGCCAGGATCGTCGCGCCGCGCCTGGCGGCGTCGCGCAGAGTGGTCATCATCCGCGGATGGTTGGTGCCGGGGTTGTGGCCGAAGCTGAGGATCAGGTCGGCGTGGTCGAAGTCCTCCAGCGTCACCGAACCCTTGCCCATGCCGATGGAGTCCGGCAGGCCGACGCTGGTCGGCTCGTGGCACATGTTCGAGCAGTCGGGGAAATTGTTGGTCCCCACCCGCCGGCCCAGCAGCTGAAACAGGAACGCCGCCTCGTTGGAGGCCCGGCCCGAGGCGTAGAACTCGGCCTGGTTGGGGTGATCCAGCGCGCGCAGGGCGTCGGCGGTCCGCGCGAACGCCTCGTCCCAGGCGATGGGCAGGTAGCGGTCCGTCGCCTTGTCGTAGGCCATCGGATGGGTCAGCCGGCCCAGGTCCTCCAGGGCGTGGTCGCTCCAGGTCTTCAGCTCGGTGACGGTGTGGGCCGCGAACGCCTCGGGCGTGGCGCGCTTGGTCGTCGCCTCCCAGGCCACGGCCTTGGCCCCGTTCTCGCAGAACTCGAACGAACTGGTGTGCTTGGGATCGGGCCAGGCGCAGCCGGGGCAGTCGAAGCCCTCGGGCTGGTTGGCGCGCAGCAGGGTCTTGCCGCCCTCGATCACCGTTTCCTGGTCGGTCAGCGCCCCGGCCACCGCCTTCAGCGCGCCCCAGCCGCCGGCGGCGTTGTCGTAGCGGTGGATGCCGGGGATGCCCGCGTTGGATTTGGAGTCATCGGCCATCACGCGGGTTCCGGAACGGTGTCGAGCAGGCGCTCGGGATAGGTGAAGACCGTATGGCCGTCGGCGCGGGCCAGGGCGACCAGGGTCAGGCCCGACTCCTCGGCCCGGCGGATCGCCAGGTCGGTCGGCGCCGACACCGCCACCAGGATCGAACAGCCCATCCGAACGGTCTTCTCGACCATCTCGAACGAGCACCGGCTGGTGACCAGCACGAAGCCGCCGATGGCCCGGTGGTCGCCGGCCGCCATGGCGCCGGCCAGCTTGTCCAGGGCGTTGTGACGGCCGACGTCCTCGCGGATCAGGACCAGCGCCCCGTCCGCGTCGGCGAAGGCCGCCGCATGGGTGGCGCGGGTCAGCCGCCCCAGGGCCTGGGCCGCGTCCAGGCCCTCGATCGCGCGCTGCACCGCCTGGTGCGAAATCTTCACCCCGCCTTCGATCTGGGGCAGCGGCCGCACGGCGTCGGCCAGGCGCTGCACCCCGCACAGCCCGCAGCTGGAGCGGCCCTCCAGCGTGCGCGGCCGGGCCTTGCGCTGGATCGCGCCGGGCCTGAGCTTCACGTCGGCCAGGATGCCGAGCTCCGTGCCGGTGACCTCGATCCCAAGGATATCCTCGGCCCGCGCCACCGCTTCGGTCACGGTGAAGCCCATCGCCAGGTCCGCGACGTCGGCCGGCGTGGCCATCAGCACCGTATGCGGCCGGCCGTCGAACGACAGGCCCACGGCGACTTCCTGAGGAGTGGCGCGGGCGATGGTCTCGGACCCGGCCCCGACCCGCCACTGGGTGGCGGAACGACGTTGAACGGCGGCTTTCGACATGACCCGGACTCTACTGCTTCGGTGCTCCCGCGTCCAAGAGCGCACATCACGGCAGGAACGTTCAAATCCGACGCGGTTGTAGGATGACCGCTCGCCCGTCCTGACGCACTCTAGGGTCATGGCCGTCATCGACACCCGCCGCGATCAGATGTTCCCCAGCTTGGCGCCGGAGGAAATCGACCGCATCCGCCGCTTCGGCGATATCGCCCACGCCAAGGCCGGGGCCGTGCTGGCCAGGGCCGGCGAGGTCTCGCCCGGATTGATGGTGATCCTCGAGGGCCGCGCCCGCATCAGCCGGCGCGACGCCCACGACGAGAGCCACATGATCGTCGAGCATGAGCCCGGCCAGTTCATCGGCGAGCTGGCCCAGCTGTCGAACCGCCCGTCGCTGGTCGACGTCGAGGCCCTGACCGACCTGGAAGTCCTGCGCATCAAGCCCGACCGCCTGCGCGCGGTGCTGATCGCCGAGGCGGAACTGGGCGAGCGGATCATGCGGGCCCTGATCCTGCGTCGGGTCGGGCTGCTGGAAACGGGGGCCGGCGGCCCGGTGATCATCGGCCGAACCAACGACGGCGAGGTCATCCGACTGTCGGGCTTCCTCGGCCGCAACGGCCATCCCTACCAGCACCTGGACCCCGACAAGATCGACTGCGCCAAGGTGCTGATCCAGCGGTTCTCGATCGACGAGGCCGAGCTGCCGATCGTGCTGTGTCCCGGCGGCCAGATCCTGCGCCATCCGTCCAACGCCGAGCTGGCGCGCTGCATCGGCATGGTCGGCGACCTGGATCCGAGCCATGTCTACGACGTGGCCGTGGTCGGGGCCGGTCCGGCCGGCTTGGCGACGGCGGTCTACGCCGCCTCCGAAGGCCTGTCGGTGCTGGTGCTGGACACCCGGGCGTTCGGCGGCCAGGCCGGGGCCTCGGCGCGGATCGAGAACTATCTGGGCTTCCCCACCGGCGTCTCGGGCATGGCCCTGATGGCCCGCGCCTACAATCAGGCCCAGAAGTTCGGCGCCAATCTGGCTATCCCCGACGAGGTGGCGACGCTGGACTGCGAGGGCGACGCCAATGGGAATGGGGGCCTGGGCGGTTATCACCTGAAGCTGGTCAGCGGCGAAACCACCCAGGCCAAGACCGTGGTGATCGCCAGCGGCGCCCGCTACCGGCGGCTGGACGTGGCCAACCTCGACCAGTTCGAAGGCAGCAGCGTCCACTACTGGGCCTCGCCGCTCGAGGCCAAGCTGTGCGCCGGCCAGGAGGTCGCCCTGGTCGGGGCCGGCAACTCGGCGGGCCAGGCGGCGGTCTATCTGGCCAGCCAGGTCAAGAAGGTCTGGCTGGTGATCCGCGGCAAGAGCCTGGCGGCCAGCATGTCGCGTTACCTGATCGAGCGGATCGAGGGCCTGCCCAATATCGAGGTCGTCACCCGCAACGAAATCTTCGAACTGGAGGGCGAGGACGGCCAGCTGCGAGCGGTCCGCTTCCGCGATCTCGACACTGGCGAGGAGGACCGCTGCGAGCTCAGTCACCTCTTCCTGTTCATCGGCGCCGCACCCAACACGTCCTGGCTGACCCAATGCCGGGTCGAGCTGGACAACCACGGCTTCGTGCGCACCGGCCAGGACCTGTCGCCGGGCCATCCGTCCCTGCAGACCAGCCGCCCCGGCGTGTTCGCGATCGGCGACGTGCGGGCCGGTTCGGTCAAGCGCGTGGCGGCGGCGGTCGGTGAAGGCGCCCAGGTGGTGGCCGCGATCCACGCCTATCTGTCCGAGCCCGTGACGACGGCGTAGTCCCTCCCCCTATGGGTGAGGCGATCGCGCAGCGATCGGTGGGGGGAAGTTTATGGTCGTTGACCTCGCTCGCCGATCACTCCCCCTCCGTCGGCTTCGCCGACACCTCCCCCACAGGGGAGGACCGGAATAGCAAAAGGCCCCGGAGTTTCCTTCGGGGCCTTCGCTTGGATCAGCTGTAGTCAGAAAGCCGAGACCTACTCGACGATCTTGGCCACGACGCCGGCGCCGACGGTGCGGCCGCCTTCGCGGATGGCGAAGCGCAGGCCTTGGTCCATGGCGATCGGGGTGATCAGCTCGACGTCCAGCTCGGCGTTGTCGCCCGGCATGATCATTTCCACGCCTTCGCGCAGCTTGATGATCCCGGTCACGTCCGTGGTGCGGAAGTAGAACTGCGGRCGGTAGTTGGTGAAGAACGGGGTGTGACGGCCGCCTTCTTCCTTGGTCAGGATGTAGGCTTCGGCCACGAACTTGGTGTGCGGGGTGATCGAACCGGGCTTGCACAGCACTTGGCCGCGCTCGACGTCTTCGCGCTTGGTGCCGCGCAGCAGCACGCCCACGTTGTCGCCGGCTTGACCTTGGTCCAGCAGCTTGCGGAACATCTCGACGCCCGTGCAGGTCGTCTTCTGGACCGGACGGATGCCGACGATCTCGACTTCCTCACCGACCTTCACGATGCCCTTTTCGACGCGGCCCGTGACCACGGTGCCGCGGCCCGAGATCGAGAACACGTCTTCGACCGGCATCAGGAACGGCAGGTCGATCGGACGATCGGGCTGCGGGATGTAGGTGTCGACCGTGGTCATCAGTTCCAGGATCGACTGCTCGCCGATGACCGGGTCGCCGCCGTCGATGGCGACCTTGGCCGAACCCTTGGTGATCGGGATGTCGTCGCCCGGGAAGTCGTACGACGAAAGCAGCTCGCGCACTTCCATCTCGACCAGCTCGAGCAGCTCGGCGTCGTCGACCAGGTCGACCTTGTTCATGTACACGACCAGGGCCGGCACGCCGACCTGACGGGCCAGCAGGATGTGCTCGCGGGTCTGCGGCATCGGGCCGTCGGCGGCCGAATGTCGGCGTAGTTCTTCGCGGTCGCACCACCCGACTTGGCCAGGATGATGGTGATCGCGGCCGTCAACGTCGTCTTGCCATGGTCAACGTGACCAATCGTGCCGATGTTGCAGTGCGGCTTGTTACGTTCGAACTTTTCCTTGGCCATTTTCTTAGCTCCAGGACCCCAGAGGGGCCTTCAATGGTTGAACTTCTGGGGTGGTGGGCGGACGGGCTCATCAGAGCCCGTCCTATTCATCTCGTACGCTTTTTTCGGGGAAAAAGCTTACGCGTACTTCTTGATCACTTCGTCGGCGACGTGTTGCGGCACCGGCTCGTAGTGGTCGTACTGCATGGTGAACTGGGCGCGGCCTTGGCTCATGCCGCGCAGGGTGTTCACGTAGCCGAACATGTTGGCCAGCGGCACGAAGGCGTTCACCACCGTGGCGTTGCCGCGCATGTCTTGGCCCTGGATCATGCCACGGCGAGCATTCAGGTCGCCGATGACCGAACCCAGGTACTCTTCCGGGGTCACGACCTCGACGGCCATGATCGGCTCGAGCAGCTTGGGAGCGCCCTTTTCACGCAGTTCCTTGAAGGCGGCGCGCGACGCGATTTCGAACGCCAGCACGCTGGAGTCGACGTCGTGGTACTTGCCGTCCGTCAGGGTCGCCTTGAAGTCGATCAGCGGGAAGCCGGCCAGCAGGCCGTTGTCCTTCACGGACATCAGGCCCTTTTCGACGCCGGGGATGTATTCCTTCGGCACCGCGCCGCCGACGATCGAGTTTTCGAACACGAAGCCCGAACCCGGCTCGCCCGGTTCGAAGGTGATCATGACGCGGGCGAACTGGCCCGTACCGCCGGTCTGCTTCTTGTGGGTGTAGTCGATCTCGGCCCGCTTACCCAGGCTTTCGCGATAGGCAACCTGCGGCGCGCCGATGTTGGCTTCGACCTTGTAGGTCCGCTTCAGGATGTCGATCTTGATGTCCAGGTGCAGTTCGCCCATGCCCTTCAGGATCGTCTGACCGCTTTCGAAGTCGGTCGAGACGGTGAAGGACGGATCCTCGGCGGCCAGCTTGGCCAGGGCGACGCCCAGCTTTTCCTGGTCGGCCTTGGACTTGGGCTCCACGGCGATCTCGATGACCGGGGCCGGGAATTCCATGCGCTCCAGGATGACCGGCGACTTCAGGGGATCGCACAGGGTGTCGCCGGTGCGGGTTTCCTTCAGGCCGGCCAGGGCGACGATGTCGCCGGCGAAGGCTTCCTTGATGTCTTCGCGGTTGTTGGAGTGCATGAGCAGCATGCGGCCGACGCGCTCGCGCTTGTCGCGCGTGGCGTTCAGCAGGCTCATGCCGGTTTCCAGCTTGCCCGAATAGATGCGGCAGAAGGTCAGCGAACCAACGAAGGGGTCGTCCATGATCTTGAACGCCAGAACCGACAGCGGCTCTTCGTCCGAAGCGCGACGCACGACTTCTTCTTCGGTCTTGAAGTCGATGCCCTTGGTCGGCGGGATGTCCAGCGGCGACGGCAGGTAGTCGACGACGGCGTCCAGGAGCGTCTGCACGCCCTTGTTCTTGAAGGCCGAGCCGCAGAGGATCGGATAGAAGGCGCCGGTCAGCACGGCCTTGCGGATGCACTTCTTCAGCACGGCTTCCGAGGGCTCTTCGCCGCCCAGATAGGCTTCCATGGCGTCGTCGTCGAGCTCGACGGCGGCTTCGACCAGGTAAGCGTGGGCTTCCTTGGCCTTGTCCAGCAGGTCGGCCGGGATTTCTTCGTCGCGGAAGTTGGCGCCCAGGGCGTCGTTGTCCCAGATGACGGCCTTCATGCGGACCAGGTCGACCAGGCCGCTGAGGGTGGTTTCCGAGCCGATCGGGAATTGGATCGGAACGGCCTTGGCGCCCAGGCGGTCGCGGATCGACTCGACCGACTTGTCGAAGTCGGCGCCGATCTTGTCCATCTTGTTGACGAAGACGATGCGCGGAACGCGATACTTGTCGGCCTGGCGCCAGACGGTTTCCGTCTGCGGCTCAACGCCGGCGTTGCCGTCCAGCACCGCCACGGCGCCGTCGAGCACGCGGAGCGAGCGCTCGACTTCAATCGTGAAGTCGACGTGTCCGGGGGTGTCGATGATGTTGAGGCGCTTGTCTTTCCAGAAAGCGGTCGTCGCGGCCGACGTGATGGTGATGCCGCGCTCTTGTTCCTGGTCCATCCAGTCCATGGTCGCGGCGCCGTCGTGGACTTCGCCGATCTTGTGCGACTTACCCGTGTAATACAGGATCCGCTCGGTCGTCGTCGTCTTTCCGGCGTCGATGTGCGCCATGATGCCGAAGTTACGGTAGTCTTCGATTTTATGCTGGCGGGCCATGGATCTAGCTCTGCGTGACAGCCCGGCCCCAAGCTGGGGCAGGGACATTTAAACGTGCGGCGCGGGCGGTTTATCTCAAACCGCCCGCGCCTGAAAGAGTGCTGGTAAGAAAGGTTACCAGCGGTAGTGCGAGAACGCCCGGTTGGCTTCAGCCATCTTGTGCGTGTCTTCGCGCTTCTTCACCGCGGTGCCGCGGTTGTTGGAGGCGTCGAGCAGCTCACCGGCCAGCTTTTCGGTCATGGTGTTCTCGCCGCGCTTGCGGGCGGCGGTCACCAGCCAACGGATGGCCAGCGCACGGCGACGGTCCGGACGGACTTCCACGGGCACCTGGTAGGTGGCGCCGCCGACGCGACGCGACCGGACTTCGATCGCCGGGGCGACGTTGTCCAGGGCGGAGTGGAAGGTCTCAAGCGGACCTTGGTCCTTGCGCTTGTTTTCCAGGATGTCGAAAGCACCATAGATGATGTTTTCGGCGACGGCTTTTTTGCCCTCGTACATCACGTAGTTCATGAACTTCGTGACAATCAGATCTCCAAACTTGGGATCCGGCAGGACTTGGCGTTTCTCGGCGCGACGGCGGCGGGACATCTTCTTCTATTCCTTACTTCGGACGCTTGGCGCCGTAGAGCGAACGACGCTGCTTACGATCCTTGACCCCTTGGGTGTCGAGGACGCCGCGCAGGATGTGATAGCGGACGCCGGGCAAGTCCTTGACGCGGCCGCCGCGGATGAGCACCACCGAGTGCTCCTGCAGGTTGTGGCCTTCGCCCGGGATGTAGCAAACGGCTTCGATGCCGGTGGTCAGACGGACCTTGGCGACCTTACGCAGAGCCGAGTTCGGCTTCTTCGGGGTCGTCGTGTAGACGCGCGTGCAAACGCCGCGACGTTGGGGGCAGCCCTTCAGGGCGGGCACCTTGTTCCGGACCGGCTTAGGCTGGCGCGGTTTGCGGATGAGCTGGTTGACGGTAGGCATTAAGTCTCTGCTCTGATGGAAGCGTGTGCCTTTCGGCCGAAGCGCTTCAGGGTCCTTGTCGTTTTTATTCCGGCTTGTCTCGGCCCCGGAGGGGGACCTGATAAACACGAAACTCGCCGGGACGCGGAAGGCGTTCCGGCGGGCTATCCGTCGGGTAAGGGACGGGCGCTCATCAGGACGGACAGGGTCCGCCTCGAAAAGAGCGCGGAAACTACTCGCGAACGTCTTCCACGTCAATGCCGAGTCAAATCGCGGGTTTAGGTCGGTCAACAGCCCTCTGACGGCCACGCTTTCGCCGCCGCCGGATGGGTCGTCGTCCCGGGGACCTATCCCCGAAAACCCTAGTGGCGCAAGCGGTCGGGAAACCCATCTAACGTTCGCGGGCCACGGTTTCGCCACTTGCGGTGGCAAACCTCGCGCCCTTGCTCCTGTCGAGTTTGTCCTTGTCCCAGAACGCGGCGCGCAGAACCCGGTTGAGAAACGGCGCCGTCTTCTGCGGGTCCCTGCTGCTGCACGCCGTGATCCTGGCCGTCCTGGGCTGGCCGGTGGTGGCGCGCTTCCAGGACCGGTCCAACGACGAGGACGCCATCAGCGTCACCCTGGAGCGCGAGCTCGTGCCTCGACGGCTCGCGCCGGAGACCGTCGCCAGCCCCGACCGCGCCGCCGCGGCCCTGCCCGTGCAACCGCGCGCGCCGCGCCTGGTCGCGCCGCCCTGGGTGAGGCCGCTGGGCGTCGCGCCGGCTCCCGGGCCGCCCGCCCCCGCCAACCGCGAGACCGGAGCCCATCCCGCGCCGCTGCCGGAAGGCCCGCGCGGCGATCTTCGCACCGCCTTGCGCGGCAGCGCCGCCGGCTGCGCCAACGCCGATGCGGTCGGCCTCAACCGGCGTGAGCAGGAGCATTGCGACGAGAAATTCGGCGAGACGGCCCGCAACGCGCCTGTCTACGACGCGCCGATGGACGCCGGTAAGCGACGAGGCTTCGACGCCCAGGCGCTCAGGCAGCAGGCCGACCGCGCCTATCGCGACGCGCCGATGGGCGTCGGCGTGGACCATCGCAGCCGCGAAGGTCCGGGAACGATGAAGGACATCCCGTGGGTCGGCGGGGCCGGGCAGGACGGGCTAGGCCGACAGAAATCGGCCGAGCAGCAGGCTCTTAAGCGGCTGGACGATGCGCGGAAGGCCGACGAGCGTCGGAAGCAGGCCGAGCGCCAGACCGATCAGCGCTAGCCGCGCCCACTTTGAAATGGCTGATCAGGGCGGCTAGGCCCTCGACCTCGCGCACCAGGGTCATGCTGTCGGCGGCCGAGCGGTTGACCATGGCGGCGTTCTTCTGGGTGGCCTGGTCCATGTGGCTGACGGCGATATTGACCTCCGACAGGCCCGAAGCCTGCTCGGCGGCCGAGGCGGCGATCTGGCCGATCACCCCGTCGATGGCTCCGACCTGACCGGCGATCTTCTGCAGGGCCTCGCCGGTGCGGCCCACCAGCACGACGCCGGCCTCGACCTGGCGGGCGGAGTCGGCGATGTGGACCTTGATCTCCTTGGCCGCGTCGGCCGAGCGCTGAGCCAGGGCCCGCACTTCCTGCGCCACGACCGCGAAACCGCGACCGGCGTCGCCCGCACGCGCGGCTTCGACGCCGGCGTTCAGGGCCAGCAGGTTGGTCTGGAAGGCGATCTCGTCGATCACGCCGATGATCTGGGCCACTTGGTGCGAGGAGGCCTCGATGCCGCTGATTGCCTGGATGGTTTCGTCGACGACGGTGCGCGAGCGGCCGGCCTCGGCCTGGGCCTGGCTGACCGCCTCGCGGGCGCCGCGCGCGCCGTCGGCGGCCACGCGGACGGCGTTGGTGATTTCGGTCAGGGCCGCGGCGGCCTCTTCCAGGCTGGCGGCCTGCTGCTCGCTGCGGGCCGACAGGTCGCCGGCCGCGCCCGCGATGCCGTTGGCGCCCGAGGTCAGGCCGCCCACGGCGGAGATCACCGCGCCTAGCGCCCGCTCCAAGCGTTCGACGGCCTGGTTGAAGTCGGCGCGCAGGCGCTCGTAGTCGGGAGCGAAGGCCTCGGTCAGGCGCACGGTCAGGTCGCCGGCCGACAGACGGTCCAGGCCATGGGCCAGGCGCGAGACCACCAGGGCCTGCTGCTCGGCCTGCTGGCTGTCGCGATCGGCGGACAGGCGGCGCTCGGCCTCGGCGGCCTGGCGATGGCTTTCGGCGTCGGCCTCGATGCGGCCCTTCTCGCGGGCCTCGTCGCGGAACGCGTGGACCGCGTCGGCCATCAGGCCGATGTCGTCGCGGCGGCCGGCGAACGACAGGGCGACGGTCAGATCGCCGCCCATCACCCGCTTCATGGCGTCGCGCAGGTCGCGCAACGGCGACAGCTGGCGGCGGACCACGGTCACCGAGGCGGCGACGCCGAGGCCGGCCAGCACCACGCCGGCCACGGCCAGCCAGATCAGCTGACGATAGACCGGCTGGAAATAGTCGGCCTTGGCCACGCCGACATAGAGGATGCCGATCACCTCGCCCGAGGCGTTCTTGATCGGGTCGTAGGCGGCGAAGTACGGCTTGCCCAGCACCTTGGTCTCGCCGCGATAGGGCTCGCCCCGGCCCAGCACCGAGTCGTAGACCGGGCCCTTGGCCAGGGGCGTGCCGACGCCCCGGCTGCCGTCCGGCTTCTGGACGTTGGTGGCGATGCGGGTGTCGCCCATGAAGATGGTCATCGTGCCGCCGACCATGTCCTTGACGTGGTCGACCGTGGCGATGTCGCCGTTCAGCGCCTTGCCGCCCACCGTCAGCTTGTCGCCGTCGCGCGCGAAGGCCGCGCCCTTGCCGCCCACCGCGTCCCAGGCCACGCGCATGCTCGCCTCTTGCTGGCTGACCGCCTGCGACTTGGCGAAGTCGAGCGAGTTCTTGCCGACGATGGCCAGCAAGGCCAGCAACAGGGTCATGAAGGCCGCCACAACCGTGAGGCTGACCTTGGTGGAGATGTCAGAACGCATTGGGGCGCCGATGTCTGGAGAAACCTGTCTTTCGGTTTGCATCGCAACATCTCAAGCAAGGCTTAACCTTGCTGCACATTGGTCCGACAAACAAAAATCGCGACGTTGCGCCGCACCCAAGGCCTGGGCGCTTCGATTTCACGGTTCAGTCCGAAGAGCCGGCGACCTAGGCCGCCGCGTTCCAGGCCTGGGTCATCAGCGTCACCGGCGAATAGTCGCCGAACGTCCAGCGCAGCGGCAAGGCGGCGGGGCGGCGCCAGGCGCGCTCGACCGTGAACCGCCACTGGCGCTGGACGCCCTCGGGCCATTCGCCGCCCGGCGGCTCCCAGTCGATCTCGGCCCGGCCCTGCAGGTGCAGCAGGTCGCCGGTCTCGAAATCCACGAACAGCAGGGCCGCGCGGTCGTCGAGCACCAGGTTGCCCAAGGTGTTGAAGAACCGGTTGCCCCGGAAGTCCGGGATGGTCAGCACGTCGCCCGCCACCTTCACGAAGCCCGGCAGGCCGCCGCGATGCGAGATGTCGACGCCGCCGTTCTCGCCAGCGGCGTTGGTGGCGACAAACATGGTGTCGGCGTGGGCGATCTGGGCCAGCGCCTCGGCGGTCGGAAAGGCCAGGGCCGCGGCCGGGGTCGTGGAGGCCGGCCCCGGCGCCACGGCGCGGGTCTGGATGTACTGCGGGCAGTTGCCGAAGCTCTGGAGCACCTCCAGCGTCAGCCCGCCCTGCCCCGCCGCCGTGATCCGGCCGTTGACGCGGTTGCGGCGGCGGGTGGCGAAGTCCAGGCCGAGGGCCCCGAACGGGCGACCGGCGGCGAACAGCTCCGCGCCCGGCTCCCCTTCGCGCGGCAGGGCCGCGACGGTCAGGGTGTTGGGGTCCGGGCTCTGGATGAAGCCGGGCCGGCCGGTCAGCACGGTGGCGACGGGCCAGCCGTCCGCGTCGGTCGTCGCCACGAACAGATAGGGCAGCAGGCCGAAGAACTCGCGGTGCTGGTCGGGCATGAACGCCCGGATGCCTGTCATGCCCGGCGCGCCCGTTCCGGCCAGGGTCTGGGCGATCAGCTCCCCGCGATGGAACGGGCTTTCCACCTTAGGCCGCCTTGGCGAAGTCGGGGATCGCCTGGAACCACGGCTGAACCTCGACCCGGGCCAGCCAGGCCCGCACGGCCGGATAGGGCTCCAGGTCGACGCCGCCGTCGGGGGCGTGGGCGATGTAAGAGTAGCAGGCCAGGTCGGCGATGGTGACGTGGTGGGCGGCCAGGAAGGCGCGGTCCTTCAGGTGCTCGTCCATGAAGGTCAGGATCCGCGCGGCGATGCGGGCGGCGCGAGCCGGGTCGTCGGGGAAGCCGAACAGGGTGATCAGCCGGGCGGTGGCCGGGCCGTGCGCGACCTCGCCGGCCGCGATCGACAGCCAGCGCTGAACGCGGGCGGCGGCGACCGGCTCCTGCGGCAGCCAGGCGCTGTCGGGGGCGTAGCGGCGGGCCAGATAGACCAGGATGGCGTTGCTGTCGGCCAGGATCAGCTCGCCGTCCTGCAGCACCGGGATCTGGCCCAGCGGGTTGAGGGCCAGGAAGGCCGGGCTGGCGCGGACCGGGCCGGGCGCGTCCTCGAAGCGATAGCTCAGGCCCAGGGCGTTGAGCATCAGGGCCACCCGGTGGGTGTGGCCCGACAGGCTGACGCCGTGCAGGACGATTTCGGTCTCGAGCTCGCTCTTGGTCATGGGAGGTCTCCGCCTATTGCGATGGCGAAGTTTCGCTCTTGCGCCGTGCGGAATGAATTGAGCAAATCGGCAAGTCATAATTGCGGATTTTGCAATGGATCGTCTGGACGAGCTGGCGCTGCTGGTCGCGGTGATCGACGCCGGCGGCCTGGCGGCGGCGGGACGCAAGCTGCGGCGTTCGCCCGCCGCCATGACCGGGCCCTGGCGGCGCTGGAAGAGCGGATGGGCGCGCGGCTGATCGAGCGCACCACCCGCCGCCTGGCGCCCACCCAGGCCGGCCGCGACCTGGCCGAGCGGGCCCGGCGGCTGCTGGCCGACTACGAGACCGCGCTCCAGGCCCCGGCCCCCGACGCGGTGCGCGGCACGCTGCGGATCACCGGCCCGACCGTGTTCGGCGGCCGGCACCTGACCCCGGTCGTCGCCGACTTCCTGGCCCAGCATCCCGGCGTCCAGGCCGACCTGACCCTGCACGACCGCAATCTGGACCTGATCGAGGGCGAGCTGCACGTGGCCCTGCGGATCGGGCCGCTGGCCGATTCCAGCCTGCTGGTCCGCAAGCTGGGCGAGGTGGCTCGCGTGGTCGTGGCCTCGCCCGACTATCTGGCCGGGCGCGGAACGCCGCTGGAGCCAGGCGACCTGGCCGAGCACGACCTGATCCTGACCACCGTGGTTTCGGCCTCGCCCGAATGGCGGTTCGAGCATCGGGGCAAGGCCCGGGCCGTACGGCTGGAGCCCCGGCTGCGGGTCAACAATGTCGAAGCGGCCCTGGCGGCGATGCTGGCCGGGCGCGGGATCGGCCGGGCGCTGTCGTACCAGGTGGCGCAGGACCTGGCGGCGGGACGGCTGGTCCGCCTGCTGCCCGACTTCGAGCCCCCGCCCCTGCCGGTGCAGCTGGTCACGGTGGGCGGACGGTTCATGCCGCCGCTGGTGCGGGCGTTCCTGGACTTCGCGGGGCCGCGGCTGGAGCGGTTGGCGGTGCTGCGGGCAGCCGACGAGCGCCGCGACACCGCCCAGTGACGCCTAGGGCGGCGGTGCGGGCGTGGCGACGCCGCCGGCGACGGTCTGGGTCTTGTAGCAGCGGTCCTTGTGGGCGCGCCAATAGACCGGATCGATGCTGTCGCAGCCGTTCTGGATGATGGCCTGCTGGATCTCGGGCGTATCGACGCTGGTCTGGCCCATGTGCTTGCGGATCAACGGCTTGCACGCCTTCACGGCGCGAGGGCTGATGTTGTCGTGCTGGCGGATGACCTCGAAGGCGGTCTTGCCCGCCTCCTGCGTGGCCACGAAGCCCCGCGACAACTGCCCCTCCTCGGACGACTCTCCGCACAGGGTCCGTCCGCTGGCGTCTTCGCTGATGGTCAGGGCCTTGTACAAGACCTTGCCAGGCAGCTTGCCAGGCTCCTCGTAGGTCTCGACGACCTTGGCCCAGGCGGCCTCGACGAAGGCGCGATCTGCCGGCAGGAGGAAGCCATCTGAGACCTTGGGCTTGGGCGCGGGCGGAGGCTCCGGCGCGCAGGCCTGCAGCGTCAGCATCACCAGGGCCGCGGCCCCCATTCCCCACTTGGTCATCGCTTCCCCCCGAACGCGAAAAGGCGGCCCTGATGGGTCCTGCCATAGCTTCACAATTAGCATATGCCCCGATCGGGGAAGCCCCGCCGTTACGACGCGTCCGCCACCGCCGGACGAGCCTCAACGCCTGTGCAGTAGCGTGCGTAGGCGAACAGATAGCGCTGGTCGAGCCGTCCCGCGCACCCGGCCCGCTCATAGTCCATCATCGTCGACATGAGCGGCCCGCCAGGATTCGCGAGCGCGCGCCGGAGGATCGCGCGGCACTGGAAGCGGGCCCTGGCGGTGAGGGTGTCTCCGCCGCGATAGATCATGAAACCGGCGGCCCCGGGGTCATGGGCGGCGATCATGCCCGTCCAGCCTCGGCCTGGTCCGCTGGCGTCGACGCACAGCGCCTCCGCGCCATTGGGCATGCGGCTGACCACCGGGTCCCAGAAGCTGACCTTTTCCGGCGCCTCGAACCGCCTGGCGATCTTGCCCGAGGCGAGATCGACGAACGCCTTGTCGGCGGGCGCGGTGAAACGGTCGGACAGTTTCGGCGGCGCCGGCGGCTTGTACAGGATCACGGCCGCCCCCGCGGCCGCCACGCCCAGGCCGAGCACCCAGAAGACAATCCTACGGACCACGTTCCCCCCGAAACACGTGCGGCCATACGCAAAGAGCGGCCGGGACCAAGGTCCCGACCGCTCTTGACTAGCACAACCAGAAGGCTTGTCGCCGTCCAGTTATTCCACGGTCGCCGAAGCGATTTCGGCCGGCAGCGGCTCCATCGCTTCTTCGCGCTGCTGGGCCAACTGCTCGTCGCGCTTGGCGGCGACGCGCTGCAGGCTGCGCAGGTAGGAACCCGTACCGGCGGGGATCAGGCGACCCACGATGACGTTTTCCTTCAGGCCTTCCAGGGTGTCGGTCTTGCCGTGCACCGAGGCTTCGGTCAGGACGCGGGTCGTTTCCTGGAACGACGCGGCCGAGATGAAGCTCTTGGTCTGCAGCGAGGCCTTGGTGATGCCGAGCAGCACGGGCTGCGTCGTGGCCGGACGACCGCCGCGCGCGACGGCCTTGTCCTGCTCGACGTAGAACTCGGGCTTGTCGAGGTGATCGCCCTTGATCAGACCCGTATCGCCCGGCTCCAGGATCTCGACCTTCTGCAGCATCTGACGAACGATCGTCTCGATGTGCTTGTCGTTGATCGGCACGCCCTGCAGTCGATAGACCTCCTGGATTTCGTCCACGAGGAAGTTGGCCAGGGCCTCGACGCCCAGGATGCGCAGGATGTCGTGCGGATCCGGGTTGCCGTCGATGATGTACTCGCCGCGCGCGATGAAATCGCCATCGTGCACCGCGATGTGCTTGCCCTTGGGGATCAGGAACTCGACCGCTTCACCCTGGTTGCCGTCAGCGTCGACTTCCGGGGTGATCTTGATGCGGCGCTTGTTCTTGTAATCCTTGCCGAATTCGACACGGCCGTCCATTTCCGCGATGACCGCGCAGTCCTTGGGACGGCGGGCTTCGAAGAGTTCGGCGACGCGCGGCAGACCACCGGTGATGTCCCGGGTCTTGGCGCCTTCGGTCGGGATACGCGCGATGACCTCGCCCGGCTTGACCATGTCCCCGTCGGCGACGGAGAGAATGGCGCCGACCGACATCAGGTAGCGAGCCTCGCCGCCGTTCGCCAGGCGAACATAGGCGCCGTCTTCACCCAGCACGCCCATGGCCGGGCGCAGGTCCGAAGCGCGGGCCGAGGTCCGCCAGTCGGCGATCACGCGTTGCGCGATGCCGGTGGCTTCGTCGGTCTCCTCGCGGACGGAGAAGCCGTCCACCAGGTCTTCGGCGCGGATGCGGCCGGCCACTTCGGTGATGATCGGGGTGGTGTAGGGGTCCCAATCGGCGAGGCGCTGGCCGCGCTTCACCTTGTCGCCGTCCTTGACCTTCAGGCGCGCGCCGTACGGCGGCTTGTAGTTCTCGCGTTCCTTGCCGTCGACCAGGACGCTGACGGCCGTGTTGCGGCTCATGACGACCAGCTGGCCGTCCGAACCCACCACGGTGGCGCCGGTCACGCGGACCGTACCGTCGTTGCTGCTTTCGAAGAACGACTGCTCGGCCACCTGGGCGGTGCCGCCGATGTGGAAGGTCCGCATCGTCAGCTGGGTGCCGGGCTCGCCGATGGATTGGGCGGCGATGACGCCGACCGCTTCACCGATGTTCACCGGGGTGCCGCGGGCCAGGTCGCGGCCGTAGCAGGCGCCGCAGACGCCGACCTTGGCTTCGCAGGTCAGGACCGAACGCACCTTCACCGACTGCACCGCAGCGGCTTCGATGGCGTCGGCCATGTTCTCGGTCAGATAGGTGTCGGCCGGGATGATGATCTCGCCGGTCGCCGGGTCCTTGATGTCCTCGGCCGAGAAGCGGCCCAGGACGCGCATGCCCAGCGAGACGAGGACGTCGCCGCCCTCGACCACGGCGCGCAGGGTGATGCCCCGCGTGGTGCCGCAGTCTTCCTCGACGATGATGCAGTCCTGCGCCACGTCGACCAGACGACGGGTCAGGTAGCCCGAGTTGGCGGTCTTCAGCGCGGTGTCCGCCAGGCCCTTACGGGCGCCGTGGGTCGAGTTGAAGTACTCCTGAACGGTCAGGCCTTCCTTGAAGTTCGAGACGATCGGGGTCTCGATGATCTCGCCGGAGGGCTTGGCCATCAGGCCGCGCATGCCGCCCAGCTGCTTCATCTGGGCTTGCGAACCACGAGCGCCGGAGTGGGCCATCATGTAGATGGCGTTGATTTCCTTCTCGCGGCCGTTCTCGTCCTTATGCTTCATCTGAAGCTCGGCCATCATCTCGTCGGCGACGCGGTCGGTGGCCTTGGCCCAGGCGTCGACGACCTTGTTGTACTTCTCACCCTTGGTGATCAGGCCGTCGGCGTACTGTTGCTCGTACTCTTCAGCCAGGGTGCGGGTTTCGGCGACGATCGCCTCCTTCCGCTTCGGGATGATGATGTCGTCCTTGCCGAAGGAGATGCCGGCCTTGGCCGCTTCCTTGAAGCCCAGACCCATGATCTGGTCGGCGAAGATCACCGTCGCCTTCTGACCGCAGTGGCGGTAGACGACGTCGATCAGGTTGCCAATTTCCTTCTTGGTCAGCGCCTTCTCGATCAGTCGGTGACCGATCGCGGTGTGCTGGGGCAGAAGGGCGGCGATCTTCATCCGGCCCGGGGTGGTGTCGATCACTCGGCGACGGATGACGCCGTCGGCGTCCATTTCCGTGAAGCGCGACTTGATCTTGGCGTGCAGGCTGACGACGCCGGCGTCCATGGCGGCTTCGATCTCGCCCAGGTCGGCGAAGATCTTGCCTTCACCCGGTTCACCTTCGCGGGCGACCGACAGGTAGTACAGGCCCAGGACGATGTCCTGCGACGGCACGATGATCGGGCGACCGTTGGCGGGCGACAGGATGTTGTTGGTCGACATCATCAGGACGCGCGCTTCCAGCTGGGCCTCGAGGCTCAGCGGGACGTGGACGGCCATCTGGTCGCCGTCGAAGTCGGCGTTGAACGCGGCGCAGACCAGCGGGTGCAGCTGGATGGCCTTGCCCTCGATCAGCTTCGGCTCGAACGCCTGGATGCCCAGACGGTGGAGCGTCGGAGCGCGGTTCAGCATCACCGGGTGTTCGCGGATAACCTCTTCGAGGATGTCCCACACCTGGGGCTGTTCGCGCTCGACCATGCGCTTGGACTGCTTGACGGTGCCCGACAGGCCCTTGGCGTCCAGGCGCGCGTAGATGAACGGCTTGAACAGCTCCAGAGCCATCTTCTTGGGCAGGCCGCACTCGTGCAGCTTCAGGTCCGGACCCACGACGATGACCGAACGGCCCGAATAGTCGACGCGCTTGCCCAGCAGGTTCTGACGGAAGCGGCCTTGCTTGCCCTTCAGCATGTCGGCCAGCGACTTCAGCGGGCGCTTGTTGGCGCCCGTGATGACGCGACCGCGACGGCCGTTGTCGAACAGGGCGTCGACCGACTCCTGCAGCATCCGCTTTTCGTTGCGGATGATGATGTCGGGGGCGCGCAGCTCGATCAGGCGCTTGAGGCGGTTGTTACGGTTGATGACCCGGCGATACAGGTCGTTCAGGTCCGAGGTCGCGAAGCGGCCGCCGTCCAGCGGCACCAGCGGACGCAGTTCCGGCGGAATGACCGGAACGACCGTCAGCACCATCCATTCCGGGCGGTTGCCGGACTCGGAGAAGGCTTCGAGGATCTTCAGGCGCTTGCTGAACTTCTTCTGCTTCATGTCCGACGGGTTGCCCGCCAGCTCTTCGCGCAGCTTCTCGGCCTCCTTGTCGAGGTCGATGGCCTTCAGCAGGTTCTGGACGGCTTCGGCGCCGATCTCGGCGGTGAAGCTGTCGTCGCCGTACTCGTCCTGGGCGCGCATGAAGTCGTCCTCGCTGAGCAGCTGGTGCTGCTTCAGCGGGGTCAGGCCCGGCTCGGTGACGATGTAGTATTCGAAGTACAGGACGCGCTCGATGTCCTTCAGCGGCATGTCGAGCATCATGGCGATGCGCGAGGGCAGCGACTTCAGGAACCAGATGTGGGCGACCGGCGAGGCCAGTTCGATGTGGCCCATGCGCTCGCGACGGACGCGGGCCAGGGTGACTTCAACACCGCACTTTTCGCAGATGATGCCCTTGTACTTCATGCGCTTGTACTTGCCGCACAGGCATTCGTAGTCCTTGGTCGGGCCAAAGATACGGGCGCAGAACAGACCGTCACGCTCGGGCTTGAACGTGCGGTAGTTGATGGTTTCCGGCTTCTTGATCTCGCCGAACGACCACGAACGGATCTTTTCGGGCGAGGCCAGCGAGATGCGGATCTGGTCGAAGGTCGGAGCGGCCTGGACCGGATTGAAGATGTTCAGGACTTCCTGGTTCATCTTGGTTCCTTCTGCGGGATCACCCGCGAAAATTCAAAGTGGAGAGAGGCTGAGCAGAGGCCCCTCCCCCACCGCTAGGTGGAGGAGGGAGATCCGGATCAGCTGTTCTCCAGCTCGACGTTCAGGCCGAGCGAGCGCATTTCCTTGACCAGCACGTTGAAGCTTTCCGGGATGCCGGCTTCGAACGTGTCGTCGCCGCGGACGATCGACTCGTAGACCTTGGTCCGGCCGGCCACGTCGTCGGACTTCACCGTCAGCATTTCCTGCAGGGTGTAGGCCGCGCCGTAGGCTTCCAGAGCCCACACTTCCATTTCCCCGAAGCGCTGACCGCCGAACTGGGCCTTACCACCCAGCGGCTGTTGCGTGACGAGCGAGTACGGACCGATCGAACGGGCGTGGATCTTGTCGTCGACCAGGTGGTGCAGCTTCAGCATGTAGATGTAGCCGACCGTGACCGGACGCTTGAACTGGTCGCCGGTCTGGCCGTCGAACAGGATCGACTGGCCCGACGGATCGACGCCCGCCATGCGCAGGTGCTCCTCGATGTCGCCGATGCGCGCACCGTCGAACACCGGGGTGGCGATCGGAACGCCCTTGCCGAGGTTGCGGGCCAGTTCGACCAGCTCTTCCTCGGTTTCCGGCAGTTCCTCGTCCGGGCCGTAGATTTCGGTCAGACGATCGACCAGGGCCTTCTTCTGGCCGCCGGCCTGCCAGTCTTCCAGCAGGTTGGTGATCTGCTTGCCGAGGTTGGCGCAGGCCCAGCCCAGGTGGGTTTCGAAGATCTGGCCGACGTTCATGCGCGAAGGCACGCCCAGCGGGTTCAGAACGACGTCCACGTGCGTCCCGTCGGCGAGGAACGGCATGTCCTCGATCGGCAGGATGCGCGAGATGACGCCCTTGTTGCCGTGACGGCCGGCCATCTTGTCGCCCGGCTGAAGCTTGCGCTTCACGGCCACGAAGACCTTGACCATCTTCATCACGCCCGGGGGCAGTTCGTCGCCGCGCTGCAGCTTGTCGACCTTGTCCTCGAAGCGACGGTCCAGACGCTTGCGGTTCTCGTCGAACAGACGACGCAGGCTTTCCAGTTCGCCCATCGCCTTCTCGTCCTCGAGGGCGATCTGCCACCACAGACCCGGCTGGACTTCAGCCAGGCCCTCGGCGGTGATCGCGCCGCGCGACAGGCCCTTGGGACCCGACAGGGCGACGTTGCCGATCAGCAGTTCGCGCAGGCGGCCCGAGATGTTGCGATTCAGGATCGCGAATTCGTCGTCGCGGTCCTTGCCCAGGCGGTCGATCTCGGCGCGTTCGATGGCCAGGGCGCGTTCGTCCTTGTCGACGCCGTGACGGTTGAACACGCGCACGTCGACGATCGTGCCGGCGACGCCCGGGGGCAGGCGCAGGCTGGTGTCGCGGACGTCCGAGGCCTTTTCGCCGAAGATGGCGCGCAGGAGCTTTTCTTCCGGCGTCATCGGGCTTTCGCCCTTCGGGGTGACCTTGCCGACCAGGATGTCGCCCGGCTGGACTTCGGCGCCGATCGCCACGATGCCCGCTTCGTCGAGGTTGCGCAGGGCTTCCTCGCCGACGTTCGGGATGTCGCGGGTGATTTCTTCCGGACCCAGCTTCGTGTCGCGGGCCATGACTTCGAATTCCTCGATGTGGATCGAGGTGAAGACGTCGTCGCGGACGATGCGTTCGGAGATCAGGATCGAGTCTTCGAAGTTGTAGCCGTTCCAGGGCATGAACGCGACGAGCGCGTTGCGGCCCAGGGCCAGTTCGCCCAGCTCGGTCGACGGACCGTCGGCGATGATGTCGCCGGCGCTGATCTTGTCGCCCACCTTCACCAGCGGGCGCTGGTTGATGCAGGTCGACTGGTTCGAACGCTGGAACTTCGACAGGCGGTAGATGTCGACGCCCGAACGGGCGGCGTCGGTCTCTTCCGTGGCGCGGACGACGATACGCGTACCGTCGATCTGTTCCACGACGCCGGTGCGCTTGGCGATGACCACGGCGCCCGAGTCACGGGCGACCACGGCTTCCATGCCGGTGCCGACCAGCGGGGCGTCGGACTGCACCAGCGGCACGGCCTGACGTTGCATGTTCGAGCCCATGAGGGCGCGGTTGGCGTCGTCGTTTTCCAGGAAGGGGATCAGGGCCGCGGCCACCGACACGACTTGGCGCGGCGACACGTCCATCAGGTCGACTTGCTCCTTCTGGAGCAGGGTCGGTTCACCGTTGATCCGGCCGGGGACCAGGTCGTCGACGATCTCGCCGTTCAACACCTTGATGTTGGACTGGGCGATGACGTGCTTCGACTCTTCCATGGCCGACATGTAGACGACTTCGTCCATCGGCTTGCCGTCGGCGACGCGACGGTAGGGGCTCTCGATGAAGCCGTACTTGTTCACGCGGGCGTGGGTGGCCAGCGAGTTGATCAGGCCGATGTTCGGGCCTTCCGGCGTTTCAATCGGGCAGATGCGGCCGTAGTGGGTCGGGTGAACGTCGCGGACTTCGAAGCCGGCGCGCTCGCGGGTCAGACCGCCCGGGCCAAGCGCCGACAGACGGCGCTTGTGGGTGATCTCCGACAGCGGGTTGGTCTGGTCCATGAACTGCGACAGCTGCGAGGAGCCGAAGAATTCACGCACCGACGCCGCGGCCGGCTTGGCGTTGATCAGGTCGTGCGGCATCACGGTGTCGATGTCGACCGACGACATGCGTTCCTTGATGGCGCGTTCCATGCGCAGCAGGCCGACGCGGTACTGGTTTTCCAGCAGTTCGCCGACCGAACGCACCCGGCGGTTGCCCAGGTTGTCGATGTCGTCGATTTCGCCGCGACCGTCGCGCAGGCCGACCAGCAGCTTCAGGACGGCCAGCACGTCTTCCTTGCGGAGCACGCGCATCTCGTCCGAAGCGTCCAGCTCCAGGCGCATGTTCATCTTCACGCGGCCGACGGCCGACAGGTCGTAGCGCTCGGCGTCGAAGAACAGCGACTTGAACATCGCTTCGGCGGCTTCGACGGTCGGCGGCTCGCCCGGGCGCATCACGCGATAGATGTCGAACAGCGCGTCTTCGCGGACGGCGTTCTTGTCCACGCGCAGGGTGTTGCGCATGTAGGCGCCGACCGTGACGTGGTCGATGTCCAGCACGTCGATGGTGCTGAAGCCTTGGTCGGCCAGGGCCTGGATCGAGGTGACGTCCAGCTCGTCGCCGGCTTCGGCGTAGATCTCGCCGTTCTCGAAGTTGACGGCGTCGCGGGCCAGGTAGCGGCCGGTCAGGGCTTCCGGAGCCAGCAGCAGGGTCTTCAGGCCGCCGTCAGCCAGCTTCTTGGCCTGGCGGGCGGTGATCTTGGTGCCGGCCGGGGCCACTTCTTCGCCGGTGTCGGCGTCGATCAGGGCGAATTCCGGCTTCACGCCGCGCCAGCGCTCGGGCTTGTACGGGGTGGCCCAGCCTTCGGCGCCGGCGGCGGTGCGCTTCTCGAACGGGACGACGTCGTAGAACGTCGTCAGGATCTCTTCGCCGTCCATGCCCAGGGCATAGAGGAAGGTGGTGGCGGGCAGCTTGCGGCGACGGTCGATGCGGACATAGACCACGTCCTTGGCGTCGAACTCGAAGTCCAGCCACGAGCCGCGGTACGGGATCACGCGGGCGGCGAACAGCAGCTTGCCCGAGGCGTGGGTCTTGCCCTTGTCGTGGTCGAAGAACACGCCGGGCGAACGGTGCATCTGCGAGACGATGACCCGCTCGGTGCCGTTGACGATGAAGGTGCCCTTGTCGGTCATGAGCGGGATGTCGCCCATGTAGACGTCCTGCTCCTTGATGTCCTTGACGGACCGGGCGCCGGTTTCTTCTTCCGTTTCGAACACGATCAGGCGCAGCTTGACCTTCAGCGGCGCCGCGAAGGTCATGTCGCGCTGGATGCATTCCTCAACGTCGTACTTGGGCTCTTCGAATTCGTACGAGACGTATTCGAGCACCGCGCGCTCGTTGAAATCCTTGATCGGGAAGACGGACTTGAAGACCGCCTCGATGCCCTCGTCCTTGCGCACGCCCGGACGGACTTCGCGCTGGAGGAACTGCTCGTAGGAGGAGCGCTGAACCTCGATCAGGTTCGGCATCTGCACAGCTTCGGGGATGCGGCCGAAAGACTTCCGGATCCGCTTCTTGCCGGTGAAGGATTGCGCCATGTTTTTTCCCTGCGGCGCGGAACGGAGTCCGCGCGTAAATTCGAATGCCTTAGCGTCCACCCTCGCCGTTCCCCTCGCGGGAGAACGCTGGACGCTGGAATTCCCCTGTCAGGGCAACCGGGACCGGAAGCCTGACGGGCGCCCCTTCGCGCTGATCGGAGGGCGGCTGACCGCGCCTCGGGGCGTATCTTGCGGACACACGCGTACGCGCTCCGCCGAATATCTTCGTGAGCCGGCGGATATAGGACACCCCGGCTGGGTTGGGAAGGGGGTTTATCCACAAAAGAATGCGGAGACGCCTGGAACCGGCCTTGCGGTCGTCAAAGCCCTGCTCGAACCCCGGGGAGAATACGAGGCCGGTCGGAAGTTCCTGCCGACCGGCTAGGCGCTCATGTCCACGAACTGCGGAACCGAGACGCCGTCCTTGCCCTGCTTGCGGGCGCTTTCCATGGCTTCCTTGATCTTCTGCTGAACGGCTTCCTCGACCATCTTCAGCGCGGCCGAGCGTTGCTCGGGCGGCATGGCGTCGAGACGCTCCGACGTGAGGCCCATGGCCTTCATCGCCTCCTCGCGCCATTGCTTGAGCTTCTCTTCCCAGGCGGTCTTCTTGGCGTCGCGCGCGAAGGCGACGAGGCCCTTCTCGCGAACCGAATCCACATCGCTCTGCGCTTCGGTCTTGATCCCGCCGACGGCGAGGCCTCGGCCGACATTCATGCCGTAGCCCGAATAACCTCCAGAGATCCCTGAAATGGTCATGCTCGCCCCTCGCGGTTCGCCGAAAGGTTGCAAGTCTTGTGCCACAACGGGACGCCAGGGCGGTTTGCTCGCCATTGACCCGTCCCCCTCCCGGCGAACGCCGGAAGAGGGACGGGAGCGAAGCCTATCGGGCCGAAACCACCTGCACGGCCGCCAGCGCCTGGGCCGCCAGGGCCTTGTCGCCGGCGGCCGTCAGCTTGCCGGCCTTGTCGTCCCAGTGCAGCTTCACGGTCTTGCCGACACCCTTCTCGTAGGCGTTGGTCACCCCGTCGTCGTCATACAGGGTGAAGTCGGCGTCGCGGCCCGGATAGACCTTCACCGCGTTGATCGCCTGGGGCTGGCTGGTGTTCTGAATCGGCGCGCCCATCGGGATGATCGAGCCGGCCCGGACGAACAGCGGGATGGTGTCGATCGGCGCGTGGACGCTGATCGTCTGGCCGCCGCTGAACTTCTTGCCGGTCCAGTAGTCGTACCAGTCGGCGCCCGCCGGCAGGTAAACGTCGCGGGTCTCGACGCCCTGCTCGGTGACCGGGGCCACCAGGAAGGCCGGGCCGAACATGTACTGGTCGCCCAGGGTCGCCGTCTTGGGATCGTTCGGGAAGTCCATGAACAGGCCGCGCATGAAAGGCGCGCCGGTCTCGTAGGTCGAGTGGCCCATCGAGTACAGGTACGGCATCAGGGCGTAGCGCAGCTTCAGGTACTTCACGACCACCGCCTCGGCGCCCTTGCCGAACGACCAGACCTCGGTGTCCTTGCGCATGCCGTGCACGCGCAGGGTCGGGGTGAAGGTCCCGTACTGGAACCAGCGGGCGAACAGTTCGGGATAGTCGTTGTTCTGGCCGACCACGTYGCGGGCGTCCGACGGATCCAGCAGCGGCGCCTTGGTGGCCGTCGTGGTCTGCGGCAGCCACTGCCAGCCGCCGATGTCGTTGCCCCAATAGGCCAGGCCCGAGGCGGTGAAGTTCAGGCCGGTCGGCACCTGACGCTTCAGCGCTTCCCAGGTCGGCTGGATGTCCGACGACCAGAACAGCGCGCCGTTGCGCTGGGCGCCGATATAGGCGGCGCGCGACAGGATCAGGTTGCGCTTGTCGGGACGGTCGCGGCGCGAGCCCTCGGCCACGCCCTGGGTGTGGACCAGGGGGAAGACGTTGCGGTAGCGGTCGCCCGAACCGATGCTCCAGAAGTGGCCCTCCGGCACCAGGTCCGGCTCGGTCTCGTCCAGCCAGAACCAGTCGAAGCCCTTCGAGGCGATGTTGTCGCGGATCTTGCCCCAGAACCATTCGCGGGCCTGGGGGTTGGTGCTGTCGATCAGCGCGCCGGTGCGGTCGCTGCGGAACGGCAGGCCGTCGACCGGCTTGCCCTCGGCGTCCTTCAGGAACCAGCCCTTGTCGGCCAGATAGTTGAAGTAGCGGCCTTCCTTCTCGTAGCGCGGCCAGACGCTGATGATCGTGTGCACGCCGTTGTCGTGCAGCTCCTTGTTCATCGCGGCGGGGTCGGGGAACTGGGCCGGATCGATGTCCATCTGGCCCATGCGGGTCCAGTAGAACCAGTCCAGCACCATGATATCCAGCGGGTAGCCGCGGTCGCGATAGCCCTTGGCCACGCCCAGGAACTTGTCCTGGCTGTCGTAGCGGGCCTTGGACTGGATGTAGCCGAAGGCGGCCTTGGGCGGCAGCGGCGTGACGCCGGTCAGCTTGCGATAGCCGGCGTAGATCTCGTCATAGCCGCCGGTGATCACGAAGAACGACACCCGCTCGCCGACCTTGGACTGCCACAGGGTGCGGCCGTTGACGCCCGGATAGACGTGGGTGTCGGACGGGTTGTCCCAGAGAATCCCGTAGCCCTTGCTCGAGACCAGGAACGGCACGCAGACCGTCTCGCCGTGCGGGGCGTCGTAGTCGTGCTTGCAGTCGATGGCCCGCCCGCGCAGGTCCAGGATGCCCTCCTGGTTCTGGCCCAGGCCGTAGAAGTGCTCGTCGGCGCTGGTCGAGAAGCTGGCGCCCGCCTGATAGGTCCGTTCGCCCGAAACGACATGCGGCGACATTTCCCATCCCGTCATGCTGACGAGGGGGGCTCCATCCGCCTTGCGGATCTTGACCGAAACCGGCGGCAGGGACGGCGCGAAGTAGCGCTCCATCTGCGAGGGCGCGCCCGGCCAGGGCTGGGCGACGACTTCCAGCGACAGGGCGCCGGAGGTGAAGATGTCGGCCCCGGCCTTCTGGTCGTGGCGCCAGCCCTTGTCGTCGGCCGCGCCCGTGAAGCCGTAGCCCGGCGCGGCTTCGACCGGGGCCTTGTCCTGGCTGATGGTCACCCGGACGATGTTGGGGGCGTAGGTCTCGACCGAGACGTACGAGCCGTTGCGATCCATGACCGCCGGCGCGGCGGCCGCGGCCATCGGCGCGGCCAGGTTGGCCATGATCCCCGTGGCGAGGCTCAGCGCCAGGCCCGAGGCCAGTCCCGCCGTCCAGCGCCGCGCGCTCTCACGAAGCCGATCCATCGCTTCCCCCCATGTTACCGCTATCTATTGCGGCAATGGCTAGAGATGCGCCGGGGCAGCGTCAATAAGATTGATACTATCAATGGGACTCAGTCCCGTCGCAGGACCTTGCCGACCAGCGAGATCGCGAAGCCGATCAGGCAGACGAAGAACGCGATCTTGGCCAGGCCGCCGGCCACGTCGACGACGAAGCCGAGGATGCCGAAGACGATCATCAGGACCAGCAGGATTCCGGCGAGCTTGAGCATGCTGAGGCAACGCGATCCGGACGCGCGCGGTTCCACCCGCGCCTTCCAAACTCGAGGGCTCGGCCGAACTCAGAGGTTCGGCGTGGCGGCCGCCGGCGCGGGCTCCCAGCCTTCGTCACGCATCAGGGCGCGCGCGACCGCCGGGGTGATGGGCTGGCCTTCGCTGTCGAGCAGCCCGGTCAGCATGCCCTGCTCCACCAGGTCCACGCTGGGGACCCGATAGAGCTTGCCGGCCCCGAGCCGGGCGGCCGCGTCCAGGGCCGCCTTCGATGCGCCGCGACGCTCCATGTAGCGCTGGGCCTCCTGGCCCTGGCGGCCGGTCATGACGTCCCACCAGTCACTGTCCAGGTCCGCGACGGTGTCGACGGCGTGAAAGTGGATGTCCATGTCGTAGTCGGCCAGGCGCCTGGTCCCGCCCATCAGCACGATGATGCACGCGCTGGCGCACTGCGACCGCGCCGCGACTTCCAGGCTCGGCCGCGTCTCCAGGAACCGCGCGCTGATCATGGCCTCGTTGACCAGGCCGCCCCGGCTGGTGATGTCGACCCGGCGGACGTCGTGGCGGTCGAACTCGGCCTTGAGGCCCCGCGCGAAGCCCGGCCCGATCTGCCCGTCGACCCGCAGCGCCTTGCCGGCGGGATCATAGACGAACCTGTAGTCCCGCATGCCTTCGGAGGCGGCGGCGATCCTGCCGATATAGGCGGACTGGAAGAGCTCAAGCCCGGCCAGGCTGACCCCCGCGATCGCCAGCAGCACGACCATGATCCGGACCATGCCGCCGGCCTCGCTGCGACCCGAACGCTTCCACCACATCAGAGGCAGGCAAAGCGAGGTGAGGACCAGGACCACCCCGCACCCGATCCAGACCTGGGTCATCAGGCCCAGCGGCACGAAGTCGGTGTCGATATAGACCAGCACGAAGCTCGCGACCGCCGCGGCGAAGAACACCAGGGTCGCCAGCATTGAAACCGCAACGCCCAGTCCGCCACGCTTTGGCGCCGCGCGGGGCCGGGGGAAATATTCGGCGATCGGCGCCCAGTCGCTCATGCCCTCGCGCCAGACCCGCGCCTTGGCGAAGGCGCCGCGATCGCGGGCGGCCCGCAGCTCGTCGTCCGAGAACGGGCCAAGCCGCCGACCCTGGTCGGCCACATGCCAGAGCGACATCAGCTGGCGTGCGACAGCATGTAGAAGCCGATGCGCGCGGCGATCAGGAACGGGATCGCCAGGCACATCAGCACGACCTGCAGGGCGTTCATCGGGCGGTGAAGCACGACCACGCGCTTGGGCTCGTCCCAGGCGGCGTGGCCGTCGCTCGTCAGCCTGCGGAAGGAGTTGATCAGGGTGAACAGCGAGACGAACGGCACGCCGGCGCCGAAACCCGCGAAGAACACGTTCAGTTCGCGCATCAGGCCGGCGAGGACGCCGATCGGCCGCCCGTCGCGCCGCACCACCTTGACCCCGAACAGCCACTTGCCCACCGAGAGGCCGGTCAGCCCGACCATCAGCGCCGTCCCCGGGACGGTCGCCAGCAAGGTCAGGATGAGATCGAGGATCCGGCCGCCCGGCCCGTCGAACAGGGCGAAGAACGCCATGGCGCCCGCCGGATTGACCAGTCCGAAGACGATGCCGATCACGGCCCAGGTCAGCCCCCCGACCACGACCACGTCGATCGCCCGCGCGAAGTAGCGCCGCCAGGGATGCGGCTTGGTGTCGACCCACGCGCCCTTGACCGGCGGGATCTTCGGCGGCTCGGGCGGGGCTGGCGGCGCGAGCTGGGGCAACCACGTCAGGACCGGCGCCCAGCTGACCACGTCGCTGGGGCGGATCAGGGTGTCGCCGGTGATGACCCCCTCGCTCAGCAGCCGCGCGATTTCCTCGACGGTCACCGGTTCGCTTGAACCATTGGCGCCGTCATAGACCCAGAGTCCCGTCGACATAAGCATCCCCCCAATCCCCGTCCCCATCTACGCGAAGCGTTCGCGGGACCGCAACCAGGATGACGCGACAGGCGAGTTGACGACCGTTCGACGGTAGCGGCGGCCAAAGAAAACGGCCCCGGAGGTTTCCCTCCGGGGCYGTCAACTTCAGGCGTCAGAGAACTGACGCCGGCAGGTCCCCCATGCGAGGCATGGGGACATGAATTACTTCACGGTGACCTTGGCGCCGGCTTCGGTCAGCTTCTTGGCGACTTCTTCGGCGACTTGCTTCGAAACGTTTTCAACGACGTTCTGCGGAGCGCCTTCGACCAGGTCCTTGGCTTCCTTCAGGCCCAGGTCCGGACGAACGCCGCGGACTTCCTTGATCACGTTGATCTTCTTGTCGCCACCGTCCGTCAGGACGACGGTGAATTCGGTTTGCTCTTCGGCGGCTTCGGCCGGAGCGGCGGCAGCGCCACCAGCGGCGGCGACGGCGACCGGAGCGGCGGCCGAGACGCCCCACTTTTCTTCGAGCAGCTTGGAGAGCTCAGCAGCTTCCAGGACCGACAGGGTGGACAGTTCTTCAACCAGCTTATCGAGCTTCGACATGGGTATTTTCCTTAGAGAATGAGGGATTTATGCAGAGATGACCGTTACGCGGCGTCTTTGGTCGCGTAGGCGTTGAAAACGCGCGCCAGTTGGCCAGCCGGGGCCTGCAGGACGCCAGCGATCTTGGTCGCCGGAGCCTGGATGAGGCCGATGAGCTTGCCACGGATCTGGTCGAGCGACGGCAGCGTGGCGAGAGCCCGCACCGCAGCTTCGTCCAGAACAGTCGTCTGGCCCAGGATGCCGCCGACCAGCTTGAGCTTGTCGTTTTCTTTGGCGTACTGGGTGACGATCTTGGCGGCCGAAACAGGATCCTTGCCGAAGGCGATGGCGACCGGGCCGGTGAACAGGGCATCGCCCTTTTCGCCGATCGAGCCGTCGAGCGCCTTTTGGACCAGGGTGTTCTTCACCACCTGGAACGTGCCCTCTTCCTTGCGGAGGCGGGCGCGCAGTTCAGTCATTTCCGCAACGGTCATGCCCGAATAGTGGGTCACGACGACAGCGCCGGCGCCGGCGAAGACGCTTTTCAGCGACTCGATCGACTCCTGCTTTTGAGCGCGGTCCATTGCGGTCTCCTACTCAATTACAGCGGCCGGACCATTCCGGCAGCCAAATGCTCGGCGCATGAAGGATCGCTCCCGCACGCGAGTTGCATCAGCCTGTTCCAAGGAAAGTCAGCCGCGCGTCCCCATCCCGTAGGCGGAAATTGCGTGGTCTTGTCCATCCCTGTCTCCCGACGGCGAGGAAGGGCTCTTCCTCGATTATGGCGTTGGTGACCCCACGCCCCGCTGTTCACAAACAGGTCTTCGCCGGGCGAACCCGACGGAGAAGGGGCGGCGTATAGACGGTTTGGGGAAGGATTTCAACAGGGGGCGCCAAATTGCCCCTTCCACCCTCAACCGCCATTCCGGGCCTTGTGCCCGGAACCCCTCTGTCCGCCGCAAGGGCGGGAGGGGCGGTTCGCTGGCGAACCGCTTGCGTCTCACGTGTCAGCTGAACCAGGGGTTCCGGGCACAAGGCCCGGAATGACGGCTGAAATGGGAGCACAGGCTAGCCTCCCTCCGGGATTTCCGCATAACAGAAGACGCCAAAGGGGACCCATCCATGAAGCGCACGCTCACCGCCGGCCTCGCCGCCCTGTTGCTCATCGGCCTCGCCGCGCCCAGCCACGCCGAACCGCGCTTCGCCCCGATTCCCAAGGCGGTGATCGCCGATCCGGCCCGCGACGCGGCCCATCCGGCCGACATGGCCGTCTTCACCGTTCCGACCGGCGGCGTGCGGGTCAACGCCATGATGTACCTGGCCTCGGGCGACCAGCCGCATCCGACGATGCTGATGCTGCACGGCTTCCCCGGCAACGAGACCAATATCGACCTGATGCAGGCCGTGCGCCGGGCCGGGTGGAACGTGATGCGGGTCAACTACCGCGGTTCGTGGGGCAGCCCGGGCAAGTTCTCGTTCGCCAACAGCCGCGCCGACGCCGAGGCCGCCCTGGCCTTCCTGCGCGACCCGGCCAATGTCGCCAAGTACCGCATCGACCCGACCCGGATCGTGGTGGCCGGCCACAGCATGGGCGGCTTCATGGCCGCCGACGCCGTCGCCGGCGATCCCCAGACGGCGGGGGCGATCCTCATCGACGCCTGGGACATCGGCAAGCAGAAGGCCGACCTGGTCGATCCGGCCAAGCGCAAGACCGCCCTAGAGAACCTGCGCGACAGCACCCCGCCGCTGGCCGGAACCAGCGCCGAACTGCTGGCCAAGGAGATCGAGACCACCTCCGCCAAGCTGGACCTGGAAGCGCTGAGCGCCCGCATCGCCGACCGCCCGGTCCTGATGATCGGCGCCGAGCACGCCGGCGCGCCCACCACGCGCAAGCTGGCCGCCGCCGCCCGCCAGGCTCAGGCCAAGGCCTTGACCGAAACCTACATGGACACCGACCACAGCTTCTCGGACAGCCGCATCGCGCTGGGGGCCGAGGTGCTGCGGTGGCTCGGCCAGTTCGATCCCGCCTCGGCCAAGGTCGGCACGCCGCAGGCGCCGCTGAAGGGCGCCTATGACGAGGCCAATCCCTTCGCCCGCATCCTGCGCGGCGAGATCGTCGTGCCCAAGGTCTACGAGGACGACCAGGTGCTGGCCTTCATGGACCACGCCCCGGCCGAGCCGGGCCACGTGCTGGTCATCTCCAAGACTTCCAAGGCTCGCAACCTGCTGGAGATCTCGCCCCAGGACCTGTCGCGGCTGATGGCCGTGGCCGCCCGCGTGGGCCAGGCCCAGGTCGACGGCCTGGGCGTCGAGGGCTTCACGATCGTCCAGAACAACGGCGTCGGCCAAAGCGTGCCGCACCTGCACATCCACGTCATCCCGCGCACGGCCGGCAAGCCGCTGATGTTCGTCGAGAACGAGAAGGGCGATCCGAAGGCGATCGAGGCGGTGGCCGCGAAGATCAGAGGGGCGATGAAGTAGGGGCCAACCGCTCCACCACCCCCCGCGCCGCCGCCACGCCCGTCGCGAAACAGGCTTGCAGGAGGTAGCCGCCGGTCGGCGCCTCCCAGTCCAGCATCTCGCCGGCCACGAACACGCCGGGGGCGGCCTCCAGTTCCAGCCCGTCGAGCGCGTCGAAGCCCAGCCCGCCCGCCGACGAGATCGCCCGCTCCAGTCCCTGGGCGCCGGTCAGCACGATCGGCGCGGCCTTGATCGCCGCCGCCAGGGCGTCGGGCGCGACCGGCAGGGCCACGCCGTGCGCCTCGCGCAGCAGGCCGATCTCGACCGGCGACAGATGGACGGCCTTGCGCAGCCAACTCGACAGCGACTGCCCGCCACGCGGCTTGGACAGGCGCGCGGTCAACTGCTCCAGCGAGACGTCGGGCCGCAGGTCGATCTCCAGCCTCGCCGAGCCCCTCGCCTGGATCGCGTCGCGCAGAGCCGCCGACAGCGCGTAGACCGCCCCGCCCTCCAGCCCGTAGCCCGCCGCCAGGGCGTCGCCGCGCGAGACCTGTCCTTCAAAACCCAGGGCGACGTTCTTCAGCGGCGAACCGGCGAACCGCTCGCGGAACACCTCGCTCCACGCCACCGTGAAGCCGACATTGGCCGGTCGGAACGGCGCGATTTCCGCGCCGCGCGCGGCCAGCAGCGGCGCCCAGGCGCCGTCCGAGCCGAGCCGGGTCCAACTGGCCCCGCCCAGGGCCAGGATCGTGGCGCGGGGCCGCACCGTTCGAGTCCCCTCGGCGGAATCGAAGGTCAGGTCGCCGGCCGCGTTCCAGCCGGTCCAGGTCGAGCGGAGGTTCAGCGCCACGCCCTGCCCTTCCAGCCGCGCGATCCAGGCCCGCAGCAACGGCGAGGCCTTCAGCGCCTTGGGAAACACCCGGCCGCTGGTGCCTACGAAGGTCGCCTGCCCCAGCCCCTCGGCCCAGGCTACGAGGTCGGTCGGCGTGAACGCCTCCAGCATCGGCCGCAACCGCGCGCTCGCCGCGCCGTAGCGCCCGGCGAACCGTTCGAAGCCCTCGGAATGGGTGAGGTTCAACCCGCCCCGCCCGGCCATCAGGAACTTGCGCCCCAGGGTCGGCATCCGCTCGAACACCGCCACCGACAGCCCGGCGCCGCTCAGCACCTCGGCCGCCATCAGCCCGGCCGGCCCGCCGCCGATCACGGCGACGTCGAGAACTTGGGGGTCGGTCACGCGGGCTGGATGTCCGTCAGCGAGAAGAGGTTATCGCTCTTATAGGGTCCCAAACGCAAAGCGGGCGCTGGATCGCTCCAGCGCCCGCTCGCATAGTCTAGGCCGTGAGGCTTAGGCGTTGATCGAAGCGACGTCGATCTTGAAGCCCGGACCCATCGTCGACGACAGGCCGATACGCTTCACGTAGATGCCCTTGGCGCCGGTCGGCTTGGCCTTGTTGAGCGCGTCGACCATGGCCTTCACGTTCAGCAGCAGGGCTTCGTCGGTGAACGAGACCTTGCCGATGCCGGCGTGGACGATGCCCGCCTTCTCGACGCGGAACTCGACGGCGCCGCCCTTGGCGTCCTTCACGGCTTGGCCGACGTTCGGGGTCACGGTGCCGACCTTCGGGTTCGGCATCAGGCCGCGCGGGCCCAGCACCTTACCGAGGCGACCGACCAGGGCCATCATGTCCGGGGTCGCGATGACGCGATCGAAGTCCATGAAGCCGCCGGCGATCTTTTCGTACAGATCTTCGGCGCCGACGTGTTCGGCGCCGGCCGCGGTGGCTTCGGCCGCCTTGGCGTCCTTGGCGAAGACGGCGACGCGGACGTCGCGGCCGGTGCCCGACGGCAGGTTCACGACGCCGCGGACCTGCTGGTCGGCGTGGCGCGGATCGACGCCGAGGTTGACCGAGATCTCGATCGACTCGTCGAACTTGGCCTTGGCGTTGGCCTTGACCAGGGCGATGGCGTCGGCGACGGCGTGGGCGGCTTCACGATCGCCGGTCCAGGCTTGAATGCGCTTGGGTTGCTTGGCCATGGTCTTAGGCCTCCACGATCTTCAGGCCCATGGCCTTGGCGGAGCCTTCGATGATCTTGGCCGCGGCCTCGAGATCGTTGGCGTTCAGGTCCTTCATCTTCTTTTCGGCGATCTCGCGCAGCTGGGTGCGGGTCACTTCGCCGACGGTCTCGCGACCGGTCAGCTTGGCGCCGGACTTCAGGCCGGTGATCTGCTTCAAGTAGTGCGTCGCCGGGGGCGTCTTGGTGACGAAGGTGAACGACTTGTCTTGGTACACGGTGATCACGGTCGGCAGGGGGGTGCCCTTTTCGACGTTCTCGGTGCGCGCGTTGAACTCCTTACAGAAGCCCATGATGTTGACGCCGCGCTGGCCCAGTGCGGGGCCGATGGGCGGTGAAGGCGTGGCGGAGCCGGCCTTCACCTGGAGCTTGATATAGCCCAGGATCTTCTTAGCCATTGTATCCTCTCAAGAAAGCCGAGCTAACGGCCTTCGCTGGTTGGCCGTGGTGCGGGCTTGGCGTCCCTTCCACGGATTTGATCTCGCCATAACGACGAGCACGCCCCGGGACAGGGTCCTGGAGCGAGGCGCGGCATGTAGCAGGTGGGATGCGGGGAGTCTAGCACGGGGCGGCGCGCCAAGACGCTCGACGCCCGTGATCGGTCGGCTAAGCTTGCGCCACTTGCCGGGGCTGGAGCGACGCCGATGTCTGGGAGACTTTCGCGTCGCGCAACGCTCAAGGGGGCGGTCGCCGCGACGCTCGCGGCTCCCATCGCCTCAGCCATGACAGCGGCCAAGGCGGCGACGCCGCCGATCGTCCTCGACGACGCCAGCGGTCTGGATGCGACCCGGGTCGCCCGCCACCTGCGCCCTCGAAGCCACGACAGCGCGTTCGTCGACGCCCTGCGGCGGGAACTGAAAGCGGCCGCCGCAGACAATCGCCCCGTCTGCGTGGGCGGCGCCCGGCACTCCATGGGCGGACAAAGCCTTTCGCGCGACAGCACCGCGATCACCTTCGACCAGGGATGGTGCGCCCCGAACGCCAGGGCGATGAGTTATCGCGCGCCCGCCGGCACGCGGTGGCGCGAGGTGATCGCCGCGCTGGACCCCGTCGGCTTCGCGCCCAAGGTCACCCAGGCCAACAGCGACTTCACCCTCGGCGGCGCCTTTTCGGTCAACGCCCACGGCTGGGCCGCGCCCTTGGGTCCCATGGGGTCCACGGTCCGCGGCGCGACAATCATGCTGGCGGACGGCGAGGTCGTTCGCTGCTCGCCGAGCGTGGAGTCGGAGCTCTTCAGGCTGGCCATGGGCGGCTACGGCCTGTTCGGCGTGCTCCTGGATTTCGAGGTGGAGATGGCGGCGAACACCCGCCTGACGCCCAGCTATGCGCAAATGCCGGCGGCGGAGTTCGGGCCGCGCTTCGTGAAGGCCTTGCACGCCCCGGGCGTCGCCATGGGCTATGGCCGTCTGTCCGTGGCGCGGCGCAACTTTTTCCAGGACACGCTTCTGGTCACCTACAAGCAGGTCGAAGGGCCGCCGGCGCGCCTATCCAGCGAGCCGGACCGACTCTCGGGCCTGACGCGGCAGGTCTATCGCTCTCAGATCGGTTCCGAGACCTGGAAGCGCGCCCGGTGGTACGCCGAGACGGTGCTGAAGCCCGAACTCGATCCGAAGCTCACCACCCGCAACACCTTGATCAGTTCGCCGGTCAGCGATCTCTCGGAGCGGAACCCGCATCGCACCGACATCCTCCACGAGTACTTCCTTCCGCCCGCGAACCTGGGCGGCTTCCTGGCCGATTGCCGCGACATCATCCCGAAGTCCGGCGCGGAGCTTCTCAACGTCACCCTGCGCTACATCGCCGCCGATCCCGTCAGCGTCATGGCCTTCGCCCCCACCGAGCGCGTGGCGGCGGTCATGTCCTTCTCCCAGCCGAAGACGATCGAGGCCGACGCGAAGATGCGGCCCGTGACCCAGGCCTTGATCGATCGCGCCATCGCGCACGGCGGATCCTTCTACCTGCCCTACCGCCTGCATGCGCGCGCCGACCAGCTGGATCGCGCCTATCCCAACCTCGGGCGCTTCATCGCCGCGAAACGCCGGCGCGATCCGCATGGTCTGTTTCGCAACACGATGTGGGACCACTACTTCGCGAGCCGCGCCTGACCCGAGGACCGGGGAGCGGCAATGGCCCCCGTCCTCCGAAGGACGAGGGCCAGCGCTGGATGCCGACAGGCCCTAGAAACTCTCGCCGACCATCCGCTCGCTCAGCGCCCACAGGGCCTGGGCGCGGGCGGGGTCGAGGGCGTAGGACCGCACGCCGGCGCGGATCTGCGAAGCATCGTCGACCAGTTCGGCCACGTGGCAGTCCTCGCTATAGCGGCCGGCGACCTCCTCGACCGGCGCCTTCACCCCCGCCCAGACGCTGGTGGCCGCGCCTTGCGGAATGGTCTTCCATTCGATGGGCGGCTGGCCGGCGGCGGCGGCCTGGGCGTTCAGTTGGTCGATCCAGCCTTGGATGAAGGCCGGGTCCAGATGCCGGGCCAGTTCGGTCTGGATGCCGCCCGGATGGACGGCCGCGGCCCGCACGCCGCGATCCTTGTGGCGGCGATCGAACTCGACGGCGAACAGGATGTTGGCGGTCTTGGAGCGGCCATAGGCTTCGAACGGCACGTATTCGGTGGTCTCGAAGTTCGGGTCCTCGAGGTTCACGTCCGAGAAGCGGTGGCCCGACGAGGCCAGCGACACCACGCGCGAACCCGCCTTCAGCAGGCTGGCGATGCGGTTGATCAGCACGAAATGGCCCAGGTGGTTGGTGCCGAACTGGGTCTCGAAGCCGTCGGCGGTCTTGCCGAACGGCGGGGCCATCACCCCGGCGTTGGCGATGACCAGGTCGAAGGGCTTGCCGTCGGCGACCAGGGCGTCGGCGCAGGCGCGGACGCTCTTCAGGTTCGCCAGGTCCAACTCGACCAGCGACAGCGAACCACCGCTCTTGGCGGCGGCTTCGCGGACGACGGCGGTCGCGCCTTCGGCCTTGGCCAGGTCGCGGGCCGCCCCGACGACGTCCGCGCCGTGGGCGGCCAGGACGCGGGCGGTCTCCACGCCCAGCCCGGCCGAAACGCCGGTGACCAGGACGCGCTTGCCCGTCAGATCGACGCCGGCCAGGACGTCGTCGGTGGTGGATTTGGCGCCGAATTGTTCGCTCATGACTCTCGATTCCCTTGCAGGGTTGTTGTCCGAGCCCGCCGGGGAGATTAAATGGAGGAAGGCTCCGGATACATATTCGGAGGCACCCTCCGTTTTTCAAGGCCGATGCCCGAAGATTCCCAAATCAAGGCCCGCAAGCCCCGCGCCGACAGCCTGCGAAACCGCGACCTCCTGCTGACGGCGGCCAAGACGGCCTTCACCGCGTTGGGCGCCGAAGCGCCGCTGGAGGAGATCGCAAGGCGGGCCGGCGTCGGCATCGGCACGCTCTATCGCCACTTTCCGACGCGGGAGGCCCTGATCGCCGCCGTCTACGCGCGGGAGATCGAGCAACTCGCCGCCTCGGCCGACGCCCTGCTGGCGGAGCGCGCCGCCGGCGAAGCGCTGGAGGCCTGGCTGAACCTGCTGATCGACTACATGGCCACCAAGCGGGTCGTGGCTCCGGCCTTGCGCGCCGATCCCGGCGAAGGCTCGAAGCTCTACGCCAGCTCGGGCGCGACCATCCTGCCGACCCTGGAGCGCCTGACCGAAGCCGCCAGCGCCGCCGGCGACATCCGGCCCGACATCGGTTTCGAGGACATCCTCAGGATGATGAGCGGCCTCAGCATCGGCTACGAGCAGCCTGGCTGGGACGCCGGCGCGCGGCGGCTGCTGAGCGTGATGATGGCGGGGCTGCGGGCGAGGTAGCGCCTTCCAGCGCGGAAGACGTCAGAGCAGCTTGCGATAGACGACGAACCCGGACTTCTCGGCCACATGATCGTACAGCCGCATGGCTGTGGTGTTGGTCTGGTGGGTCTGCCAGTAGACCCGGCTCGCCCCCGCCGCCTTGGCCGCGTCGTAGGCCGCTTCGATCAGCGCCCGACCGACGCCCTTGCCGCGCGCGCCGAGCGTCGAGAACAGGTCCTGCAGGTAGCAGCTGGGCTCGATCGAGATGGTGCTGCGGTGGAACAGGTAGTGCGCCAGGCCCAGCAGGCGGCCGTCCTGTTCGGCGACCAGACCATGGACCGGTTCGTAGGCGTCGAAGAACCGCGACCAGGTCATCGCCGTGACCGCCGGATCCAGCGCCGTGTCGCCCGAGCGGCCGTAGTGGGCGTTGTAGCCATCCCACAACGACAGCCACTGCTCGTGGTCCGCGCGGGTCACGGGGCGGATCGCGAGGTCGATCATGGTCGGGTCCTGGAAGCGGCGGCGGGCGGGCGCATCCTCGCTATTCCTTGGCGCGGCGCAACGGCTTGGGCCGTTCCTCGCGCCCGACCGCCTCGGTCAGGTCGAAGACCAGCTTCGACGCGCCCGCCGCGATCAGCCACAGGAAGGCCAGGATGCGCAGCAGCGGCGCCTCGTGCGGATGCTGGGCGGCGAGCATCAGCAGCAGGACGAAGCCTCCGACCGCGGCGAGGGCCAGGGCCAGGGAGGCGAGCTTGCAGTGGAAGACGGACATCGGACGGGTTCCAGTCTGGGAAACACCCGTCCTTGTCGCGCCGAACCGCGTAAGGGCTCCATTCGACTCCGCGCCGCCGGCGTAAGCGGGGCGTAAAGGCCGCTACATCGCCAGCATCCAGAGCGCCATGACCACCATCATCAGGTTCTCGACCAGCGAGACGAAGCCCAGCGGCACATTGCTGTCGCCGCCGACGCAGGCGCACTTCATCTCCCGCTTGTCGACATAGACGGCCTTAAACACCGACACCGCCCCGACGCCGCCGATGAACAGCGCCACCGGCGCCGACAGCCAGGTCAGGACGCCGGCGATCATCAGCACCCCGGCCCCGACCTCGGCGAACGGGTAGAGGTAGCCGTAGGGCAGCCAGCGCCGGGCCAGCAGGTCGTAGCCCAGGAACATGGTGGCGAAGGTCTCGACGTCGCGCAGCTTCAGGATACCGAGCACGCACATCGAGAAGGCGATGAACCACTGGAGGGCTTGCGGGGTCAGGGCCTGGCCGGTGGCGGCGCGGCTGACGGCCAGGGCCATCAGGGCGGTGACGGCGAACACCGCGATCACCGGCGTGTAGGTCTTGGCCTTGGGGTCGCGCATTGGCTTGCCGAAGTGGCGGCGCAGGTCATCGTAGCCGCCGATCCTCCGGCCGTCGATGAAGGTCTGGGGCGTGGTCGCCACCTCGTGGGCGGCCTTGAAGGCGTCGATCGCCTCGCGCGTGGTCAGCAGGTGATCCTCGACGGCGTAGCCCTGGCGACGCAGCAGGTCCTTGGCGCGCAGCCCCCAGGGGCAGAGGTGCTGGGCGGTGGCCATCCGATAGAGGACGGCGGTCCGGGGCGGGGTCTTGGCGGCGGCGGTCATCGCGAGGGTCTCTCCGGCTTGCCCGAGAACGGGACCCCGCTCATATGGGTTCCGTACCATGGTACGGAGTCAAGACATGAAGACGACGACGATCGCGGGACTGGCCAAGGCCGGCGGGGTGGGCGTGGAGACCGTGCGCTACTACCAGCGGCGCGGGTTGCTGGACCAGCCGGCCCGGCCCGAGGGCGGCGGCTCGGCCGGCGTCGTGCGCCGCTACGGCGAGGCCGACGTGCGTCGCCTGCGCTTCATCCGCGCGGCCCAGGCCGCCGGCTTCACCCTGGAGCAGGTCGCCGAGTTGCTGGCCCTGGACGCCGGCGACGACCACGCCCGGGCCCGCGGCCTGGCCCTGGAGCGCATCGTCGCCCTGGACGCCAGGATCGCCGAGCTGGAGACGGCCCGCGATGCGCTCAAGCGCCTGGCCCGAGCCTGCGGCGAGACCACCGCCGGCCCCTGCCCCATCCTGTCGGCGTTCGAGGAGGCCTGAGGTCACGCTTCGGGGTAGGTTCCTGTCGCCTTGGCGTAGGCCTCTCCCCAGTCGGCGATCGGCGCCAGGGCCGCGTTCAGCCGCTCGCCCCAATCCGTCAGCTGGTAGTCCACGCGCGGCGGAACCTGCGGAAACATGTGACGCGTCACCAGCTGATCCCGCTCCAATTCCCGAAGTTGCTGGATCAGCATCTTCTCGGTCACGCCGCGGACACGGCGCTTGAGTTCGCCATAGCGGAGCGGGCCGTCGCGGAGCTCCCACAGCAGGGCGGCCTTCCACTTGCCGCCGATCACCGCGAACGCCGGGCCGATGCCGCAGGCGTAGTTCGGCGTCGCCGCCGCTCCATGACTAACCATTTGGTAAGTACCTGACAAATTGGTGAGTTCTTGCGGTTGGGAAGGTAGCCTCCCCACTTCCGACGTCCAACGGATTTGCATCGGAGAAAACGCAAATGTCGGACGTCAGCTTGATCGGACTGGGCCAGATGGGCGTGGTCCTGGCCAAACTCCTTGTCGCGGCGGGCCATTCCGTCACGGCCTGGAACCGCTCGCCGGACAAGACCCGCGCGCTGGCCGCCAGCGGGGTGAAGGCGGCTTCGGGTCCGGCCCAGGCCATCGCCGCCAGCCCGGTCACGCTGGTGATCCTCTACGACGACGCGGCCACGGACGCCGTCCTCTCGGCCGAGGGCGTCAGCCAGGCGCTGGCCGGCCGGTTGATCGTCAATCTCGGCACCAGCGGCCCCGAGGCCGCACGCGCCTTCGAGCAGCGCGTCGCCGCGGCCGGCGGCCGCTATGTCGACGGCGCGATCCAGGCGGCGCCCAGCCAGATGGGCCAGCCGGACACGCCGATCCTCGTCTCTGGCGCGTCCGGCGATATCGACGCCGTCGAACCCGTGCTCCGCGTGCTGGGCGGCAACCTGGTGCGGGTGGGCGAGCGGATCGACGCCGCCGCCTTCATGGATCTGGCGACGCTGTCCTATGTCTACGGGGCCTATGCCGGCTTCCTGCACGGCGCGCGCATCGCCGAGACCGTCGGCATCGACGTGGCCGCCTACGGCAAGCTGGTGGAGGACATCTCGCCCTCGTTCGGCGCGTTTTTCGCCCACGAAGGCCGCGTGATCCAATCCGGCGACTTCACGGTCAGCGAAAGCCCGCTGCGCATCTCGATCTCGGCGGTCGAGCGTATCCTGGCCAGCTCGCGCGACCTGGGCCTCGACGACGCCGTGCCCAACCTGGTCAGCACCTGGCTTCGCAAGGCCGAGGCGCGAGGCCTGGCGGACGAGGAGTTGGCCGCCTTGATCAAGGTGCTGCGCGGCGCCGCCTAGCCCACGGGCGGGGACACACACTCACACCTGAGTCTTCACGACATTTGGCGAGGCCTTGCCATGAGTGTGCGTCCCCAGATCCGCCTCAGTCCGCCTTCGCCTGCAGCGCCGCGGCCACGCCGGCCAGCTGATCCAGGCCCGAGTTCGTCCCCTCCTTGAAGCCCAGCTCGGCATACTGATCGCGCACGGCCTTGGACTCGAAGGTCGAGACCATGGTCAGGGTCGTCTTGCCGCCGGCCTCGTCGAAGGTGATGGCCACCTCGAAGCGCGGCGAACCCGGCGCCTCGAAGCCGTTGGTGTAGACGAGCCGCTTGCCGGGCTCGATCTCGAGATACTCGCCGCCGAAAAGCGGGCCCTCGGCGCCGTCGGGGCCGGTCATGGCGAAGCGGTAGAGCCCTCCCACCCGGAAATCCATCTCGCACCGCGTCAGCGGCCAACCCACCGGACCGAACCACTGCTTCAGGTGCTCGGGCTTGCTGTAGGCCAGGAACAGGACGCGGGCCGGGGCGTCGAACTGGCGGACGATGATGATCTGACGATCGGTTTCGGACTCAGTCTTCGTGGGGGGCGTCATGCGAGGTCTCCTCGGCTTGCAGGATTTTGACATAGGCCTCGAGGCGGTCGTGGCTCTGGGTCCAGAACTGGCGGTAGCCGCCGACCCATTGCTCGACGCTGGCCAGGGGGCCGGCCTCCAGGCGCACGGGGCGGAACTGGGCGCTGCGGCCGCGCGACACCAGGCCCGCGCCCTCCAACACCTTCAGGTGCTTGGAGATGGTCGGCTGGGCCAGGGCGAACGGCGCCACCAGGTCGTTGACCGTGGCCTCGCCCTGGGCCAGCCGCGCCAGGATGGCCCGCCGGGTGGGATCGGCCAGGGCGGCGAACACCAGGTCCAGCTGCTGGGGTTGGGCGGCGAGCATCGTGGATTGCCTCATAGCTATATTGCTAATTGGCTATATTAAAGATGAGGCGTCAACCCTCGCCCGGCGCTCCGGACAGCAAAAACCCCGCGCCGTTTCCGACGCGGGGTTTTCGAAGCTTCGGCGATCAGGCCGCCCTTAGGCGATCTTTTCGACCTGGCTGTATTCCAGTTCCACCGGGGTGGCGCGACCGAAGATCGAGACGGTGACGCGCAGGCGGGCCCGCTCCTCGTCGACCTGCTCGACCGAGCCGTTGAAGCTGGCGAACGGACCGTCGGTGACGCGGACGTTCTCGCCGACCTCGAACAGCACCACGGTCTTGGGACGCTCGACGCCCTCTTCGATCGTGCCGATGATGCGCTGGACTTCCTTTTCGGAGACCGGCTGCGGCTTGGAAGCGCTGCCCAGGAAGCCCGTGACCTTCGGGGTGTTCTTGATCAGGTGGTAGGCTTCGTCCGAGAGGTTCATCTTCACCAGCACGTAGCCGGGGAAGAACTTGCGCTCGGCGTTGACCTTGCGGCCGCGACGGATCTCGACGACGTCCTCGGTCGGAACCAGGATTTCGGAGAAGCTGTCTTCCAGACCGTGGCTCTTGGCCTGTTCGCGGATGCTTTCGGCCACCTTCTTCTCGAAGTTCGAGTAGGCGTGGACGATGTACCACTTGTGGTTCGGATTGGACGCGGTTTCGGTGCTCATGATGTTTCTTATCCCGCGGCGATCTTGAGGAGCAGGTTGGCGCCCAGGCCCAGGATCCAGTCGGCGAAGGTGAAGAACAGCGAAGCCAGCACCACCATGATGAAGACCATCACCGAGGTGATCCAGGTCTCCTTGCGGGTGGTCCACGTGATCTTGCGGGCTTCGGCGCGGACTTCCTGCGCGAAGCGAAGCGGATTGAACGGCTTCTTCGGCGCGGCCGGAGCCTTGGCGGCGGCGGTCGACGCCTGACCGGCGGGCGCGAGCGCCGCGGCCGTCTTCGCGGCGCGGTTCTTGATCGCAGACGGGCTAGAACCCGGTTTCCTGGCCATGACTTAAGAGGCTCGCGACTTTCGATAGGTCAGCCCGAAAGCCGGGGTGACCGATGACATATAGTGGCAGGAGTGGAGGGACTCGAACCCACGACCCTCGGTTTTGGAGACCGATGCTCTACCAGCTGAGCTACACTCCTGCGGAACCGCGATCCCCTTAGCGGAGATTCCGGCTTTCCGACAATGAACATCGCGCCGGTAGGCTCTTTGAAGCCCGCCAGCGCGTTGGTCTCATCGCCAGAGCCGCGTCGTTTAGCAGGGTCGTTCGAGCCCGGCAAGCGGCCGGAGCGCGATCCGCGCATTCGATGGCTCCGGTTCCGAAGGATCAGCCGTCGGCGCGACGCGTTAGGCCTTGGCGTCAAGCCAAAGTCCGGAGGAAACGCGCCATGCCGACATCCGCCAGCCCGAACCCGGAGCGGCCTTCGAACCGCGAGGTGGAGAACGAGAACCAGCGTCCGGCGCAAGGCACGGACCAAGGCGCCGACCGCGACGGCGGCAAGGCCCCACGCCCCGCGACCGAGCCTCGCGGCGCGGAGAAAAGCTCCGACTCGCCGAAGACCCGGACGGATCCGGGCTCCGGCGAAGCCTAGCGTTGACTAGCCGGCCTTTTCGGCTTCCGGCGCGGGCGCCGGGGTAAGGGCGGCGCATTGGATGTTCAGGTACGACCACTTCACGTCCGCGAGCTTGCGGCCGCACTGGGTGTTCTCACCCAGGTCGCGTCCTTGAAGGGAGATCGCCACGCCCTTGGTGGGATCCGGCGCTGGAGCCGCCCCGGAGATGTCGTAGTAGCCGCCGCCTGGGCCGCGAACCACCATGCACGACGTCGATTCCACGGGCCGGACGCAGCCCGAGGCCGTGACCGACTTGCCTTCCAGGGAGACCTGTTGGGCTTGTTGAGCTGAGCTTCCGGTTTCCTGCCCGCAGGCAGCTACGCTTAACGCTAACAGACTGGCCGCCGCGGCGGCCTTTACGAACCTTACCCGCATACGTTCCTCCGTATCATTGGCCCCCGCGTCGTCTTGCGACGTGGAAACAAGAGGAAGAGTGCGCCCCGTTTCGGGAGGCGGCAATCACAATTTTGACACGGTTCAAAAAACAGGCGCCCGCCATTTTGACGCTTTTGGGGAAGATTTTCTCAAAGCCCTTTCAGACCACCAAAGTTGACATCCACGCGCCTGTGCTCACATGAGACGCAGTCGCTTCAGGGCCGTGGCGGCGCCATCTTTCGAACCTCGCGGTCCGCCGCGCGTCCAGGACTTGAAACGCACATTATGACGGCCATCGAAACCACCGCTCCCGCGTCCGCCCCCCCGGCTCCCAAGGAAGCCGCCTGGCACACCGAGACCGTGCTGTGGGTCAAGCACTGGACGGACCGCCTGTTCAGCTTCGCCATCACCCGCCCGGCCAGCTTCCGCTTCCGCTCGGGCGAGTTCGTGATGATCGGCCTGCCGCCCCGCGAGGAGCTGGGCGAGAAGAAGCCGATCCTGCGCGCCTATTCGATCGGCTCGCCGCACTTCGCCGAAGAGCTGGAGTTCTTCTCGATCAAGGTGCCCGACGGGCCTCTGACCTCGCGCCTGCAGCAGATCAAGGAAGGCGACCAGGTCCTGCTGGGCAAGAAGCCGACCGGCACCCTGGTGCTGGACGCCGTGCGCCCCGGCAAGCGCCTGTTCCTGTTCGGCACCGGCACGGGCCTGGCGCCCTGGCTGTCGGTGGCTCGCGACCCCGACGCCTACAGCCGCTTCGAGCAGGTGATCGTCGCCCACGGCGTGCGCGAGGTGCAGGAGCTGGCCTATCGCGACCTGTTCACCGCGCAGATCCACGACGACCCGCTGGTCGGCGACGAGGCCAAGGCCCAGCTCGTCTACTATCCCACCGTCACCCGCGAGCCGTTCGAGCGCCAGGGCCGGTTCACCGACCTGATCGAGAGCGGCCGGCTGTTCGCCGATCTCGGCCTGGAGCAGGTGAAGTTCGACCCCGAGCACGACCGCGCCATGCTGTGCGGCTCGATGGCGATGATCAAGGACACCGCCGCCCTGCTGGAAGCCCACGGCCTCGTCGAAGGCTCGAACGCCGAGCCGGGCGACTTCGTGATCGAGCGGGCCTTCGTGGGGTAAGGGACTAAACGTCCTTCATCTCTATCGTTGTCATCCCGGACAAGCGCGAAGCGCGCCGATCCGGGACCGACGCGTGAACTCGGCGTTTCCGGCGGTCCCGGGTCTTCGCTTCGCTACGCCCGGGATGACAACTGAGGTTTAGCTAGCGCCGCCCCCCAATCGCTTGAACGTCCGGTCCCAGCGCATGTGGCTGACCAGGGTCCAGGGCTGGAGCACGCTCGCCCCCGGGCTCATCGAGGCCACCACCAGTTCGGCCCGGCCCACCAGGTCGTCGGCGGGGATGTAGCCCATGCCCAGTTCCGGCGGCAGATAGGCGTCCAGCGCGCCGTCCCAGGCGCAGGCCGACTGACCCTTGGGGATCGCGCCGGCGTCGAAACGGCTGTCCAGGCTGTTGTCGCGATTGTCGCCCATCACGAAGAAGCAGCCCTCGGGCACCGTGTAGACCCCGGTGTTGGCGCCGGGCGTGCCCGAGCCCCAGCTGTTGGTGACATAGGTCTTGCCGCCCGGCAGGGTCTCCCTGAACCGGCCGACCGGGATCGCCTCGCCGAACGGGGCCTCGACCGAGGTTTCGACCAGTTCGCGCGGCACGGGGCGGCCGTTGATCCGAACCACGCCCTCGACCACCTGGACCTTGTCGCCCGGCAGGCCGATCAGCCGCTTGATCACGTCGGTGCGGCCGTCGTTGGGCTTCTTGAACACCACGATGTCGCCCCGCGCGGGCGCCTGGCCCAGCAGCCGGCCCTGCGGCAGCGGCGGGCTGAGCGGGATCGAGTGCCGGCTCCAGCCATAGGGATACTTGCTGACCAGGATGTAGTCGCCGACCTGCAGGGTGGGCTCCATCGAGCCGGACGGGATGGTGAAGGGCTGGCACAGCACCACCCTTGGGACCAGCACGATGGCCAGGGTCAGGAGGATGGTCCTCAGCCAGCCGCGGAGGCTGTTGTCGCTGTCGCCGTCGCCGTCGCGCTTGGTGGTCACGAAGATCTCCCCGATCAATTCTAGGGCCGCTATCGGAAAACCATAACAGCGCGGCCCGGCGACGCGCGTTACAAATGGCTCATGGTTGCGGGAGTGCGGGTGTGGGCGGCGACGAGCTTCAACTGAAGAACCTGACCGTCGAGGAGGCGCGGAGCCGGATGCTGGCCGACGCCGCGCGGCTGGGGATCGAGCAGGTCGCCTTGGCCGACGCCATCGGCCGGGTGCTGGCCGCGCCGATCGCCGCCGACCGCGACCAGCCGCCGTTCAACGCCTCGGCCATGGACGGCTGGGCGATCCGCCGCGCCGACCTGTTGCCCGAAGCGCGGTTCCGCATCGTCGGCGAGAGCGCCGCGGGCCGGTCCTACGCCCAGCCGGTCGAGGCCGGCCAGGCGGTGCGGATCTTCACCGGCGCCCCCGTGCCGCCCGGCGCCGACTTGGTGGTGATCCAGGAGAACGCCGTACGCGACGGCGACACGGTCGGCTTCACGATCGATCGCGACCCGCCGCCCGGCAACATCCGGCCGGCCGGCGGCGATTTCCGGTCCGGCGATCTTCTGCTGGCGGAAGGCGCGCGGATCGACGCCTGGCGACTGTCGCTGGCCGCCGCGGCCGGACGCGCCGACCTGAGCGTCGCGCGCCGCCCCCGCGTCGCCATCCTGGCCACCGGCGACGAGCTGGTCCCGCCCGGCGCGACCCCGGCGCCCGACCAGATCTTCGAGTCCGGCTCGTTCTGCCTGGCGGCCCTGGTCACGGCCTGGGGCGGCGAGGCCGTCAAGCTGAAGGCCCAGGCCGACGACCTGGCCGCCATCGCCCGCGCGGTCGACGAAGCCGAGGGCGACCTGATCGTCACCGTCGGCGGGGCCTCGGTCGGAGACCACGACCTGGTCAAGCCGGCCATGGAGACCCTGGGCCTGGACCTGCGCGTCCAGACCGTCGCAGTGCGCCCGGGCAAGCCGACCTGGTTTGGAACGCTAAGAGACGGCCGCCGCGTGCTGGGCCTGCCTGGCAACCCGGCCTCGGCCCTGGTCTGCGCCGAGCTGTTCCTGCGGCCGCTGCTGGCCGCCCTGACCGGCGCCGATCCGGCCCTGGCGATCTGCGCCGGGGTCCTGACCGCGCCCCTGCCCGCCACCGGCCCGCGCGAACACTGGATGCGCGCCGCCCGCGCCATCGACGCCGAGGGCCGGGTGATGGTCACGCCCTTCCCCGACCAGGACTCCTCGCTGATCGGCGTGTTCTCCCGCACCGACTGCCTGGTCATGCGCCCGGCCGGCGCGCCGGCGGCGGAGGTCGGCGAGGTGGTCCAACTGCTGCCCTTGGCGCGGGGCTGACGCACGACGTCGACGACACGGCCACCTCAACCGGCGACGACGCACGCGGAGCGTGCTAAGCCGCGTTCGAAGCGGCTCTACGGCGACCGCGGCGGGAGTTTGCGTATGGGTCGTATGGGCAAGATCGCGGCGCACATGGTGCTGGCCTTCATGGCCATGCTGGCGGCCCAGGCGCTGACCGCCGGCGCGACGCCCTTCACCGCTTCGGCCCTTGCCCTCGCAACCCTGTTCGCCGGCTGCGCCCTGCTGGTCGAGATCCTGTTCCAGGTCGAGCGTTCGCCCTGGCGGTTCTTCGCGGCCAGCGACGGCCTGCGCCTGGCGCGCTCGGCCCTGCTGGCGGTCCTGACCTTCGCCTTGATCGCCCGCCTGATGGACGTGCGCCAGCCGGGCGGCCTGCGCACCCTGGCCGCCGCCTTCCTGCTGCTGACCGCCCTGCTGGCCGGACTGCGCATCGTGCGCCGCGCCCTGCACGAGAAGGTGCTGGTCGACGCCCTGACCCGCCTGCGCCCGGCGCCCGCCTCGCCCGCCCTGCCCCGCCTGCTGATCGTCGGCTCGGCGAACGAGGCCGAGGCCTTCCTGCGCGCGCCCGCCGCCCTGGGCGAACGCTACGCCCCGGTCGGGGTGCTGACCCCCGAGGCCCGCGAGACCGGCGACGAGCTGGGCGGCGTCTGCATCCTGGGCGTCATCGACGATTTCGACGCGGTCATGGCCCAGCTGCGCGACGGCGGCCTGCAGCCGTCGGCCCTGCTGTTCCTCAGCGACGGCCCGCTCAGCGCCTTCGGGACCGAGCGCCTGGGCCGGCTGAAGACCGAGGGCGTGCGCCTGCTGCGCCGCCAGGGCCTGGTGGACATGGCGGCCTCGACGGGAAGCGGCGGTTCGGCGCTGCGCGAGATCAGCCTGGAAGAACTGCTCAGCCGGGCGCCGGTGCGGCTGGACCCCCAGCCCGTCCGCGCGCTGGTGGCCGGCAAGCGGGTGCTGGTCACCGGGGCCGGCGGCAGCATCGGCTCGGAACTGGCCCGCCAGATCGCCGCCAGCGGCCCCGCCCAGTTGACCCTGCTGGACGCCGCCGAGGCCAACCTGTTCCACATCGACCGCGAACTGGGCGAGGCCTGGCCCGCCCTGCCGCGCCGCGACGTGCTGTGCGACGTGCGCGACGCCGCCCGCCTGGACCTGGTGTTCGCCGCCGAGAAGCCCGAGTTGGTCTTCCATGCCGCCGCCCTCAAGCACGTCACCCTGGTCGAAAACCACCCTTGCGAGGGCGTGCGCACCAACGTGCTGGGCAGCCGCAACGTCGCCGCCGCCGCCAAGGCCTGCGGCGCGGCCCACTTGGCCCTGATCTCCACCGACAAGGCCGTGGCCCCGGCCAGCGTGATGGGCGCGACCAAGCGGGTGGCCGAGGCCGTGGTCCGCCAGTTCGCCCAAGGTACCGAAGGGGACGGATCCCATACCCGGGTCAGCGTCGTGCGGTTCGGCAACGTGCTGGGCTCGGCCGGCTCGGTGGTGCCGATCTTCCAGCACCAGATCGCCCGCGGCGGTCCGGTGACCCTGACCGACGCCGAGGTCGAACGCTACTTCATGACCATCCCCGAGGCCGTACAGCTGGTGCTGCGGGCCGTGGCCCTGTCGGCCGGCGACATGGAGCCCCCCACCGGCGTCCTGACGCTTGAAATGGGCGAGCCGGTCAAGATCATCGACCTGGCCCGACGGATGATCGAGCTGCAGGGCCTGGTCCCCGACCGCGACATCGAGATCAAGATCACCGGCCTGCGCCCCGGCGAGAAGCTGACCGAGGCCCTGGTCGACATCAACGAGACCGCCCGCCCCAAGGCCGAGGGCGTCACCGAGGCCACGCCGCTGACGCCGCTGACCTCGATCCCCCCCGAGGCCCTGGCCGCCCTGGAGACCGCCGCCCTGGCCGGCGACGAGTTCAGCGTCCGCACCCAGCTGTTCGCCCTGGTCGAGGGGCTGCGGGCCGTGTCGCCCGCTCAGGCCGTCACGGGCAAGACCAAGACCGCCGCGGCCAAGACCCAGGTCTGATCCGGGCAAATCTGTCGCCCCGACATCGCGTGTGAGGCGAGCGGGAAAGCCAGAATCAGCCTCCCATGCTCTGTCTCGCCACGCTTGCAATGGCGAGCCGTCTCATCCTTGGGACATCAGTTGCGTCGGCGGGAGCCTGGATGTTCGAACAGACGGTGGACGTCACCCGCCTGGACGGGTTTGTTCGATATACGCGCGGCATCGTGCGCGCCCGCCTGGTTCTGGTCGCCGTTTTCGTGGTTCTGCTGGCGCTCTACACCCCCATGCGAATGGTCTTGTTCGGCGCGGTCGAGATCTGCATCTACGCGGCCCTGTTCCTGGCGACGGAGGTGGCGCTGCGCCATTCCGACCCTGTCGTGGCGCTCCGGCGGCTGCGCTGGCAGTCGATCGGCCTGGTCTTCCTGCTGTCGGCCAACGCCTGCGCCCTGGCCGTCAAGATCCGGCTCATGGACGCGCCGATCATGCGGGTCGAAGCCGCCTTGCTGGCGACCTGCGTGCTGCTGTTCGGAGCCCTGCGCGTGCACACCGGCAGGGTCAGCTACATCACCGCCGTCGGGCCGCCGGTGGCGACGCTGCTGTGGATCGCGTTCGACCGCCACACGCCGCTGGCCGCCAACCACTACGCGGCCGCCATGCTGCTGTTCATCGTCGCCGTGCTGAGCGCCACTTGGCGCCAGCAGACGACCGACCGCGCCCTGGCCCAGGCCCTGCGCGACCTGGCCCGCAAGAACGCCGACCTCACCGAAGCCGTGGCGGAAGCCAAGGCCGCCAGCCGCGCCAAGTCCGACCTGCTGGCCGTCGCCAGCCATGAGATCCGCACCCCGCTCAACGCCGTGCTCGGCTTCGCCCACGCCCTGCGTCGCGACACCTTCCTGACTCCGACCCAGGCCGACCTGGCCCAGGGCGTGCTGGAGGGCGGCGCCCAGCTGACCCGCCTGCTCGACACCGTGCTGGACCTGACCAAGGTCCAGGCCGGCCAGGCCGCCCTGATCCTGGCGCCGGTCGACCTGCGCCGCTTGGTCCGCACGGTGGTGCGGGTCTGGAGCGCGCACGCCCAGGCGGTCGGCGTGCTGCTGAGCTTCGAGGACGCCGATCCCAGCCTGGCCTACGGCCTGCTGGCCGACGAGGCCAAGCTGGAGCAGACCCTGGTCAACCTGGTCTCCAACGGCCTGAAGGCCTCGCCGTCGGGCGGCGCGGTGGTGGTCCGCCTGGCTGGGATGGCGAAGGACCAGAGGCTGACCGCCCTGATCGAGGTTCGCGACGCCGGCGCGCTGGTGCCGCCGGAAGATCGCCCACGGATGTTCGACGCCTTCGACCAGACCGAGCGCGGACGAAGTCTGGGCGGCAGCGGGCTGGGCCTGTCGATCTGCGCGGCCAACCTGGCCCTGATGGGCGGCGAGATCGGCGTTGACGACATTCCCGAAGGCGACGCACAGCCGCCCAAGGGCGTCAAACGCGGCGCGGTCTTCTGGTTCGCCTTCGAGGCGGACGTTCTGGCGGCGCCCGCCGCCGACGCCGCGGCGGAGGCCCACGTAGCCGCGCCGATCCGGGTGCTGGCGGCCGAGGACAATCCCGCCAACCGCCGGGTGCTGGTCGCCCTGCTGGCCGCCTCGTCGGTCGAGCTGGTCTTCGCCGAGGACGGCGCCCAGGCCCTGGACGCCTGGCGGGCCGAGGCCTTCGACCTGGTGCTGATGGACGTCAACATGCCGGTGCTGGACGGGGTGGCGGCCCTGGCCCAGATTCGTCAGCTCGAGACCGCGACCCTGCGTCCCCGCACCCCGGTCTGGATGCTGACCGCCAACGTCTTCGACGACGACGTCGCCCGCTACCGGGCCGACGGCGCCGACGGCGTGCTGCGCAAGCCGATCGACACGGCGGCCCTGTTCGCGCTGCTGGCCAAGGTGGCGGGGACGAAGGTGGCGATCGAGGAGACGGCAAGCCGCGCGTCGGAATCCCTCTCTCTTTGAGAGAGGGAGGGAAATCCTCAATGGAAATCCCGGCTCCGCTGCAGCCGGCCGGACGTCCGCATCCGCACCGACGGGGCCGGCCCCTCGGGGTCCTCCTTCATCCGCGCCAGTTCGGCCGACAGGTCGGTGAAGCCCTCGGCCACCACGTGGATCACGCCGTCGGCGGCCTGGACCTTGCCGTGGACGATCAGGAACGAGGCGCTCATCACCGTGCGGCGGTTGGCGTCGAAGCAGTCCTTCCAGACCACCGCGTTGGCCACGCCCGTCTCGTCCTCCAGGGTCAGGAACACCACGCCCTTGGCGGTGCCCGGCCGCTGGCGGATCAGCACCAGCCCGCCGACGCTGACCTTGCGGCCGTTGGGCAGACCCTTCAGCCGCTCGGCGGTGATCACGCCCATCCGCTCCAGCATCGAGCGGAAGAAGCCGCAGGGGTGGGCCTTCAGCGACAGGCTGGTGGTGCGGTAGTCCTCGGCCACCTGCTGGGGCAGCCCCATGGTCGGCAAGGCGACGGCGTCCTCGAACAGCGGCAGGCCGGCCAGCAGCGGCGCCTGGCTGTCGATCTTGACCTCGCCCTTCAGACCCTTGACCGCCCACAGGGCGTCGCGACGGGAGAGCCCCGTGGACGCGAAGGCGTCGGCCTCGGCCAACAGCTCCAACCCGCGCTGCGAGACCCCGGCCCGGGCGAAGTCGGCGGGGGCCCGTGCGCCGGCGTCGCGGGCGGCCACGATGAGATCGGCGTCGAGATCGGCGTCCTCCGGTTTCTTCTTCTTTTTCAGCCCCTTGATCTGGCATAGACCCAGGCGGACGGCCTTCCAGGACGGGCGGGTGTCGGGGTTGAAGAGCTTGTCGGGAGCCGGCTGAAAAACTCTGTCATCCCGGACGTAGCGCGCAGCGCGAAGATCCGGGACCGACGCCTGAGCGCCGCGTTCCAGGTCGGTCCCGGATCTTCGCTTCGCTTCGTCCGGGATGACAGTCTTGGAAGGCTCCAGCGTGCAGTCCCAGTCGCTCATCAACACGTCCGGGGCCCGCACCTCGACCCCGTGCTCGCGCGCGTCGCGCACCAGTTGGGCCGGCTGGTAGAAGCCCATCGGCTGGGAGTTGATCAGGGCCGCGCAGAACACGTCCGGCCAGGCCCATTTGAGCCAGGCCGAGACATAGACCAGCTTGGCGAAGCTGGCCGCGTGGCTTTCCGGGAAGCCGTACGAGCCGAAGCCCTCGATCTGCTTGAAGCACCGCGTGGCGAAGTCGCGTTCGTAGCCGCGCGACACCATGCCCTCGACGAACTTGTCGCGGTACTGGGCCGGGTCGCCCAGATTCTTGAAGGTGGCCATGGCCTTGCGCAGGCCGTCGGCCTCGTCGGGCGTGAACTTGGCCGCCTCGATGGCCAGGCTCATGGCCTGCTCCTGGAACAGCGGCACGCCGTAGGTGTTGCCCAGGATGCTTTCCAGCTCGCCCGGCGGCCCGTGCTCCGGCGACGGAGCCGGAAACTCGACCGGCTCCTGGCCATTGCGGCGGCGCAGATAGGGATGGACCATGTCGCCCTGGATCGGCCCCGGCCGGACGATCGCAACCTCGATCACCAGGTCGTAGAACCGGTTGGGCCGGAGCCTCGGCAGCATCGACATCTGGGCCCGGCTTTCCACCTGGAACACGCCCACGCTGTCGGCCTTGGACAGCATGTCGTAGACGCCCTTCACCTCGACCGGCACGTCGGCCAGGTCGACGATCGGCTGGCCGTGGTCGGCGCGCAGCATGCCGAACGCCCGCTGGATGGCGGTCAGCATGCCCAGGGCCAGCACGTCGACCTTCATCAGGCCCAGGCTGTCGATGTCGTCCTTGTCCCACTCGATGAAGGTGCGGTCCTTCATCGCCGCGTTGCCGATCGGCACGGTCTCGTCCAGCCGCCGCTTGGTCAGGACGAAGCCGCCGACGTGCTGCGACAGGTGGCGCGGATGCTGCAGGAGCTCGGTGGCCAGGGCGATGGCCCGGGCGATCTGCGGGTTCCGGGGATCCAGGCCCGTCTGCTTGATGTGCTCGTCGGGCAGGCCGTCGCCCCAGCTGCCCCAGACGGTGTTGGCGAGGATCGCGGTGATGTCCTCGGTCAGGCCCAGGGCCTTGCCGACGTCGCGGATGGCGCTGCGCGGGCGGTAGTGGATCACCGTGCCGCAGATGGCGGCGTATTCGCGGCCATAGCGCTCGTAGACGTACTGCATCACCTCCTCGCGCCGCTCGTGCTCGAAGTCGACGTCGATGTCCGGCGGCTCGCCTCGGTTCTCGGAGATGAAGCGGGTGAACAGCAGGCGGTGCTCGGTGGGGTCGATCGCCGTCACCCCCAGGCAGAAACAGACCGAGGAATTGGCCGCCGAGCCGCGCCCCTGGCACAGGATGCCCATCTCCCGCGCCTTGTGGACGATGTCGTGCACGGTGATGAAATAGTTGGGGTAGTCCATCTTGGTGATCAGCCGCAGCTCCTCGCGCAGTTGGTCGGCGACCTTGTCGGGAACCCCCTTGGGATAGCGCCAGGCCGCGCCCTGCCAGGTCAGGTCGGTCAGGTGCTGCATCGCCGTCTTGCCCGGCGGCACCGGCTCGTCCGGGTACTGCTCCTTGAGGTCGCCCAGGTCGAAGCCGATGCGCTCGACGATCTCCATCGTGCGCTCCACCGCCTGGGGCCAGCGCTCGAACAGCCGGGCCATCTCGGCCGGGGTCTTGATGTGGCGCTCGGCGTTGGCCTCCAGCTTGAAGCCCGCCTCGGTGATCGTGCAGCCCTCGCGGATGCAGGTCATCACGTCCTGCAGCGGCCGCCGCTCGGGGCCGTGATAGAGCACGTCGTTGGTGGCCACCATCGGCGCGCGGGCGTCGCGCGCCAGGTCCGACAGCCGCGACAGGCGCTTCAGATCCTGGGCGGCGTAGGCCCGGCTGGCGGCCAGCCAGACCCGGCCGCGCAGCTCGCCGGCCATGCGGGTCAAGTCGATCTCGAAGGCCTCGTCCAGCTTGGCCGGCGGCACGATCAGGGCCAGTTGGCCGTCGGCGTGCTCCAGGAAGTCCTTCCAGAACAGGCGGCACTCGCCTTTCTCGGCCCGGCGCTGGCCGACGGTCAGCAGCCGGGTCAGGCGGGCGAAGGCCTCGCGGTCGGACGGGTAGCAGAGCAGGCTGGGCGTGCCGTCCATGAAGTCCAGCCGGCAGCCGGTCAGGGCGCGGATCTCCAGGTCCTTGGCCGCCGTCCAGGCCCGCACCACCCCGGCCAGGCTGTTGCGGTCGGCGACGCCCACGGCGCTCAGACCCAGGGCCTGGCCGGTCAGCATCAGCTCCTGGGCGTGGGAGGCCCCGCGCAGGAAGGAGAAGTTGGTGGTGGCCTGGAGCTCGGCGTATCGCGCCATCAGGTCCTCCCCCTGTGGGGGAGGCGGCCCGAATGGGCCGGAGGGGGGAGTGGTCCCACCTCAGCCATATCCCCCCACCGATCGCTACGCGATCGCCTCCCCCACAGGGGGAGGGACTGCTCAACCGAACAGGCCATGCAACCACCACTTGGGGACTTTCTCCCCGTCGCCATACAACCCCGCCCGGAAGATCCAGAACCGCTCGCCCGTCTCGTCCTCCACCCGGTAATAGTCGCGCACCTTGCCCGGCCCGACCTCGTCGAAGGCCTTGCGCCACCATTCCTGGCCGATCCGTTCGGGGCCCTCGGCCAGGCGCACGCGGCGCGACTTGCCGCGCCAGCGGAACTGGACCGGCGGGTCGTCGGGCAGCTTGGCCAGGACCTCGATCACCTCCGGCCGGCGCAGCAGGCGGGACGGCCGAGGACGGTCAGGGTCCCAGACGGTTTCCGGCGTCGGATCCAGCGGGGCGGCGCGTCTCACCGAGCGTTCCGGCACGTGGCTTTCATAGGGATCGGCGCGCCAGACCCGATCCTCGCCCAGGCGGTTGATCAACCGGTCGACCAGCGGCGCCAGGCCCTCCTCCAGGCTGACCCCGCCGTCGGCGTCCAGGCTGCGTTGCGCCGTCGACAGCGGCTCGACGTCGGCCGCCCACAGGGTGACGACCTCGATCCCGAAGCCGGGATCGACCGTGTCCAGTTTCGGCTTCAGCAGCTTGGCGATCCGGGCCGGATCGCGGCCCGGACGCGACAGCCCCACGCGCACCGGCTGGTCCTTGCCGTCCAGGCGGTGGAACACCAGCTCGAACCGCCGCGCGCCCTGCCCTTCGGCCTCCAGCCGGGCGCACAGCAGGGCGCAGATGTCGCCGGTCACCCGCTCCAGGTCGGACAGGACGCTGATCGGCTCGAAGAAGGCCAGGCGGTCGAACCACGGGGTGGCCGGGCGACGGAAGACCAGGGCCTCGCGGGCCGCGCCCAGGGCCTGGTCGATGCGCAGCACCGTGCTCAGCCCGAACCGCTTGGCCAGCTGAGCGCGCGGCAGGCTCAGAAGTTGGCCGACCTGGAACAGGCCCAGGCGCGGCAGTTGGGCCTGGGCCGCTTCGTCCAGCCGCAGGGCCGCCACCGGCAGGGGCGCCAGCAGCGGGCCCTGGCCGCCGGGCGGGGCGATCGTGCGGCCCTTGGCGTAGCGGGCCAGGGCCCAGGCCGCGCCGGGCGTGTCGGCTATCGCGCCGCGGGCCGGCGCGCCCCAGCGTTCCAGCCGGGCCAGCAGGTCGTCCAGCATGGCGGCCTCGCCGCCCCACAGGTGCGAGACGCCCTCGACGTCCAGCAGCAGGCCATCCAGCCCGTCGAGGGCCACGGCCGGCGAGAACCGCACGCACCAGTCGCACAGGATCTCCAGCGCCGCGCGGTCGCCCTCGGGGTCGTGGTCGGCGGTGACCAGGTCGGGAACCAGAGCCGCGGCGTCGGCGGCCTTCTGGCCGACATGCAGGCCCAGGGCGGCGGCCGCGTCGTCGACGGCGGCCAGGCGGCGGGTTCCGCCCTCGGTGGCGACCAGGGCGACTGGGGGGACCACGGGCATAGGCCCTCCCCCTGTGGGGGAGGTGTCGGCGAAGCCGACGGAGGGGGGAGTCATAGGCCGCCGGCCCGTGGCCGGGTCG